>JAHDQI010000179.1 GCA_018433925.1 Phycisphaerae bacterium | reverse complement strand
GAAAGAATATTTTTTCGGGCTTTTGAAATCGCAGTTGTTTTAACTGTTGTTTCTCCTGCGGACTCAATGAATTATAAGTGCGAGACTCGAGCTGTTCTAAGATAACCGCTCGGTCAAATTCTTCCTTCTCTTCAATCGTATAGTGCTCCACACTTTTGGGTGTTAAGGCCACAACCGTCTTCGTCATGGCGGCAAATCCAACGGAGATAATTGTCATCATGCTGATGGAACCAACCACCGCATAAACTCCAGCCATGAGTTTAGAGCCGTAGCGTTCCTCAAAGAAGTCTCCGAGTGTGATTAGCCGCAGCCGTCGCATCCAAGGCATCACCATCCAATACAATGGCGTGGCAAACAGGTATAACAATGAACTCCATACCCCCGCGATTCCGTTGGTGAATGTTGTCGTGGTTACCCCTACGGCATTATCGGCTGAGGTGCCTTGGCCAAATGCTGCAAAAGTTTGAATGAATTTGCCGAACCGCCGACCAGCCAGAAAATAATCCTCCTGGCTCTTGATGCGGGACGACGCCCGGATTCCGATTGCGATAACCACACTAAAATACAGTAAAATAACGCCGATATCAATCCATTGCAATCCAAACATCAGCTTTCCTTATTGAATCACTGTTTTAAGGTCACAGAAACACAAAGTCTATTGACAAATACCATGAATCATGTCATAGGCATGTTGTTGATCTTTGGGGTTCTGACAATAAGTAACTACAATCAGCTTCATACCGGGGGCCCAGAGTTTTTTTACCTGTTCGGCAACCTCCGAAGAATCTCCTACAATACGGGCATTCACGATGATTCCCGTATTAGTAAAAAGTTCCGAAAAGATTTCTGGCTTATTGGGAGAGGGATCTGTTTGAGAACCAAATGCTCCATCAACCATACGAAGATCCGGGAGTTGTTTAATAACGGGTGCCAAGTGAGACCAGTTGCCGCATGAATGAAATACAGAGCCATTAAAATCAGATGCGGCCCTGGCCAATGAGGATCCTGCAAACTGCCGGTACTGATCAGGAGAGAGAAGGATTGAATAATCATCGCTCATCCCAAGCCCTTCAAATACCCGTGAAGATGCAAATCCATGCCCCGGCCATACCATCGCTTCTCCAATGCGGGCGACTTGTTCGTGAGTAAAATCTGTTAAAAGTCCTATGATTCGATCGAAAAGTTCAATAACGTAATCCGGGCATTCATAGAAACCTACAAAAAGGGCATTCATGTCAACCAGCATAGCTGCTACATTAAAAGGAGACTGGACATCGCATAATGACATAGGAATACGACCTTGAGTTTTCTCCAGAAAGTAGTCAATCATCGTAAGGGTATGGTGTCCGATATGCGTGTCTTTCACAGGGATAACGGGAGCATTGAGGGCCTCTTTTATACTTTTGAACTTGGGTGCAAAAGCCGGAGCTTGGCCCTTATGCCAGGTGTAATCAATCCCGAATGATGATGCGAGGGTACCAATGCCATACCACGGCTCCAGGAAATTGGGGATATCGGATTGGTATTCCATGCTTTTATGCAGAGCACCGAGCTGGAGTTCCAGCGATCTTTCCATGCTCTGGCAGCCATAAGAAAAGACCTCTGCCGCCCGCATTCGACGATAGACTAAAACGCCGCTGTTGCCTTCCCAAAAAGCTTGACACCGAGACAGCCGAGCCGCCTCATAATTTGCATAGGCATCCAAGTCAAAAGCGTTTGGCCGTATCGGACTGACCACAGTGGCCTGGGAGTCTTCTTTGTTTTGGTCAAATAATTGTGTCATAGTATATAATTTGATAATGTTCTTACTAAGGCCTACCGAGGCGATATGCCCATTCGCCAACCTTTGCGATTTAAAAACGCGCCCATTCGTTTCATCGCTTCTTCGATTCTGTCAAGATCATTTACCAGCGGACCGTATGACAGGCGCACGGCCTGTTGGAGAGTCTCGCCAAATCCCCAGCCGGGGACCACAATGACACCGGTATTTTTCAGAACTTCACGGGTAAATACGGAACTTTCTATGTCCGTTCGTAGGACCGTATAGAGCCCGCCCTGCGGAATCAGGCAGGGCAGCTTTAAATAAGTCTCGATAGCCCGAACCGTTTGCTGGGCTGCAGCTTGATAGAGTTTCTTAGTTTGACGAATATAAGGTTGAATCCTGTCATTGGCTATGCCGTTGTCAATATAAACCGTCAACGCCATTTGATGAAGGGTATCGGGACAAAGAATACTTGATCCCTGGATGGCTTCCAATGCCTCTACGATTCGGACCGGGGCTTCTACCCAGCCAAGCCTTCGGCCCAGACCGCGACACCATTTGGAATTTGAATGGATAGAGATGTAGTTATCATTCGGACCCCAGGAAAAATAATCCGGCAGCGTGTCCTCAAAGACCAATGCTTTATAAGCAAAATCAATCACCAGAAAACTGCCGATCTCTCTCGCAGCTTCCAGGGCCGCTGCGACAAAGGCAGTTGAGGGAATCTGTGAGGTTGGATTGTCGGGGGCACACAGGAGTATTACCTTTGGTTTTTCCCGGCGTATATGCAATGCGAATTCTTCTATTTTCTCATCAGCCACATAACGCCATTCTTCTACATTTAGCACGGGAAAATACGAGATTTTCACACCTTCCAGGGATGATACTTGGGAGGGATAGTTACAGTAGGATGGGTCCGGCAGGAGGATCGTGTCGCCTGGATCGAGCAGGATGTGCATCAGATTAAAGGTCATCTGTGACGAGTTACATCCAATCGCGATATTCTCCGGATTCAGCTCCATCTCCGGATCATAAAGGTGTTTTTCGAAATCCACAATGGCACGACGGCATTCCGGCATCCCGATGCTCGGAGGATAGGCGCCGCTTTGATGGAATCGATGGGGATCATGAATGATATCGGCATAAGCCATGCGCAGCTCACCAGGAGCTTCATGGTTAACCCACCCTCCTGAAAAAGAGATTACTTCATCAGGATTGAGCCCTGCTTGCTGAAAGAATTGCGGGCTTGCCAAGTCCATGATTTCGCGGACGGGTGATTTGGTGTTCTTAAATACAGTCGCTTTTTTGGATATAGAAGCTTTCATCCTTTATCCTTTTATATTCTGTTTCCTAATTGGATCCTGAATTGCCTTCCATCGGCCTTACTTTTTTCCGATCGTGGGACAAGACCCATGCTTATGCCAGAAATTCGCGAGTATCGACCCGGAAACATTCATCCAGGGGCTGAAAATTGCAGGTGCCAGTCCCACGGTGGCCAGTTTCCCCATGGCACCCGCCAAGCCGGAGGCCATCCCCCCGTTTTGCAGGCCAACCTCGATGGCAATCGTGCGACAGGAATCTTTATCGAGCCCGCAAAGACGTGTTGCCCAATAGCCCAGAATATATCCAATGCTGTTGTGTAATATCGCCGCCATGAGCAGTAATGCTCCAATCTTAAGCAGGGAGTCGCGTCCGGCAGCGGTGGTAACAGCCGTGAAGTAAATGATACCAGCCATAGAAAGTAAAGGCATCAGACGATGAAGGCGCTGCAGGCGTTCTTTTCTAACGACATTATAAAGTAAGGCCACGATAATAGGCAATAACACCATCAGGATGATATTTTTCATCATTTGAAAGAATTGAACTTCGACCATTTCACCCGCCAGTATTTTCATCCACATGGGGGTGAGCAAAGGCGCCAGCAGTTGGGCCACGGCAGTCAAAGTTACAGACAGGGCCAGATTAGCGCCGGCCATGTAAACCATGACATTCGAGGCCAGACCGCTGGAGCATGAGCCGATCAAAATGATTCCCGCTCCGATCTCAGGGGGAAAGCCCAGTGTTTTTGCCAGGGCAAATCCAACCAAAGGCATAATGGAGAATTGGCAGGCCATTCCAATGAGCACGGCCCTGGGCATTCTGGCCACGCCCAGAAAGTCCCGAGTGCTCATTTGCGTACCCATGCCAAACATCACCAACTGTACAATTACCAGGATCAGACGACGGTCACGTAAGTTCACATGCCCGATAGTAAGAAAACAATCCGGAAAACACATTGCTGTTACGACCGCCGCAACAATACAAACCGTAAAGCGAAAACTCTTTAAGGAGGTTCCTGATAATCCCACCGCCAAG
>JAHDQI010000259.1 GCA_018433925.1 Phycisphaerae bacterium | reverse complement strand
TTGGCGATACTATACCTGCCGGGATTGGGGCAGGCAATCGTCAAATAGGTCGGTTCGGCCGGGGTTTGGGGAAAAGCCGACCTGTACCTGCCAAAATGGCATAAACGCGAGGTTCTTGGAATATTTATAAGTCTTTAATTATAAAGTGGATATGATTAATATGAGGGGCGGGCACGGGGTTTGCTCTGTAATCAGGGAGATCGTCGATAAGCGAAATGAGGAAAGGATATGAAGCGATGAAATTTGATAAATTTACAGTCAAGGCCCAGGAGGCGCTGGCGACCTCTCAACAGGAGGCGATGGCGCGATCGAACACGGTTCTTTCGCCGCTGCATCTGCTGTATGCATTGCTGAGCGATGAGCAGGGGGTTGTTGGGCTGATTTTGAAAAAGATCGGGTCGAACGCGGATCGCCTTCGTCAGATGACAGACGGGGAACTGAAACGGCTTCCGACGGGCCAGACCGGCGGGCAGATGATTATGCCGGAGGCGAGCTATCAGCAGGTGATTCTGGATGCGCAGAACAAGGCCGACAAGATGGGGGATGATTATTTAAGTGTGGAGCATTTGTTCCTGTCACTGGCGGATGTTCAGAGCGACGCGAAGGAGATTCTGTCGGTTAATTCGATTCGTCCGGAGGGGATCGAGAAGGCCCTGCGGGAAATTCGCGGGGGGGCGAAGGTGACGGATGAAAACCCGGAGGCTACGTACCAGGCGCTGGAACGTTTTGGGATTGACCTGATTGAGATGGCCCGCCGGGGCAAGCTGGATCCGGTGATCGGCCGGGATGAGGAGATCCGGCGGTGCATGCAGGTACTGAACCGGCGGACAAAGAACAACCCGGTGCTGATCGGGGAGCCGGGGGTGGGCAAAACGGCGATTGTGGAGGGTCTGGCCCAGCGGATTGTGGCCGGGGATGTGCCGACGGGCCTGAAGGATAAGCGGGTGATCGCGCTGGATATGGGGTCGCTGATTGCCGGGACGAAATTTCGCGGGGAGTTTGAGGACCGGTTCAAGGCGGTGCTGAAGGAGGTGATTGGTTCGGCGGGGCGGATCATTCTGTTTATCGATGAACTGCATACGATTGTGGGCGCGGGCAAGACGGAGGGATCGGTGGACGCCGGGAACCTGCTGAAGCCGTCGCTGGCGCGCGGGGAGCTTCGGTGCATCGGGGCGACGACGCTGGATGAATATCGAAAATACGTGGAGAAGGACGCGGCGCTGGAGCGTCGTTTTCAGCCGGTGACGGTTGATCCTCCGAGCGTGGAGGAGACGGTGGCGATCCTGCGCGGGCTGAAGGACCGGTACGATGCGCATCACGGGGTGCGGATCACGGACGCGGCGCTGGTGGCGGCGGCGACGCTTTCAAACCGGTATATCTCGGACCGCTTTCTGCCGGATAAGGCGATTGACCTGGTGGACGAGGCGGCTTCGCGGCTTCGGATCGAGAATGATTCGCTTCCGGCGGAGCTGGATTCGATTCGTCGGCGGATTATGCAGCTTGAGATTGAACGGCAGGCGCTGAAGAAAGAAACGGATGAAGCCAGCGGCCGGCATCTTGAAAAGACGGAAAAACAGCTTGCGGAGCTGAAGGCGAAAGATACGGAGCTGACGGGCCGTTGGGAGACGGATAAGCGCGCGATTGACCGGGTCAAGCATCTGAAGGAGCAGATTACGGCATCGCAGGCGGAGTTTGAGGATGCGCAGCGCCGGGGGGACCTGGAAAACGCGGCGCGGCTGAAATATGAGACGATCCTGGGTTTGCAGAAACAGCTTTCGGAGGCGGAAGAGAACCTGGCGCGGGCCAACGGTTCGACCCTGATTCATAACGAGGTGACGGAGGAGCATATTGCGCAGGTGGTCAGCCGGTGGACGGGGATTCCGGTGTCTCGTCTGATGGCCGGGCAGCGGCAGCGGCTTCTGCAGATGGAGCAGGAGATTCAGCGACGTGTGGTCGGTCAGGATGAGGCGGTTACGGCGATCTGCAACGCGGTGCGCCGGAACCGGGCGGGACTGGGGGATCCGAACCGGCCGATCGGGGTGTTTTTGTTTTTGGGTCCGACGGGGGTGGGCAAGACGGAACTGGCCAAGTCGCTGGCGGAGTTTTTGTTTAACGATCCGGGCAGCATGGTGCGGATCGACATGAGCGAGTTTATGGAGTCTCATTCGGTGGCGCGGCTGATCGGGGCGCCTCCGGGGTATGTGGGGTATGAGGAGGGGGGACGTCTGACGGAGGCGATCCGGCGCAAGCCGTATTCGGTGGTGCTGCTGGATGAGATCGAGAAGGCCCATCCGGATGTGTTTAACGTGCTGCTTCAGGTTTTTGATGACGGGCGGCTGACGGACGGGAAGGGGCGGACGGTGGATTTCAAGAATACGGTGCTGATTTTGACCAGCAATTTTGCAGGGCAGCAGATTTTGCAGCTTTCGGAGGGGAAGGGGGCCGACTGGGAAATCGAGGCGCATGTGAAGGATGCGCTGAAGAAGTATTTTAAGCCGGAGTTTTTGAACCGGATTGACGAGACGATTATCTTTCATACGCTCAGCCGGGAGAAACTGGAGCAGATTGTGGAGATTCAGTTGGGGTATCTGGTCCAGCGGCTTCGGCAGCGGAACCTGGAGGTTGAATTTACGGAGGCGGCCAAGGCGCAATTGATTGATGAGGGGTATGATCCGTCGTTTGGTGCCCGGCCGCTGAAGCGAGTGATTCAGCGGCGGCTGGAAAACCCGCTGGCGACCGAGCTGATCGCGGGCAAATTCAGCGAGGGCGATAAAATCCGCATCGACGCGGACCGCCATCAGTTCCGGTTTGAGAAGATATAGGCCGCGATGCCTGTTTATTGGGGCAGGAGGATGATTTTTCCGCGGTGCGGGGATTGCATGATTTGGTGATGGGCGCGCGGGGCCTGGTCGAGGGGCCGCTTTTGCGCAATGACGGGGTTTAGCTTGCCGGCGGCCAGTCCGTTTTCGATGGCGGCGTAGATTTCCTTTTTTTCTTCGGGGGTGGCGTGCATGAGCATGAGGCCGCAGATGTTCAGTTCGCGTGCCATGGTTTTTCGGGGGTCGATTTCAATTCGGCCTCGTGAGCCGATGACGACGACCCGGCCGCCTTTGGCCATGATGTCGAGGTCGCGGTCGAGGTTGACGTTGGCCAGCATTTCGAGGACGACATCGACGCCCTGTGTGAGCTGATAGATTTCGTCCATGTGCCGCGGGTCATTGTGGTCGAAACGGTGGGCTGCGCCCTGTTCTTTGACGAGTCGGCGGCCGTCTTCGTCGCCGGCGGTGGCGATGACCTGCATTCCCGCGGCGGCGGCGATCTGGACGGCGGCGATGCCGACGCCTCCGCTGGCGCCGTGGATGAGAATCCACTGGCCGCTGAGGGCCCGGCCTCGCTGGAAGAGGGCTCGCCAGGCGGTGCCGTAGGGGGTTCCGAGGGCGGCGCCCTGCTCGAAGGAGATGTTCTCCGGCAGGGGGTGGACCTGGCTTGCAAGGCACAGGGTTTGCTGAGCGTAGGTTCCGGTCAGGGAGCCGGAGGTATAGACGCGGTCGCCGGGGGAAAGGTCTTCAACGCCGGAGCCGACTCGGAGGATAATGCCGGCGGCATCAAACCCGGGGGTGAAGGGCAGGTCTTTTTTGAGGGCGTAGCTGCCGGAGCGGATGTAGGTATCGACAGGGTTTACGCCGGCGGCCTTGACTTCGATGAGGACCTGGCCGGACTGGGGGGACAGGTCGGGGACGGTTTGAATCTGCATGACTTCCGGGCTGCCGTATTGTTGGATTTGAATGGCTTTCATGCGAGTATTTTATATGCGAACGGGGGAAGAATCAACGGGGATTGGGAAAACAGGCCTTTTTTATAGAAAAATACAGTCAATAGCAGATATGATAAAGCGGGTTATTTTTCATTATAAATAAACTTGACTGGGTATTTTCGATTCTATATACTGCGTTAAGTAAACGTTTACTGAATTTTAGGACTTGTCCTGTTTTTGGGCGGTTATGCGCCAACCCCTTTATGTAGGGAACAATCAGGAGACGGGGATGAAATTCGCAATAGAGATAACGTATCCGGGGCACAATCAGACATATCCACATCTACATTTACCACAAATTTCTTCTTTGATACGGGAAGGGACAGGCCATGCGAAGTAAATTATGGGTGATTGCGGCGGTTTTTTTTATTGTTTCCCGGCTTCCGGTTTATGGGGACGCCAATGTTCTTGTGAATCCGGGTTTTGAGGACGGCACGTCGGCATGGTCCTCACGGAACTGTTCGATCCGTACGGTGACCTCGCCGGTGCGGAGCGAGAGCCGAAGCGGGCAGGCGTATAACCGAACGGACTCCTGGCAGGGCATTCAGCAGGATCTGCTTGGTAAGATGGTTGTCGGCCAGACATACCAGGTATCGGGATGGGTCCGGACGAGCACGTCGGCCAACTCTTCGGTTCAGATTACCTTTCAAAAGACGGTTAACGGCGAGCCGCTTTATGAATGGGCGGCCTCTGGAACCGCCAACAACAGCGGGTGGACGTATCTTTCGGGCAGTTATACGCTGACGGTCGAGGGGGTGCTTTCGGAGCTGTATGTGTATTTTGAGGGGCCGGATTCGGGGGTGGATATTTATGTGGATGACGCGGTGGTGTTCGGTCCGGAGGCGGGGACGACCGATCCGGAGGCGACGGGGCTGGTGGATGTCAATACACGGCACCAGGTGATCGAGGGTTTTGGGGCCGCGGGGGCCTGGTATGAGGGGACGCTGGTTGCGCTGGGTCAGGTCCGGCCGGAGATTTATGACGTTCTGTTCGGCGACCTGGGTCTGGATATTTATCGTCTTCGAAATGCCTATGACCAGGACGGCGGTTCTTTGTATATGAGCCGGTCGGCGCAGATTATCTCGGCGGGGGAGGCCTCGCTGGGACGGCCGCTGCATGTTTTGGTTTCGTGCTGGTCGCCGCCGGCGTATCTGAAAAGCAACGGGCAGACGCAGAACGGGGGGACTCTTGCCAGCGATTCCGGGGGATACCAGTACGCGGAGTTTGCGGACTGGTGGGCCGACAGCATTACGGCGTGGGCCGGGGTTGGCGTGGAGGTGGACTACCTCAGTATTCAAAATGAGCCGGACTGGACGGCCAGTTGGGATACCTGCCGGTATGACCCGACTGAGACGAGCAGTATCGCGGGATACGCGGAGGCCTTTGAGGCGGTTTATGGGGAGATGTATTCCCGTTTCGGCTCGTCGATGCCGAAGATGATCGGGCCGGAGACGACGGGGTTTTACGGGGCGGCGGGCCATTCGCTTTCGGATTATGTATCGGCGCTGATTCATCCTAACCATGTGTACGGGTATGCCCATCACCTGTACAACATTGCCGCCGGGGATGATCCGGACGCTTATTTGGGGGCGATGCAGAATTTCAATTCGGCCTGGGGCAGCAAGCCGCTGTTTCAGACGGAGTATGAAAAGACGAATGAGTCCTGGCCCGATGCGCTGCATATTGCACTGCTGCTGCATAATTCACTGACGGTGGAAGAGGTCTCCGCCTACCTGTACTGGGACCTGTTCTGGGGCGAATCGGGGTCGGGTTTTGTATCGATCAGTCCATCGACGTATACGATTTATAATGACTATTACGGATTCAAGCATTTTTCGGCGTTTATTCATTCGGGGTGGCAGCGTGTGGAGGCGACGACGGACTCGACGGCGCTTCGGATATCGGCGTATATCAGCCCGGACGGTCAGACCCTGTCGGTTGTGGTGATCAACACCAGTGCGGATACAGGGGTGTCGCTGACGCCATCGTTTTCGGGGTTTTCGATTGACAGCGGGACGATCTACCGGACGAGTCAGACACAGAACTGCGTCAGCGCGGGCAGTTATACGGGCGGTGCGGTGAATATCGCGGCCCAGTCGGTGGTGACGCTTTCGCTTTCGGCGGCGGCGGTTGTTCCGCAGACGCTGACGGTCTCTTCGACGGCGGGCGGTGCGGTGACGACGCCGGGCGAGGGGACGTATGACTATCCGCCGGGCAGCGCGGCGGCGATTGTCGCGGCGGCGGCGCCGGATTATCATTTTACGGGCTGGACGGGCAGCGCGGCGGCGGCGGGCAAGGTCGATGATCCGCAGGCGGAAAGCACGACGGTGATGATGGACGGCGATTATACCGTGATTGCCAATTTCGAGGCCGATCCGTGGCTGTATGGAGATTTTACGGGGGACGGGACTGTGGATATCGAGGATTTGCCGCTGTTTATGGGGTACTGGATGACGGAGGAGTGCGGCCCTGTGGATATTGACGGGGATTGCCTGATTGACCTGGCGGAGTTTGCGGAGTTTGTACGGAACTGGCTGCTTTAAGGAGAGGATGATGCGTATTCGGGGCTGGCGGATTGGCGGATTGTTCGCGGGGCTGGTGTTTTGTTTCGCGGCGGCTTCGGAGGGGGCGACGCCGCGGCTGCATGTTGAAGGCAACCAGATCAAGGACCCGGCGGGCCGTGAAGTGGTGCTGCGCGGGGTTGCGCTGATCGATTTGGGCTTTCTGGAGTCCTGGCACGGCGGGGCCTTTGCGATGATCGACCGATTGACGGATCAAACCGATACACAGGGCGCCTCGC
>JAHDQI010000184.1 GCA_018433925.1 Phycisphaerae bacterium | reverse complement strand
TTGAGTAAAAGGACATAGCATGGCAAATCAAAAAAACATTCAGCAGGCCTATGAACTGGCCAAAGAACGCTACGCCCAAATCGGCGTCGATGTCGAGCAGGCCCTCGCTCAACTGGCCCGGATCCCCGTCTCCCTCCATTGCTGGCAGGGCGATGATGTCGGCGGATTTGAGACCGCCGGGGCCGAACTCTCCGGCGGGGGCATTCAGGCCACCGGAAACTATCCCGGCAAGGCCCGCACGATTGATCAGTTGCGAAGGGATATTGAAACGGCCCTTTCGCTGATTCCCGGCACCCACCGGCTCAACCTCCACGCCTGCTATCTCGACCACGGCGGAAAATTTGTGGACCGCAACGAGATCACCCTCGACCACTTTCAAAGCTGGATCGACTGGGCAAAAGCCAACGGCATGGGCATGGATTTTAACCCGACCTACTTTTCCCACCCCAGGGCCGCCGACGGCTTTACGCTCGCGCATCCGGATGAGGGAATTCGCCGCTTCTGGATCGAGCACGGCATCGCCTGCCGCAAAATCGGAGCGGAGATGGGCAAACAGCTCGGCTCGACAACCGTCACCAATGTCTGGGTTCCGGATGGGTACAAGGATAGTCCCGCCGACCGAACCGGTCCCCGGCAGCGGCTGGCCGACTCGCTGGATACCATCTTCAAAGAAGACCTCGACTCCAACCACAACCTCGACGCGGTCGAATCCAAGCTCTTCGGCATCGGCGCCGAAAGCTATACGGTCGGCTCGCACGAGTTCTACCTCGGCTATGCGGTCTCCCGGAAAAAACTGCTCTGCCTCGATGCAGTCCACTTTCACCCCACCGAGGTCATCTACGACAAAATCTCCGCCGTCCTGCCGTACCTGCCGGGCCTGCTGCTGCATGTCAGCCGCCCGGTCCGCTGGGACAGCGACCACGTTGTGATCCTCGATGACCAGCTCCGCGACATCGCCCGCGAGATCATCCGCAGCGGCCGCCTGGCCGACATCCACATCGGCCTGGACTTCTTCGACGCGAGCATTAACCGTATCGCCGCCTGGGTCATCGGCACCCGCAACATGATCAAGGCCCTGCTGATCGCCCTGCTCGAACCCGCCCAAACCCTCCAAAAGACCGAACAGGAGATGGACTTTACCCAGCGGCTGGCTATACTGGAGGAACTGAAAACCCTGCCGTGGGCGGCTGTCTGGGATTATTATTGCCTTCAAAAAAACGTCCCCGCCGAACGGGACTGGTTCGGTCAGGTGCAAAAGTACGAAAAGGATGTCCTGAGCAAACGGACCTGACAATACGGAAGCAACCCTAAGTTAAGGAGGTCAAGGATGCAGACAGAATCACAGAGGGAAGAACAGGTTGCCGAAATGCCCGAAAGCGGCGAATTTGAACGGCAGCCCGTCCCCCAGCGTTCCCTGCTGGGCTTCAAGAGCTTCATCGGCATGTACGCCGGCGAGCACTGCGCCGGCACGGAACTGATGCTCGGCCCGCTGTTCGTGGCCGCCGGCGTCGGGGCCTTTGACCTGATCGTCGGCCTGATCGTCGGCAATGCCCTGGCGGTCCTGAGCTGGGTGCTCATGTGTGCCCCCATTGCCACCCGTGCCCGCTTGACCCTTTATTACCAGCTCGAAAAAATCTGCGGCCGCAAACTCGTCACCCTCTACAACCTGGCCAACGGCGTGATGTTCTGCTTTCTGGCCGGGGCCATGATTACCGTCTCGGCCACCGCGCTGGGCGTCTGGTTCAAGTTCCCCATGCCCGGCCTCAACGACCTCTACCCCAACAGCGTAAGCTGGGTACTGGCCGCCGGACTCGTTGGGGCGCTGATTACGATTGTCGCCGCCTACGGCTATCAGACCGTCGCCAAATTCGCCAATATCGCCGCCCCCTGGATGGTCCTGGTCTTTCTGGTCTTCGGCATTGTGGGTCTGCGGCAGTTCATCGACGCCACCGGCGCGGAGGTGCGCTCGGCCGGCGACCTGTGGGATCTGGCCAAAACCCATATCTGGAAAGGCGGCGATCCGCTGCCCGGACAGGTCAAGTTTACCCTCTGGCATGTCATGTTCTTTGCCTGGTTCTGCAATATGGCCATGCACATCGGCATGTCCGATCTGTCTGTCTTTCGCTTTGCCCGCAAATCCTGGTACGGCCTTGCCTCCGCTTCCGGCATGTACGTCGGCCACTTCATGGCCTGGATCAGCGCCTCCATCCTTTACGCCTATCAGCTTCATTTAGACCCCACTGATATGGATGTGCTGCCCGGTCCGCTGGCCTTTCGGGCCGCCGGTGTGGCCGGCCTGCTGTGCGTCATCATCGCCGGCTGGACCACGGCCAACCCCACCATCTACCGGGCCGGGCTGGCCTTTCAGGCCATCCTGCCCAAACGCTCGCGGTTTGCCGTCACGCTGGCCACCGGGGCGCTGGCCACCCTGGCCGGACTGTTCCCCCTGATCGCGATGAAACTGCTGGGTTTCGTCGCCATCTACGGCATGGTCCTGATGCCGATGGGAGCGGTGGTCTTTGTCGATTTCTGGCTGATGAAAAAATTCGGACTGCAAAACAACTACGCCGAGAAAGCCGGCATCGGGGTCAACTGGGCCGCCGGGCTGGCCTGGGTGGTAACCTTTGGCGTCTGCGTGTGGCTCGTGCTGACCGGCCGCGTGGGGCTGTATTTTGTCTCGCTGCCCGGTTGGTTCTTCGCGGCAATCCTGTACGTGGTGCTCAGCGCCCTGATGCAGCGGCAGACACTCGAAAAACCGGGTGCCGTCGCCGTGGCCCGCCTTTTCGGATACGGGTCGCTGATTCTGCTGGTCGCCGCGTCCATCCTGTTTCTGGCCGGCTCGACCGCCCTGGACCGAGCCAAGGAGATTTTCCTGCTGGTGACCGTTATCTGGTTCATTGCCGCGGTCGCCTGGATGTGGAAAGACAACTAAAACAGGCGAAATTTTAAAAAAACCAACCCCAAATCAGGACACAGTTTGATTAAAACGGCAGGGCCTTCGGCACGCAGTGTGACCGAAGGCCTTTTTTATCACCCGCCAAAACAGCCCCTGCCTTCCCTCCGTTCGATTGCCTCCGCATTCTGTACCCCCCACGGTTTATCGGTCCTGCCTGTGCAAGATTCGGATGGTTCTGCCCCGAAGAGAATAAACAGTCCCTGCCCGCACTCCTCCGCAAAATAATTATAGGACCCCGAAATCCGCGCAGGTTCCGGCAAAGCAGGGCCTTTGCATGACCGATTCAAAAAAGACCCGCTTTGGATAGGGCGGCCCAAACAGGCCGATGGAGGCGCAGGTTCAGCAGGGCGATTGCCGAAACCGGGAA
Organism: Phycisphaerae bacterium; assembly: GCA_018433925.1. Taxonomy (GTDB): domain Bacteria; phylum Planctomycetota; class Phycisphaerae; order Sedimentisphaerales; family Anaerohalosphaeraceae; genus JAHDQI01. The sequence continues at coordinate 15,795 of JAHDQI010000184.1, read as the reverse complement.
AATGCCATGATGACAGAAAAAGGAAAACGAGACGGGATCGCAGGGGCTCTCTCGGTCTTTCTGTTGCTGTTGCTGCTAAATGGCCGCGGCGCTTTTGCCGAAGAGACCGGCCCGGCCGCGCAAAATGATTTTTTTGACCTGTCCATTGAACAGTTGATGGATGTGGAAATCACCTCCTCGGCCCGCCGCCCGCAGTCGATCAGCCGTTCAACCCGGGCGATGTACGTCATTACGGCCGAAGACATTCGCCAGGCAGGCCCCGTTCGAATCGAGGACCTCTTTCGGCTGGTGCCCGGCATGGATGTCTTTCGCACCAAGGGACTGGTCTCCGCCGTCGGCAGCCGGGGCTATACCAAGTGGAACAACGAACGCATGCAGATCCTGCTGGACGGCCGCCCCCTCTACGATCCCTACCTGGGCGGCGCTTTGTTTTATCTGCACCCGGTCTTCCTTGAGAATATCGAGCGCATCGAGGTCATTCGCGGCTCGGCCGGTGTGGCCTGGGGCGTCAATGCCATGAACGGCGTGATCAACATCATCACCAAAAAAACCGCCGACACAACCGGCGGCCTCCTCTACGGAGCCGCCGGAGAACAGGGGCTGCGGCAGAGTTTGGTACGCTACGGCGGCGGCACCCGTCCCTTTTCCTGGCGGACCACCCTCGGCGGCTTTTACGAAGACGGATTTGTCCGCGAAAACGGAATCCGGGTATTTGACGATTACGAGGCCTTCCAGGCCACCGGCCGCGCGGAGTGGACCCCCGACGAGGACACCACCCTGATCTTCAGCGGCGGCCACCAAAACGCCTGGTCCAACAACGAAAAACTCCAGTATCTCAATCTGCTCTGGGAAAAAAGAATCGATGAGGAAAACACCCTCCAGTTTCGATGGACCGAAAGTTATATCTGGCGCGACAAAGTAACCAATTATTTTTCTGGTTCCAACGACGCGATGTATAACCGGGCCGACATTCGATCCCGCGAGGAGATTTTTGAATTTCAGCACAACTGGCTTCATGACAATCATCATATCGTCTGGGGCATCGATTACACGCGGGATGTCTACCGCAGCAGCCCCCTCGACGACCAGTACAACACGGTCCCCGAAGACTTCGTCAACGACCAGGCCAGCGCCTTCATCGAAGACGAAATCGAACTGACCGAAAACCTCTGGCTGACCCTCGGCTATCGCGGATTTTATAATGAAATGACGCACTTTGACTGGGCCGGCAGCGTCTCGATGGTCTGGCAGCCCGCCCCGAAGCATTTTTTGCGGGCCGGCGTTTCCCGGGCCTTCCGAAGACCGACCTTCTGGCAGATGTACCGCTGCGGACCGCTCAAGTACGAGGGCACCGAGGGCTTCCCCGACGGGGTCATCCTCATCGGCGAAGGAAACGATTCGCTGGAGAATGAAGAAATGATCTCCTACGAAATCGGCTACCGAGGCCAGTTGCGCGAAAATCTCTCCATGAATATCGAAGGGTACATCAACAAAGACAACGATATGATCGCCCTCAATAAAGCCCTGACGCAGGAAACCCTGACATGGCCTTCCTCCCCCTGGTCGGATACCGACTGGTATGATCAGTATAATAATGTATACGATGTGACCACTTGGGGGGTCGAAACCTCGCTCGAATGGCGCCCGGCCGACTGGTGGCTCCTGCGGGGATTTCACGCGTACATCCATCAGACCAAACGCAACGAGCTGACCAACTGGCGGACCGGCGAAACCGGAATCATCCTCAGCCCCAAACACCGGGTCGGGCTGACCAACCGGTTTAAGCTGGACGAGACCACAACCCTCAACACGCAATTATACTGGACGGATACGGTCACCCCCTATCATGAATACATCCAGGGCGAGCCGGTCTGGCGGCTGGACATTCGCCTGGCCAGACGCTTCCTCAGCGACCGGGCCGAAATCGCCGTCGGCGCCCTCGGCCTTCTCAGCCGCTCCCATTACGAAGGCGGCTATGACTGGGGCACCAACAAGTACAATGAAGTGCCCCGGCAGTACTATGTCCAGTTCTTCTATGCCTTCTAAAAAACCGACCGCTGTGTCCGCGGCCTCCCCCGACTCTCCCGGCGCTGCCCGAACCTCGACCGCACAGATCACTTCTTGCTGCGCACCGCTTCTTTGATCCGCTGGATGTGCCCGCGGCCCAGGGCCTTCACCTCGCAGCCCAGCTCAAAGTAGCGGCGGATTTTCGCGTCGTCCAAAATGCCGAAACAGTCGATCACGGCCACCGGCCCGCCGGCCCACGTGACAATCTGATCCGGATCCAATTGCAGATACGGCTCATGCGGCACGGCCAGAATCACCGCCTCGGCTCCCTTCAACGCCGCCGCCAGATCCTGCTGGACCCGAATTTCCGTCAGGTGCTCCTGGTTGCGGAAGAACCGCGCCCATGAATGACCGGGCGCCGGGTAGTTATCCTGGCTCTCCAGTTCGTACCAGTGTTCGAGGTACGGATCATGCACCCGCATCTCGGCCCCCATCTCCGTCAGCCGGCGCATGACAATCTCCGAGCCGCTGTAGCGCGTATCGGCCACATCCTGCCGGTAGCTGGCCCCGCATAGCAGAACCTGCGCCCCGGCAATATATCGGCCCATGTTGCGCAGAGCGTCCCGCGTCAGCGTGGCCGCCCGCAGCCCCCGGGTGTCATTGATGTCGATGGCCGCCGTGGTGATCTTAAAAATGTCATCATCAAAACCCAGCAGATGCTTATAGGCCCAGTAGCCCAGCCCGCCGTCTTTGGGCAGACAGTAGCCGCCGACGCCGGGACCCGGAAAAATCATGTTGCTGTGAGTCGGCCGCATCTTGATGGCCTGGATAACCTTGATCAGGTCCACCCCGTTACGCTCCGCAAACACCGACCACTCATCCAGAAAGGCCAGAATCGTGGCCCGGTACGAATTCTCGACAATCTTGGTGGTTTCCGATTCAATCGGACGGTCCATCACAGTCAGCGGAAAATCCTCCGTATTCAGCACCTCGCGCAGAAATGTTTCAACCCGGGCCCGGGCCTCGGCGTTGCAGCCCGAACACACCCGCCAGAAGTCGCGAATGGAAGCGACGTACTGCTGGCCGGGCATCACCCGCTCAAAACTGTGAGCCAGCAGCGGCTCGCTGTCAAGGCCGCGGGCCTTAAAGGCCTTTTTCAAAATCGGCCACGCCACAAATTCCGTCGTGCCCGGAGCCACAGTCGTCTCGATCAGCACCAGGCACTCCGGCCCGATCTTGTTGCCGATCGTCTTCATCGTCGCCTCCAGCGCCGCCATGTCCGTCTGCCCGGTCCGCAGGTTGCCCAGGTCGCGCTTGGCGTAGTCGCACTGCACATCGACCACCACGCAGTCGGCCAGCTTCAGGCAGTCCGGGTTATAGGTGGCCGTCAGCGTCTTTTTCTCCAGCACGCACCGGGCAATCATCGGATCGACTTCCGGATCCTCGGCCTTCACCGGCGACTGCCCCTTGTTCAGCAGCGGGATCTTCCAGTAGCTGCGCGGGCTGGGCCGCTGGCAGCCGATGACAAACTTGGACGGCTTGCCGGTGCCCTTGTCAACCGTATCGGCTACGATGGCGGCCATCACCGCCCCCACAAAACCGACGCCCATCACAACGACAACCTCTTGGCCGTCCTTCCGGGCGGCCTCCGTGAGCAGCTCAAGCCGCTGCATCTCGGCGGCGTATTCTTCCTGGGACGGAATCGGAAATTTTTCTCCGGCGGGGCTGATGGAATAATCAGTCATTGTCGAGATCCTCCATTAAGTTTTTGGGTTCAGGGCATAAAAACAAAAGAATTATAGGTCATGGGTCCGAAATAGGAAGGGAAAAGACCATATTTTGACGAATTAATTCGCTCAATTCCGGACAACAAAGGCCGCCCCCGGCGGCCGCCGGTGGACCCGGAGGCGCAAGTGAAAAAGGGAAAAACCACTCCCAAAGAAGCTGGAGGTCTTTATGTACAAATGGCTTATGATCGCACTGGCGGCCCTGGCCGGATGTGCCGCCGACCCGGCAAAAAAGCGCCCGTTTCTGCTCGGAGCGGACATCTCCATGCTCAGCCGGATGGAGGAACTCGCAGCGGTCTTTAAGGATGACGGACGGCCCGGCGACCTGATCGAAATCCTCAAAAATCACGGGGGCAACTGTTTTCGCCTGCGCCTGTTCGTCAATCCCGACTACCGAAACGCCGTCGTGCAGGACCTGCCCTATACATTGAAACTGGCCCGGCGCATCAAAGAGGCAAACGCCAAACTCCTGCTGGATTTGCATTATTCCGATACCTGGGCCGACCCGGGCAAGCAGATCAAGCCGAAGGCGTGGAAAGACCTGGATTTCCCGGCCCTCGTCAATCAGGTTCAGGACTACACGGCCGAGGTCATGGCGGCCTTCAAGTCGGAAGGAATCCTGCCGGAGATGGTTCAGGTCGGCAACGAAATCACACCGGGCTTTCTCTGGCCCGAAGGACGCCTCGATGGCGGCAGTGAGGAAGAAAAACAAAAACAATGGCGGCGGTTTGCCGCGCTGCTCAAAGCCGGCATAGCCGGGGTCAGAAAACCGCTGGACGAAAAGGAATCCGTCCAAATCGTAATCCATATCGATCAGGGAGCCCGCTGGGAAACAACCGAATGGTTTTTTACAAACCTCGAAAAGCAGGAGGTGGATTTCGACATCATCGGACTGAGCTTTTACCCGTGGTGGCACGGCACAATGGCCGACCTCCGGGAGAACCTGCATAAAACGGCCGCCCGGTTCCAAAAGGATATCTTCGTCGTAGAGACGGCTTATCCGTGGCGGGGCAGGGATGAAAAGTGGAAGGATACCGAAACAATGGCCTGGCCGATCTCGCCGGAGGGCCAGCGGGATTTTCTGGCCGAGCTGATCCGCACCGTACGGCAGACCCCGGACGGCCGCGGCCTCGGCGTCCAGTGGTGGTACCCGGAGGCCATCCCCACAGAGGGCCTGTTCGTCTGGAACAACGGCGGCACGGCCCTCTTTGATCCGGAAGGAAACGCCCTCCCGGCGGTACAGGCATTTGAGAATCATTGAAAGGACAACAGGTCAGCAAAAGAATGAGCCGACGGAATCCGCCGGTAAATATGTAACGATCTGGGTATAAAAACGGGAGATGAGGATGCGAACGAGAATATCCATTCTGTTTGTTCTGTTAAGCGTTGGGATCTTTGCGGAATCGGCTTTGGCAGCGGATGTCAGCGGGACCTGGAAGGCCGAATTTGACACGCAGATCGGGATGCAGAAGTACACCTTTATTCTCCGGCAGGAGGGAACGGTTATCACCGGCACGGCCCTCTCCGAGATCGGCGGCGAAAAGCAGGAGGTGGACCTGACGGAGGGAAAGGTCGAGGGAGATCTGCTGTCTTTTGTGGAAAACCTGCCGTTTGGAGGAATGGAACTTCGAATCCGCTACGAGGGCAAAGTCGCCGACGACAACATCCAACTGAAAAGAAAGGTCGGAGATTTTATCACCGAAGAACTGGTGATCAAGCGTGTTGCGGAAACCGCCGCTCAGCCGGTGCCGCCGACTCCGCCGCGTCGGCCGCGTAGGGGAGAGCCGATTGTGCTGGGCCCGGATGATAAACCGGCCTTTCCGCCGGCGCCGGAGGGATTTGACAAAGAACGGGAGAAAATCCCGCGGGGTAAAATCGAAACCGTTGAATATGATTCCAAAACCGTAGGCACCCGGCGAAAGATGCTGGTCTATACACCGCCGGGATACTCGGACCGGAACCGCTACCCGGTCCTGTACCTCTTACACGGCATCGGCGGGGAGGAGACCGAATGGCAGAAAAACGCCCGGCCGCAGGTGATTCTGGACAATCTGTATGCAGAGAAAAAACTGGTTCCGATGATCGTGGTCATGCCCAACGGCCGGGCCAGGAAGAAGGACCGGGCCGAAGGCAATATTTTCGCGCCGGAGAACCAGCAGGCCTTCGCCGATTTTGAAAAGGACCTGCTGGACGATGTAATCCCGTTCGTCGAATCCAAATACTCCGTGAAGAAAAACCGCGAAAGCCGGGCCCTGGCCGGGCTTTCCATGGGGGGCGGCCAGTCTCTCAACTTCGGCCTGGGCAATCTCGATGTTTTCGCCTGGGTCGGCGGATTTTCCTCGGCGCCCAATACAAAGAATCCCGAAGAATTAGTGCCCGATCCGGCCGGGACCGCCGAACAGTTAAAACGGCTCTGGATTTCCTGCGGCGACAAGGACGGCCTGATCCGAATCAGCCGGGATCTCCATGCGTACCTGAAGAAAAACAATGTGCCGCATATCTGGCATGTCGATTCCGGGGGGCACGATTTCGCGGTTTGGAAAAATGACCTGTATCTGTTTTCGCAACTGCTGTTTCGACAACAGAGTTTGTAAACATCCTCCCGGTCACGAAGACTTTTGAGAATAACTGAAAGGAGCCGGCTATGAAAAAATGGAGGATGATTTTTATCTCAGGTTTTGCATTGGTTTTTCTTGGCGGATGTGCTCATACAGGCACGCAAAGAGAAGAAAAGCTGAAGGTCAGGGTGGAAATGATCGGCCGAAAGGCGGAAACTGCGTTTTTGGCCGGTGAGGTTGATACCATGTTGCAATATTATACGGAAGATATCATTTCCATGCCCCAGTCTTATCCCATGGTAAAAGGAAAAGAGAATCTGCGGCGCAAGACCGAAGCGATTCTATCGTTGGGATTGAAGTTTGAGTCGCTGGAATCGACCACGCTGGATGTCAAAAGCAGCGGCCGGTATGTCTATGAGATCGGAACATTCCGCCAGGCGGTCATCCTGCCGGGCCAAAATGAGCCGACGGAATCCGTCGGAAAATATGTAACCATCTGGGAACAACAGCCGAATGGGGATCTAAAAATCGCAGTTGAAATATATAACAGCGATACAAGCAATTCAGAGAAATGACCCTGCACCTTTTTGAGGAAGAATCGAAATGGAATGGACGTGTGAAGAGATCGCGGGGATGATCGACCATTCTCTGCTGAAGCCGGAACTGACCGAGGAGGAGATCGTTCGGGGCTGTCAGATCGCCAAAAAGTACAAGACGGCCAGTGTATGCTGTTCCCCTGCAGCCCTGCCGCTGGTCGTGAGGGAATTGCAGGGATCGGGCGTGCGGCCGACAACGGTGATCGGCTTTCCGCACGGATACAACCGGACCGAGACCAAGGTCTTCGAGACGCAGCAGGCAATCCGGGACGGGGCGGTGGAGCTGGATATGGTGCTCAATATCGGAAAACTCCGCGGCGGGGATTTGGATTATGTAAGACAGGAGATCCGGACGGTAGTGAAGCTCGCCCATCAGCACAACGTAAAGGTTAAGGTAATCCTGGAAAATGTCTACCTGACCGAGGAGCAGAAACGAATTGCCTGCCGGCTTTGCGAGGAAGCGGGAGCCGACTGGGTCAAGACCTCAACGGGCTTTGCCGCCGGCGGGGCCACGATGGAGGATTTACGGCTGATGCGTGCGGCCGTATCGAACAAGGTACAGGTCAAGGCGGCCGGGGGCGTGCGGAATCTGGATACGGCATTAAAGGTTCGCGAAATCGGCTGCACGCGGTTCGGGGCGACGGCCACGGAGGCCATTCTGGAGGAATGTGTGAAACGAAAAGGCGGACACGCATAGATCGCCCGTCCGCCTTCGAAAGCAGCAGAAAGGATCCTTCTGTTCCGGCCGATTGCTCGGTTACGCGCCTTGCTCGCGAATATAAAAGCCCTGGTGCGCCAGTCCGGTCGAAGAAGAGGTTCCGGCAATGCGGGCCAGATAATGATCGCCCATCTTCTTGATATGCTCAGCGATATTGCTGAAATAATTCAAATGGGACTGTTCCTCTTCGATAATCGTTTCAAAAATCTTCATACTGACGCTGTCGCCGTTGTCCCGGCAAACGATAAGAAATTCGTTATACACGTCCACCGTATAATCTTCCAGGTGGGTATCAAAGGCGTAAATCTTTCCGACATCCTGTCCCTTTTGCGCCTTTTCAAGGGGGTCAACCGTCGGTTCGCCGCCCAATTCCTTGATCCGCTCCGCGAAGCTTTCGGCGTGACGCATCTCGTCAATCGCGATCAGCTTCATATTCGCCGCCAGCTCGCCGAAGTCCATGTCGTCCAGCCCGTAATGCTGGTTCATGTACTGCGCAATCGCCTGCAGCTCCATCGCGCGGGCCTTGTTAAGCACTTCGATGACTTTTTTCTTTTTGTCTTCTCGTTCGCTTTTTGCCATCATGGGTCTCCTTGTAATCAGATTATTTATGGGGACATTTTTTCAGACAGATAAACCAGTCCAGGCATTCGTAATCCTCACCGGCCTTTTCAACCCGTTCGCGGGCCGATCCGCAGGAACCCGGCGGGGGCACAATCACATCGTCGCCGAGCTGCCAGTTGGCGGGCGTGGCAATCTTGTGCTCATCGGAATGCTGCATGGCAATCAGCAGACGCTTGACCTCCTGCATATTTCGCCCGTTTTCAAGCGGATAATACAAAATCGCCCGAACAATCGCTTTCGGATCAATCAGGAAGACGGCCCGAACCGCCTGCGTGTTGCTGGCGCAGGGCTGAAGCATCCCGAATTTCTTCGAGACGTCCATCGTCAAATCGCTGATGACCGGGAAGCTCACTTCAATATCCTTCATCCCTTTGTAAACAATTTTCTCTTTGATGGTTCGCAGCCAGGCAATGTGGCTGAACGTGCTGTCGATCGACAGGCCCAGCAGTTCCGTATTCAGTTTCCTGAACTCCTCCTGCATGGACGCGAACGTCATAAACTCCGTCGTGCATACCGGCGTAAAGTCCGCCGGATGAGAAAAGAAAATTACCCATTTCCCCTTGTAATCATCCGGAAAATGAAGCGGACCCTGCGTGGTCTCCGCTTCAAAAGAAGGGGCTTTATCACCGATCAAAGGCAATCTGTAATTCTCTGTTTCCATGGTCTGGATCCTTTCTTCAATGTTTTTAGTATAAGGTTTTAAAAAAAAACGACAACCTTATTTTTGATCCTGCCGGATCGTTCTTGTTCGACTCAGGATAAGCCCAGTTCTTGGGCGATTCCGCCCCCGTAGTGTTTGTCCGACTTGCTGAAATGCGCCACCATTTTTTTCTGCAGGTCTGTGGGCACTTTCTTCAGACTGCCGGCGATATTCTGAATGAGCCGTTTTTGCTGATCCGGGGTCATCAGCCGGAACAGGTTGCCCGGCTGGACATAATCGGCATCGACCCCGCGCTTCTGGTCATACCGGTCAGCGTCCCCGGAGATTTTCAGCGGCGGCTCGGCATAAGAGGCGTCGGCCTTGGGGCCGCCGAAGCTGTTGGGTTCGTAGATAACCGACGATCCGCCGTTGCCGTCAAATCGCATGGCCCCGTCCCGCTCATAATTATGCACGGGACACTTGGGACGGTTGATCGGAAGCCCTTCATAATTGGCGCCCAGTCGGTACCGGTGCGCGTCAGAATAGGAAACGATTCGGGCCTGGAGCATCTTGCACGGCGAAAAGGAAATCCCCGGCACCACGTTGCCCGGAGAGAAGGCCGCCTGTTCGACCTCGGCGAAATAATTCTCCGGGTTGCGGTTCAGTTCCAGCACCCCCACCTCGATCAGCGGATAATCCCCGTGCGGCCAGACCTTGGTCAGGTCAAACGGGTTCCACTGGTAGGTTTCGGCCTCTTCTTCGGGCATAATCTGCACAGAAAAGGTCCACTTGGGATACTGGCCCTTTGCGATCAATTCGAACAACTGCCGGGTATGGTAATCCGGATCCCGGCCGGCAATTTCGTCGGCCTCGTCCTGCATGATGCACTGGATACCTTGCTGGGTTTTAAAGTGAAACTTGACCCAGAACCGTTCGTTTTTCGCATTGATGAAACTGTACGTGTGGCTGCCGTACCCGTTCATATACGGGATGCCCCGCGGAATGCCGCGGTCAGAAAACAGGATCGTCACCTGGTGAAGGGCTTCGGGAACCTGCGACCAAAAATCCCACTGCATCGTGTCATTTTTGGCATTCGTTTGCGGGTCACGCTTCTGCGTGTGAATAAAGTCCGGGAACTTCATCGCGTCACGGATGAAAAAGGTCGGCGTGTTATTGCCCACCATGTCCCAGTTGCCCTCTTCCGTGTAAAACTTCAGGGCAAAACCCCGGACATCACGGACCGTGTCGGCCGATCCCTTTTCCCCGGCGACCGTGGAAAAACGGCCGAACATCTCGGTTTTCTTCCCGATCTCCGAAAAGAGTTTGGCCCGGGTGTAGCGAGTGATATCATGGGTGACGGTAAAGGTACCGTGAGCCCCAACCGCCTTGGCGTGGACGACGCGTTCGGGGATGCGTTCCCGGTTAAAATGCGCCAGTTTTTCAAACAGAATGTGATCCTGCATCAGCGTGGGGCCCCGTTCCCCGGCCGTCAGCGAATTCTGATTGTCGCTAACCGGGATCCCTGTATTCGTGGTCAGTCTTTTTTCTTTCATTTTTTAGATCTCCTCAAATGAACTTTTCATGATAATCAGACCTTTTATATTAAGAATTATTCCTGTTTAAGAATAATTCTGATTTATACACGAAAATTTTTTTCACCCCTTTCGGCATTGCTCACAAACTCCCTCAAGAATAACCTTTACATGAGACACCACAACTTGATTTTTGATTATGGCCGGAATCGGGAGATTGTCAAACGATTTCTCGCGGAAGTCAACGATCCGATCACATTCGGTGCATCGAAAATGATGATGGGATTCCATATCCGGATCGTATCGTTTGGCCTGCCCGTAACCTTCCACAACACGGATCACTCCAATCTGGGAAAAAGTGGCCAGCGTTCGATAAACGGTATCAATCGACAAATCCGGAAAGGCGGTTTTTACCTCCTGAAAAACCTGTTCGGCCGAGGGGTGATCCGTGGCATTCATCAGCACCTGGTAAATAGCCAGACGCTGAGGCGTCATGCTGAGGTTGTGCTCTCTGCATTTCCGCCGAAAGTCATCTAACGTTGTCTTTTTTCCCTTCAACCGCATCTCTTCCCATCGAAACTCTTCGCGTCGTTTGCCTATTATATAGGAATCATTCTTGTTTGTTCAGATAAATTTTCCCAAATTTTTACAGGTCCGAATCCCATCAACCCCGCTGCCGACCGGCGCCCGGTGTTTTTTGTTGCAATTCAGGGGGCTTTGGAGACAATGATCGGCATTCAAGACCGAAAATGGAACGGAATACCGATGGTTTTTATCCTGCATCGCTATTTATTTAAGGAATTGCTGCGAATCTTCGTCCTGGCGACCATTGCCCTGACGCTGATGCTCAGCATCGGCCTGCTTGTGCCCATGATTAAGGAATACGGCGTAGGCCCCCGGCAGATGATCAGTTTAATCGGCGATTTCTGCCCGATTACCCTGACCTTCGTAATCCCCATCAGCGCCCTGTTTTCAGCGGCGATGACCTACGGACGCTTTGCCGCCGACCGCGAACTGGACGCCTGCCGAGTCAGCGGCATCCGCTTTCGTTCCCTCATCTATCCCGGCCTGTCCCTGGCGCTGCTGGCGGCCATGGCCAATCTCCTGCTCAGCTTCTACATTACCCCCGCCTTCATCCACCGCAGCGAATACCGCGTCCGGGCCGACGCCCAGCAGATTCTCTTCCGCAATATCCAGCGAAAGGGCTATTACGACCTGCCGGGAGGCCGCTACAAACTCTATGCCGAGCGGGCCCTCCTGCCCGGCAACCTGCTTCAGGACCTGGTCATCCTCGACATCAAGGACGGCCGAATGCCCCGCATGATGTCCGTACAAAATGCCTACGTGGACATCGAAAGCCGACGCGATCGACATGAAATCACCGTCCTGGCAGAAGAGACCATCCGCTTTGACGAGGATCAGCCCGTCCGCATCGGACGCAGCATGTTTACCTTTCGGGCCCCCTCGCTGCTGGCCGACAAAATCAAATTCCAAAAAATCGAACAGCTCAAACGAATCCGAGCCGACAAGATGCGATTCGGGCCCATTTATGATGCGGCCCTGACGGCCCGCGCCCAGCTTGCGATCGAACGGCTCGCCGGGCAGATTCAAAAAACCCTCGCGGCCGAAAATGAATACGTGCGGCTCCGCAGCGCCGACGGCGGAAGAGACTTCCTCTTCCGGGCCGGCGGATACCGTCTCGACAGCCCCCGGCGCATCGACCTCAGCGGCCCGATTCAATTGCTCGAGTACAACCGCTATCGCGACAATGAATTGTATTGCACCTATACCTGCGACGAGGGACAGATCCTGCTTGAGGACGACCGCATTGACCGCGGCTTGGAACTCAAACTCGATTTGCCCTATTGGCAGCGGTCCCCGACCGTAACCGGGACGGCCCAGCAGAAAGTGATTGCCGAACTGCCCCTGCCCGAGGCGATTGCCGAGGGACTGGGACCGGACCGCCTCCTTCAGACGCTCTTCCGGACCGGCTCCGATCCGGCGGCGCTGGCCGCCGAGCCGTCCGCCTCGCTGCGGGCCATGCGGGACAATCTCCAACGGGAATTGATTAAGGTCGATAACCAGATCACCTCCGAGCTCCATTCCCGGCTTGTCTTCGGCGTCGGATGCATCACCCTGATCCTTATGGGAATCTGCCTGGGCATTCTCTTTCGCGGCGGCCATGTGCTCAGCGCCTTCGGCGTCAGCACCATTCCCGCCGGCATCCTGATCGTCTTTATTATGTCCGGCAAGCAACTGACCAAAAACCCCTCCGCCCCCGCCTGGATCGGCGTCTGCGTGATGTGGGCCGGGCTGGCCCTCCTCTCGCTGCTGGCGGCGTTTGTATATCGCAAACTGGCACGGATTTAAGGACTGGGCAGACCGAATGAAACTGTTGGACCAATATGTTGCCAAAAACTTCCTGATCGGCTACCTGATCGCCTTCTTTGTGCTGATCGGCCTGTGCGTAACGCTCGACCTCTTTGTCAACCTGGACGAGTTTGCCGAACGGGCCGATCAGGGCGCCCGCGCCGTCATGGGCAATATCCTGGCCTATTACGGCCCGCGCATTGCCCTGTGGTTCCGATACCTCGCAAGCATGATCACCGTCATCGCCGCGGTCTTCTCCCTCGCCCGCATGACCAAAAACAATGAACTGATCGCCGTCATGGCCTCCGGCACAAGTCTCAAGCGAGTCCTGGCCCCCATTCTGCTCCTGGCGGTGCTGCTGACCGGACTGCTGGTCGTCGATGAAGAGCTCATCATCCCGCGCCTGGCCCAGGACCTGACCCTGCAGCACGATGAAGTCGGCGAAGGCAGACGCTACGCCGTCTGGTTCATGAGCGACAGTTTCGGCAACCTGATCTGTTGCCGGGAATATGACGAAACGAAAAAGGCGTTGCTCGCGCCCTTTGTCATTCTTCGACGGTCCGATCCCCAGACCCAGCGCTGGAATGTAATCGGCCAGGCCGAGGCCGAGCGGGCCGTTTACGATTCAGCCCGGGCCGGCTGGTTGCTCGAGTCCGGCCGACGCATGAATGTGCTCGCCGAAATGACGGAAATCCCCCAGTCCCCCATCGTCGAACCGATGGCGTTTCTGCCCAGCGATCTGACCCCCGACCAGATCCCCCTGCGCCGCCAGGAAGGATACAAGTCCCTCCTGAGTTTGCGCCAACTCGATGCCCTCATCGAAAATCCCGGCACGCGAACAACCGATATGGCCGAGCTGGTCATGCAGAAACACGCCCGCATCGTCGATCCCATCATGAACCTGATTTTGCTGATGGTGGCCCTGCCCGTCCTCGTCTGCCGCGACCCCAGGGACATGAAGTCGGCCATCTCGATCAGCTTTATCATCACGCTGAGCTGTTTCGTGGTTACCTTCCTCTGCAAACTGCTGGCCACCGAGCCCATCGGCGGCCGGATCTATCCCGAAATCTGGGTCTGGGCCCCAATCGCCATCTTCCTGCCCATCGCGTTTCTGCAGATTGATTCCATGAAAACATAGCCCGCCGCCCGGCCGAAGGACCGATAAAAAACGCCGGCAAGAAAAAATGGACTGAAAAATTAAAATATTTTCCTCAATTTACCCTAATTCCCCATTTTTTCTATATTCTCCATGTTAACGGTGACGATAATACAGGGTATGGCGATTATGTTTACTCAAAGATTGGAGAATGGAACTATGGAAAGTACTCTCGTCGATCAGCGTAGGGATGTGCGAACGGATTTGAGTTGGCCGGTCAGCATGTGGCTGCCCCAGGCCAATCGCTTTTTCAACGGCCGCAGCGTCAATGTCAGCAAGGGCGGGGCGTATGTGACGGTGCCCATGACCACGCCGGTGCGGCCGGGCCAGGAAGTCGAGCTAAACTTCCCGCGAACTTCGCATTTGGCCCAGCAGAAGGGCTCGTATGCCCGCATCAAGATCGGACGCGTCCTGCGGGTGGACCGCTCGAAGGTGCTCGATGATGCGGTGCTCGGGTTGGCCGTGCAGTTCGTGAAAGAAAACATCTGACCCTTACAATTTGACCGGGCGGCAGAGGCGATTTTTGTCGGCGGCGCTGCGTCCGCACAGTTTGCAGACGTACTGGGCGCCCTCGACCAGCTTTTTGTATTCACTCCAGTGGCTCTGGTGAAAGTGCAGGTTCGTCAGGTAGCACAGGTGTTTATTGTGGCCCGGGTGGGGCATCTTCGGACTGGTCATCAGCGCATCTCCCTTTCCTGAATCGGCGCAAGGCCGGTGATTTGTTCGATAAACAGGTTTGCCTCGGCGATCGAGGCCTCCATTTCACGCACGAGCAGGGCGATTTCCGACTCGATGACATCCAGCTCATTCTGCAGCGAGGCGATGGCCTGGGCGTTGAGGTTATGCTTGAGAAACAGCACCTGGTCCCGGAAGGCCGACAGCACCGGGTCGATCTTGTCGCGGGCCCGTTCCATCGCGGTCATCAGCTTGTCATACCGAAGGCGGGTCTGCCGCAGTTTGGCCTCGCTGCTTTGACGCAGCCGGTCGCTGCTGTACTGATCGAGCTCCTGTTCCCATTCCTTAAACAGCGCGGCCGAGACCTCTTTGACCCGCTCGATGCGGCCGGCCACGGCGGAGGCCTTCGACCGGCTTTTCTCGTACTCGGCGTTCAGGGATTTGTACTGGCTTTCGAGGTCGCCGCCCTCATAGCTCAGCACCGCGCTGAACTGCTCCAGCGCCGAGGAAAACTGTTCCTTCGCCTCGTTCTGGGCGTCCCGCGCCTTGGTCACCTCGCTGACCATCTGTTCCCGCTTGGGGATCCCGAGCGACTCCTTCAGGCCGATTTCCATGCTCCGGCAGCCCGCGCAGAACAGCGCCGCGGCCGCGGCAGAAACAAATACCGGAAGGAACCGTTTCAGTAGACTTGCCTTGTTCATCGTCTGATCCTCTCCATAGGGTTCTCGATAGACGGCAGTATAGTTGGTTTTGGGGGATTGGCAAGAGCCTGCCGGAGCAGGCGAGGCTGAGAAAAAAGCGGAAACCTCGAATTTCCGGGTTTTTGGGCTGGAAACGCGGTTTTGTAGGTATTTTTCCTGACGCCAAGTTTGTCCACTCTTTGTCCTTTTTTGTCCGTTTTGGTCAGTTTTTTTTCCACTTTTTGTCCAAAAATTGCCGCTTTTGCTCCGATTTTTTCCGTTTTTTCCACGGCTTCGAAGTCGCTTTGTGTTGACGGGGATTGGGTGGTATCCAAGGAGAAGAAGATTGGGCGGGTCGAGTAGCTTGGTTTGCTTTCCTGCATTTTGCCTCCTTTTTTTCTCCGGATTCCCGATCCCCGTCTTCGGGGGATGACCGGGCTTTTGTATTCAGTTTT
>JAHDQI010000416.1 GCA_018433925.1 Phycisphaerae bacterium | reverse complement strand
AGCGTAACTTACGACAACTCCCCGAGTAGGGTTCGAACCTACGACCTAGCGGTTAACAGCGATATTTTAGGTCTTTAGTGTCGCTATACGAGATCTCGTTTTTTAGTATGAAAAAGCCATATTCCCTTTTTTATCAATGAGTTACACTTGTATGCATATTGCCTTGTAATACCTCCTGTTTTCACTGGCTACCGCGTATGATACCGGCATCGCGATGTATATCTTTACGTATCATCCCGATTTATTGCGCGTATTATACCGGTTTTTGAGAGTATCTACTTCTGGGGTAAACCAGTCCGGAATGGTGCAATTAGGGGTGAGTTTTGAATAGTACGTGTGCGGATTTGAGGGGATATCGACCGAGACAGAACCTTTTTATAATGACCGCCGAAATTGCCTTTCGACCGCCCTGCTGCCCCCCTGCCGGCCTGCCTTAGTACCTTATCAAAAGTCATCCACCCCATTCAGGCCGCCCTCCTGTAGAATTTCAGCAGCCCGCCAAGCCGTTCCTGACGGATGATATCACCGGTGCCCTGGGGCGGTGGCTCGATGATGGTATTGTCCAGCGATTGATGCGCCCTCTCGGTGTGATAATGGGCAATATATTGTTCGATACAATATCGCAGGTGGGCCTCGCTCAGGATGATCATCCGGTCCAGGCATTCGGATTTGATACTGCGGATGAACCGCTCCACAAACGGGCTGAAGTTTGGTGCCAGGGGCATGGACTTGACGGATTTAACGCCGCCGGCCTTGAGCATCTCAATAAAGCCCTCGGTATAGAACGGGTCGCGGTCACGAATCAGGTATTTCTTGTCCTTCAGGAAGCCGCAGAACGGATCGGTCAGATTTTTGGCGATCTGCTTCATCCAGTCGTCATAGGCCTGCTCCACAATTCCGGCAATTTCTACTTTGCGGGTGGCATAGTCAATGACCACAAAAACCATGTATTGGGTCAGGCCCTTGACCGTATAAATTTCCGTCGTGAAAAAGTCGCACGCGCTGAGCGACTGCCAGTGAGTCTTTATGAACTCCGCCCATGTGGTTTTGCGTTTCCGATCCGGCTGGGGTTCCAGGCCGGCCTTCTTGAGAACCCGCCCGATGGTGGCGATGGAGACCTTGAAACCCAGGTATTTGAGCTGGCCCTGAATGCGGATGTAGCCCCAGTCGCGGTTGTCTTTGGCAACGTCCATAATTGCAGCCCGCAATTCATCGGAAATCTGGGGCCGGCCCATCCCACGGCGTTTGGCCCCGTCATACTTCCTGGCGACCAGCATCCGATGCCAGCGAAGAATGGTCTCCGGAAAGAAAATCTGGCAAACTTCAGCCAGGGCCTTTCGGCTGAGCTTTTTGCCGAGGATGGCCAGGCGACGTCGCTGGCTGTCATTGAGCAGTAGACGCTTCTTGCCGAGTTTTTCCCGGAGGATTTTGTTCTCCGTCTTTAGGTACTCGATCATATCCTGCTGGTGGCGGTTGATCCATCCGGCCAGCATCATTAAGAGCATGGTATGGGGTTTAGGTTTCATAAAAGCATCCTGGTAATTCGATCATGGTTGTCAAAAAATAACTAATCCATGGAGGGATGATAGCAGAGTAAAGTATTCAGATCGAGGAAAAATATTTGAAACTTCGCCCAAAAAAAGTAGCAAAAACTGCCATGGCAGCGTTAAAATCAACATCCGAAGAATTTTGGAACAGTAATTCCAATCAGATGGAAAATATTTTGATCTTTCCACTTGAATAAGCGTTGGCTATTCTATATAATCTTACTGGTAAGATTATATTATTGAGTAATTGAGAAAAGGTGCAGGATCATGAAAAACTTAGCAACAACCAAAATGTCCTCAAAAGGGCAAGTCGTAATTCCAGAGGTCGTTCGGAAGGCACTTGGTTTAGAAAATGGATGTCAATTCCTCGTCTTGGGGGAAAAAGACGCAGTTATCCTGAAAACGATTTCCGCCCCTTCCAAACAGGAGTTTAGCAAGCTAATCACCCGGGCTCGCAAGGAAGCGAAAAAAGCCGGATTGGAACCGAAAGATGTTTCGGATGCCATTGCCAAGGTTCGAGGCCGCAAGTGAAAAGCCGGGTTGTGATTGACACGAATGTTTTTGTTTCCGGCATTTTTTTCAGCGGGCCGCCGTATAGAATCCTTAAGGCATGGCAGAACGACAAGATTCAGATTGCCGTCTCTGAGGAGATCCTCGAAGAATACAGGCGGGTTATTAACGAACTTGGGTTGAAATATGAGCGCCTGAATATAGATTCAATCTTTGAACTGCTTTTCATCGAATCGGAGATGGTGCCCTCCCACTCCTTTGAGACACCTGTCTGTGAAGACCCGGACGATGATAAGTTCCTGGCCTGCGCGATCGCCTCGAAGAGCAAGTACATTATCAGCGGCGATAAACATTTGCTGAAAATCGGCACCTATCTGAATGTGGCTATTGTTACGCCGCGATACTTTCTGGATCATGTGCTTTGATATTTCAGCCTCATAGCCCTCCTGGTTTTCAAAAATTCCAGCGGCTGCCGGCTCAAATATCCTCCCATTTGTCGATATTTGACTTTTCTTCAAAAAGAGCGATGCTATAATCTGCTGTTTTTTATGATGGCGAATGGAAGGGACTCATGAAACAGCGGTTTTGGCTTGCGATGGTCACCTGTGTGGCCTGGTGTATTGATAGGGAGCTTTACCATGCGATTGATTACCTTAAGGAACAGGTGCGGGTGCTTATAGAGCAACAGGAAAAGCAAAACAGACGGATACTCCTGGACGATTCACAGCGGATGCGACTGGCAGCCCGAGCCAAGCGGCTTAGCCGGGAGATGCTCCATAAGACCACCGTTCTCTTTACACCGGATACGGTGATCTGCTGGTACCGAAAGTTGGTTGCCCAAAAGTATGACGGCAGTGCCAATCGCGGTAACGTCGGACGGCCGCCAATTATGAAGGAAGTGGTTGCCCTGGTGATCCGACTCAAGCAGGAAAATCCCCGCTGGGGCTACCAGAAAATCACCGACCAACTTCTTTATCTCGGATATCAGGTCAGCCGGTCCAGCGTGAAGAATATCCTCCTCGAAAACGGCTATGATCCCGAACCGGATTTGACCATCCGCTCCACCTGGCATGAATTTATCCAAAGCCATTTGGATGTTCTTGCAGCCTGTGACTTCTTTACTGTGGAGCTTCTCATTGGTAGAAAATTGGTCCGATGTACCGTCTTCTTCGTGATCGAGTTGGCCAGTCGGAAGGTCTTCTTTTCCCCCATCAAGCCTCAGCCGGAGGGGAATTACATGCTGCAGGTCGCACGGGGTCTGACGGACTGTGAGGATGGATTCCTCCGAGGCAAGAAATACCTGATCCATGACCGGGACCCCCTGTATAATACAGCCGGCTTTTCTAACATCTTCAGGGACAACGGCGTAGAGCCTGTCAAACTGCCGGCACACAGCCCTAATCTCAACGCCTATGCCGAGCGGTT
>JAHDQI010000258.1 GCA_018433925.1 Phycisphaerae bacterium | reverse complement strand
GTGCCACTATTAAGAATTTGCACTTAAAAAATATATTCATTTATGATCATCTTATTAATAATCATTGGTATCCATTCACTTCCTATAATTGCATGGGAGGACTGATAGGGAGAAACGGGTATGTTTATGACGGTCCACCGTCAGGGCAGTTACCACCGCCCCCTATTCCCGGAGCTACTATTATAAACTGCAGTGTTTCCGGTTCGATCACCGGATATGAAATGGTTGGAGGATTGGTCGGTTATCATGTTGGCTCAGCTATCCTTCAGTGCCGATCTGACTGTGCTGTTTACGGCACCTACAATGTAGGCGGTCTATGCGGGAATAATTATATCAGCTCGATTAAGAATTCTTTATCGACTGGGACGGTCAGCGGAGATTCATCTATTAATCATCGCGACAGCCGATCTCTTGGTGGGCTGTGCGGAAGGAATTATTGGGGAACCCTCCTAAACTGTTATGCCTACGGAGATGTCCTCAACGGAGAAGAAGTTCTTGGCGGGCTGTGCGGACGGAATATCTCCGGCAGTATCATAAACTGTTACTCTTATGGTACTGTCAGCGGGCTACGTTATTCAGGTGGTTTTCTTGGCTCTGATGATAATGAGAATGGTGTATTTAATTCCTGTTATTTTTTAAATACAGCCGGGCCGGATAATGGATATGGGGAACCGCTTACGGATGGCCAGATGAAGCAGCGGGATTCATTTGTGGACTGGGATTTTGTGGATGATGGGTCTGACGGGCCGAACAATATCTGGCGGATGTGTGTGGATGGGATTAACTATCCAAAATTGTCATGGGAACACGGCAGGAATGGTGATTTTTCCTGTCCGGACGGAGTGGGTCTGGAAGATCTGGAGTCGCTGGCCTACCACTGGCTGATGACGGCCGAGGGCAACCCTGATTTCAACATCGCCTGCGACGGCAACGGGGACGGGTCGATTGGCCAGGAGGATCTGGCTGTCCTTTCGCAGAACTGGCTGACCGAGGTTTGGGCAGGTCCTTTGATTCTTCCTTCCCGGCAAACCCTCTCTTTCAGCGCAGCAGAGGGATTCATTCCGAATTCTGAAGAACTGATTATAGGAAACTCCGGCAGCGGGGTTCTGGATTGGTTCATTGCGTCCGAGGCACCGATGCCGGGGTGGCTCCATATCGAGCCGGTTTCGGGGACGCTGGGGCGCGGAGAAAGCGAGCCGGTGACCGTATCGGTGGATGGTGCCGGACTGCCTGTGGGAACGCATGGGTATACGTTTTCTGTGGTTGATCCCAATGCGCTGAACAGTCCGCAGGCGGTGACGGTGACTCTGCATATCCGGGGGCTTACCGCTTACTGGGCGCTGGATGAGGAAGAAGGGC
>JAHDQI010000286.1 GCA_018433925.1 Phycisphaerae bacterium | reverse complement strand
TGACCACATAATAATAGGTCGTTCCGTTGCTCAGACCCCCATCCGTATAGTGAGTCGTCCTGGCCACCGACGCGACAGTCGTATAAGGTCCGCCGCTGTCGGAGGCGCGTTTCACAAGATAGCTTGAGGCCCGGCCTGAACCCTCCCATTCGAGAAGGATTTTCATATCGCCGGCCGTGGCGGTCAGCCCGGATGGCGCTGGCGGCGGTCCGGGCAGAGCGGCGATCTCCGCGGCGCTGAGAACCCGGCTGTAAAGACGAACCTCATCGATCGCGCCGTTCAAAAAGCCGGTTCCCGTCCGAAGGCTGCCGATCCGAAGCGTAGACGGCGTTCTCGCCCCGACCGGACCGGCCCCGCTGCCGCTGAGCAGACCGTCCACATAAACCGCCATCGCCCCGGTCGCCGCGTGCCGGGTGGCCGCCACATGGTGCCATGTATTGTCGTTAATACCGGCCGAGGACGCAATGGTGGTATCGGGATTGCCGATTCCGAGGGCAAATTTCCCGCCGAGCACGGCAGTACCCCAGTCAGCCCCCGTCCCGCTGATCGAACCGTCTACCAGTCCTTTGCCGGAGGTCCATGGACTACCGTATCCGCCGGTATCCGAAGTCTTTACCCACATCGCAACCGTGAAATCCGAAGCCACTGAAGCCGGGATCGAAACCGAGGCACTGGTCCCGTTAAACCCCGCCGCTTGCGCGCCGACCTTCCCGGCGACAAAAACGGCCCCGGCGTTCGTCCCGTCGTAGCCGTTGCCGCTGTCGTCATCCCAGGTGCCCTCAAACCCGTAAAGGGCCGTCGGAACCGGAGGAGCGGGCGAAGAAGGATCCGGAGCCGGCGGAAGATAAACGCCGTTATGCAAATAGGCATCCAGAACCGGCAGCGCGTGTCCCTCAAAATCAAACAGGGTCGTGTTATCCACAACGTTCGCAGCGCCGAGCTCCCAGCCCACGCCGGGCACGGTAATCATCACCGGATCCCAGTACAGATCCCCGATGCAGCGGCCGCCCTGGACGGTTGGAATCGCGCTGAACAGTTCGAGCATAAAATCCCGCTGCCCCTCCGGGCTGCTCGGATAAGGCATCGGGCCGTTGTTCTGAAGCTGCCCGACATACCCGTCGCTGCGGACCGGATTCCAGTTGTAGCCGGTTTCCATAAGCAGAATCGGTTTGTCAAAGGTCTGGCTGATCACGTCTAAAAACGTCTTCAGCTCAACAATGGTACTCTGTGTCCAATAGGGATAATAGGAGGCCCCGATGATATCGTATGGAATCCCATAAGTGCCGCAATTGCCGAAGAACCAATTATACTTGTCATAATCGCAGGCATCGTCCAGATGCAGAATGACCTGCGATGTCGGGGATGCCGCTTTGACGGCCTCATATCCGGCCGTCAGCAGTTCAGCCAGTTGCGGCCAGTTGGAGGTGCTGCCGTCAGGATACAGGAGGCCCCCCGGAATCTCGTTGCCGATGCTGACAAATTCCGGCGCCGTCCCCTGGGCAGCCATCTGCTGCAGAAAGGAGTAGGTAAAATCATACAGGGCGCCCCTGAGCGGCACGAACGAGTACCCTTCCCATTCATGCGGCTTATCCTGCCTGCCGGGATTGGTCCAGTAGTCGCTGTAATGAAAACTCAGTTGGATCTGGAACCCCTTCTCCTTGGCACGCTGGGCCAGGGCCAGGGCCGCCGCCGGGTTCTGATAGCCGGCCGGCAGCCGGTTGGACGGCGTATAAGCGGGATTGCCGGGATCATTGTAGAGGCGAATGCGGACGATATTCCACCCCTTGTTTTTCAAAATCTCCAGGCAATCCTTCTCGATCCCGTTTTCATGGAATCTCCCCCCCGCGTCTTCAATCATGGACAAGACCGTAATATCTCCCCCGATCAGCAGCGTATAAGGAACGCCGTCCCGGACCAGTTCAAATTGGTCAAGCGCAGACCAGTGCCCGGCAGCGCCCTCGCTGTGAAAGGCCAGGTCCAGTCGGCCGTTTGTGATCTCGATACCCCGGATCAGGATCTGCTTCCAGGCGGCAGCCGTCGGCAGAGCGGCGCGTTGTTCCGGCCCGCCGTAACCGGATACGCGCAGATAACAGCAGGTCTGCCCGCCGCTGTTTTGAACCCGCGCCGACAGGGAATAAATCCCGTTATCAAGACCGGTCAGCGACTGACTCAACCGGGCCCGGTCAACATCGGCCATCTGGATTCGAACATGGTAGGTGCCGGAGGCTGCATCCGAATCGATCACGGAAAAGGTACTGGCCGATTCCTCGCAAAAAGCCGTCCACCCGGACAGGTCTCCGGTTTCAAAATCCGGATTCTGGATGGCGGCTGTCCCGGGCTGGGAAAAACACGCACTGAAAACAAGCAGCGCAATCAAGACCGGAAGAGCTTGTCTGAATAATGAGGATGTCATGGTCATCGAATCCTCCTGTCTTCGTCTTCAATTTCTTGAGTCAGCTTGAATAAGAACCCCTCCAGGCAATGGAGAAATTTTACTCGTCTGTGAAACAGGCAGCCAAGTTGAATTCTAATCTTACAGAAACACCCGCGATCAGGCAAGATAATTTTTTTCTGTCCCGTCATTTCTCAAAAAAAACGCGGACAAAATAGTTTAAAAAAAGCGAATCGTCGCCGGGAGAACAAAAAAATTGTTTTTTTGAAAAATTCCGGTTGAGATTTCCGTAGTTCAGTGAATAGTAATAAGCAGGCAGATTTTGCTTCACCTGACGGATTCGGAGAAATCGTGGAAAACAGCGAGAAAAACAAGGAAACAAAGCGATTCATGGGGCTGCTGGTCCCGAATCAGCGCCAGATTCAGGCCTTCATTCTCTACCTGGTCCCGAATCGCGCAGACGCCGACGATATCCTCCAGGACACCCTCTCCGAAATGTGGAACAAATTCGGCGAATTCCGCGACGGCAGCAACTTCGTCGCCTGGGGACTGACCATCGCCAGGTACAAGGTGCACTCATTCCTGCGAAAGAACAGACGAATCCGATCCTTAAGCCCCGAGACCATGGAACTCATCCAGCAGGAAGCCGAGTCCGGCCGAGGTCTTCTTTTCATGCAGGAACAAATCGAGGTCTTAAAAAAGTGCATCGCCAAACTGTCAAGCCGGGAAAAAAAGATTCTGCGCCTGCGTTACGAGCGAAACCTGACATTCGAAGGCATCGCCGAGCAATTCGGATTTTCCATGCAGGCGGCCTATAAAGCGGTAAGCCGCATTCATGCCGGGCTGGCCAGGTGTGTCAATCTGACTTTACGTTTGCGGGGTCTGCGATGAAACCGGACGAAAACCTCCTGACCGAAATCGCCTACCTGACCCTGCTTTCGACAGAGGGAAAAATCAGCGATCGGCAGTTTGAGCGGCTCAACACCCTGCTTCAGGCCGGCCCTCTGGCAAGAGACTATTACAGAAATCTCATCCATGTCTGCCTGGGACTTGAAGACCCTGAAGTCATCCTCAAACTGCACGAGGAAGGCACGCCCCCCTGCTGCAATTCCGCCGTCCTCAAAGCCCTGGCCGATTATGAAAAAACAGCCCCGGCGATTCCCGCAGAACCTCCCGAAACGCCCACAGAGAGCCCCACGGAACCCAAAGCGACAACAAAAACCGTCCAGAAAGTCAACAAAGTGTCCCTCGCGGCCGCCGTGATATCCATGGCCGCCCTGCTCTTTATGATTGCCTACGTGGAAATCATATCAAGAACAACCGGCCAGCCGGTCGCCGTCATTGCCGATTCCATCCGGGCCCAGTGGGGACCGGGCTCAGCCGGATTCCGCTCCGGCGACAATCTCTCCGGGTCCTATGACACCCTGGACCTGCGAAAAGGAATCGTCAAGATTCAATTTACGGAAGGAACAGAGGCCATCCTTGAGGGACCTTCGGTTTTTTCCTGTATTTCAAATGAAAAACTGATCCTGCATTCCGGCCACGTCTATGTCCGCGTACCGACCGGTTCGGAAGGATTTTCAATCTGGACGCCGACCACCAAAATTATCGACCTCGGTACGGAATTCGGGGTCGCCGCCGACACCGAGGGAATAACCGATCTGCATGTATTCAAAGGCAAGGCCTCTCTGATTACCACCCAGAAAAACAAAAAGGTCACCAGCTTGGTCCTGACCGCCGGTCAGGCCTACCGGTCTGATCCGCAGGGAGCGGTCACCGAAATCCCCCTTCAGACAACCCGCTTTGTACGCGGATTTCAGTCCGCCAGGAATATAATCTGGAGATCGGATACCCTTTCGCTGAATTTGGCCGACGTAGTAGGCGGGGGCGACGGCCTGGGGACCGGACAGATCGACAAAGGCATTTCCCTGACGGACGGCCGATACGACTCCGATTTTACATACGGAGATCGGCTCGGAACCGGGCAGTATTTCCCCGTTCCCGAACTGCCTTTTGTCGATGGCGTCACGGTCCCTGATTCCAAAGACGGCCCCCCCCAAATCTCTTCCCGGGGCCACCTCTTCAAAGAATGCCCCGACACGACGGGCCTGTACTTTGATGAAATTCGCAACGGCGGACCGGTTCGCATGGCCGAGGGCTTTACCTTCCCGATGACCTTTAACGGGCAGGTCTTCGGCACCGCGGAAAACCCCCTTTTGTATATGCATACCAATGCGTGCATTACATTTGACCTCGAGGCGATTCGCCGGGCCTTCGATGACTTCCGAGTCGCCGCGTTTCGTTCCCGCTGCGTGCTCCTCGAAAAAAGCGACCGCATTCGAACGGAAAAAGCCGACCTCTATGTTCTCGTAGACGGCCGGGTTGCCTTCAAACGGCTCGGCTTTGACCAGAACGGCGTGGCACTCGATGTGGATGTCCCGCTCCGCGACAGCGACCGGTTTTTAACCCTCGTAACCACGGACTCCGACGGCAGCATCGCCATTGACTGGGTCGGCTTTCTTGAGCCGCTCCTGCTCCTCGAATCAAAATAACGCGACAGAACAGCGAGCGTAGATGCGCAATAAAAGAAAGAAGGTAACTGAAAACTTTATTGATGGAGGATGGACAGATGAAAAGAGGTTTGGTGTTGATGATGATTGCGGGAATGCTGACCGTTTCAGCGCAGGCCAACCTGATCAGCAACGGCGATTTCAATACCGGCGACCTGACGGGCTGGTGGAGTTATTCGCCGGACGCCGAGACCCAGTCGATTACGGTCCAGGCCGAGGTCGCCTATGACGCCACGCCCAACGCGATGCTGGTCTCAGCCACCGACGGCGACTGGCAGGAACTCGGAACCAGCGCGTTTGCCTGCCAGAGCCAGACGGACTATTCGCTGAACCTGGTGTATAACCAGACCGGCTGGGTCGGCGCCGGAATCAACCTGAAATACTGGGATGCCGAATGGGCTGAAGTGGGCTACGAGTGGATTGATCTGCTCAGCTCCGCCACCGAAGGCGCCGGAGAATGGACGCCCTTCAGCAAGGCGTTTACGACCCCCGAAGGCGCCGCGAATATGGAAGTAAAAATCGTCATGGGCGGCTGGGGAACCCTGTATGCCGAAAATATCAGGGTCGTTCCCGAACCGGCCTCAATGGCCCTGATGGCCCTCGGCGCCCTGCTTCTCAGACGCCGAAAATAACAGACGGGTAAAAATCAACAATACGGCAATTTGATTCCGCCGGCAGGATCGGGAACCGACAGACATCTTGCCGGCAGGGAATGAACGGTCAATGGATGCGTTTAAACGAAAAAAATGGTCTTTTGCGGAGGGCTGATTTATGAAATCAGGGTATGGATTTTTAGTCGGATTGGTGATTCTGACCGCACTTCAGGCGGCCCAGGCGGTGGTCATCGTCAATCCCGGTTTTGAAGCCGATGGAGTCATTGATCCGGGCACGCCGACCGGCTGGACCTGGAACAATCAGGGAAGTCTGGGGGCCGACACGGGAGGCAGCACACTCCCTTCCGAGGGAGCCCATTATTTATGGCAGGGCAACGGCAGCACGCTCTCGCAGATCACCGGCCATGTCATCCCGGCCGAGGGCATTTCCTATACCGCAACCGTTGATGTCCACAACTCCTGGCGCGGCAGCCCCATGATCGTGGCCTTCTATGATGACGCGGGAACCCCGGTCGAACTGGGCCGGGCATGGATTGACAGCGGAGGCGATTCCTGGGACGCCTGGGCGCCGCTTGAACTGATCTTCACTTCAACCGCGGCCTCGGCAGGCAAAAATCTCGGCATCATGCTGACCCTCGAAAATTATCCCGGCGATTTCTGGGCCCATTATGACAATGTCCGTCTGGTGGTCAACACCGTCATGCTCGATGAGCCGGAAAACGGGCAGGAGTATGTCTCCCTGAATCCGCTGCTGACCTGGTCGCCCGCCTCAACCGTAGACTATATCGATCTGTATCTGGGCACCGAGGGCGATCCGAACCTGGTCCTCGATCCGCTCGGCCGCGGCTATCAGAAACTGAATATGAAACCGGCCGC
Source organism: Phycisphaerae bacterium (assembly GCA_018433925.1). Classification (GTDB taxonomy): domain Bacteria; phylum Planctomycetota; class Phycisphaerae; order Sedimentisphaerales; family Anaerohalosphaeraceae; genus JAHDQI01. The sequence continues at coordinate 619 of JAHDQI010000286.1, read as the reverse complement.
AACAACATCCTACCAGGCCGGTCCCCTCGAATACGAAACCACCTATTACTGGAAAGTGGTCGCCTATGAACCCAACACCCTCGGCAGCGGCTACATCGTCACCGCCAGCGACCCCTTCTCCTTCACAACCACAGGCCCGCACCCGCATATTTCCGTCCAGCCGCGGCCGCAAACCATTGTCGGCGACGGAACCGAGTCAGTATCCATGACAATCAGCGGTATCGAAATCAGCCATTACCAGTGGTACAAGGAAGGCCTCGGCGAACTGACCGAAGGCGCCAAGTACACCGGCGTGGACACCCCAACCCTGACGATTCACAATGCGGTCTTTGAGGACGAAGGCCTGTATTCCTGCCAGGTCTGGAATGACCAGTCCGAAGTGGTCCAAACCTCCACCCCGGCCGTGGTGATTACCAAACGGCTGGCCGGCTGGTGGAAATTTGAAAACAACCTCGCCGATTCGGTCAACGAAGACCCCGATATCACCGGCGCCCCCGAACATCCGGGACAAACCGCCGACCCCAATTATACCGACGGCATAGACGGAACCGCCAAAGCGTTTTCGCCGGGCGCCGATCCGTTCGTCATCGCCGACAGCGGTGACTTCTTTAATTTCTAC
>JAHDQI010000332.1 GCA_018433925.1 Phycisphaerae bacterium | reverse complement strand
TTTCAGCAGATCGCCTTCAATTATCACCTCAAATCGCGAAAAGAGCATATTGTTTGTTTCTGATTCATAGATAATCCGGTTGAGCCAGTCAGCCAAAAGCAATTCCCGATCAGCCGCTTCCGCTGTGATGGAAACCGGCAGTCGGGAGCGGACCTTTTGCGGATTGCAGACCACCGCCATCAGGGCATAGGCGGCTTCCACAAAGGCCTCCCCCATCGTGGCTCCCACTCCCCGCACACCGATATCCGCCTGATGATGAAAATGCTCCCACATGAACCGACCGGCGCAAGAGATTGATTAATATCGGTAATGTTCCGGCTTGAAGGGTCCTTCGAGAGGAATACCGAGGTATTCAGCTTGTTTTTGTGTCAGCTTGGTGAGTTTTCCGCCAAGGGCTTCTACATGCAGCCGGGCCACTTCCTCATCGAGTTTTTTGGGCAGTGTATACACCCCGGGCTTGAGATTTTCCCGAGCCAGCATGATCTGGGCCAGACACTGATTTGTAAAACTGTTGCTCATCACAAAACTCGGATGCCCCGTCGCACAACCCAGATTAACCAGCCGCCCTTCGGCCAGCACAAGAATGGACCGGCCGCTTTCAAGCGTCCATTTGTCTACCTGCGGCTTGATACTCTTCTTTTTACATTTTGGGTTGTTTTCGAGATAACTCATCTCGATTTCGCTGTCGAAATGCCCAATGTTGCAGATAATCGCTTCTTCCTTCATCTGTTCCATGTGTCTGCCGGTAATAACATCGCAGCAGCCCGTTGCGGTAATAAAGATATCACCAACAGCAGCGGCCTCATCCAACATCGTTACCTCATATCCCTCCATCGTCGCCTGGAGAGCACAAATCGGATCGATTTCGGTAATCAGCACCCTCGCTCCAAGGCCCCTCATAGACTGGGCGCATCCCTTGCCCACATCACCGTAGCCGCAGACGACCACCACTTTACCGGCAACCATTACGTCGGTGGCACGCTTAATCCCATCGGCAAGAGATTCCCGGCAGCCGTACAGATTGTCAAACTTGGATTTGGTGACCGAATCGTTGACATTGACGGCCGCAAACGGCAATTCACCGGCCGCTTGAAGCTGATAAAGCCGATGCACCCCGGTTGTCGTTTCTTCGGAGACGCCCCGCAGGTTCCCTGAAAATCCGGTCCATTTTGACGAATTTTCGGAATACCCGGCCGCAAGACGATCCATGATAATACTGAATTCCTTATTATCGTATGCTTTATCCAATAACGATTGATTTTTTTCAATTCGCAGGCCCTGAATTACCATCAGTGTGGCATCTCCGCCGTCATCGACGATCATATCCGGTCCGGATCCATCCGGCCAGGTCAGGGCCTGCTCCGTGCACCACCAGTACTCTTCGAGGGTTTCGCCCTTCCAGGCAAACACGGCCGAGCGACCGGCCTTGGCAATTGCTGCGGCGGCGTGATCCTGTGTGGAGAAGATATTGCAGGAGGCCCAGCGAACATCGGCCCCGAGTGTCTCCAGGGTCTCAATCAGCATTGCCGTCTGAATCGTCATGTGAAGAGAGCCGGTAACCTTCAATCCTTTCAGGGGTTTGTCCTTGCCGTATTTGGCCCGGATGGCCATCAGACCCGGCATTTCTTTCTCGGCCAGTTTCATTTCTTCGCGGCCCCAGTCGGCCAGAGACAGATCGGCCACCTTATAAGGCAATGATAAATCCAGCGGCCGAACCTCCTTGCGGCGTGTATTCTGCATTGTATCCATCCAAAATATCCTTTCCTGCACTTTTTCCAGTTGTTTAACGTATCATAAATCAAACCATTTAGGGATGCAACTATAAGAAGTTCCATAGCGAAGAAAATGGGCGATTCAGGACTCGAACCTGAGACCCGCTGATTAAGAGTCAGCTGCTCTACCAACTGAGCTAATCGCCCTTAAGCGGCCGCCTGAAAGAAGACGGCGTTTCAAAGGTGGATACTTTATCTGTTTCCATTATGGGCTGCAAGGAAAAAATCAGGTTTTTTAATATCGTGAAATCCAGTGATGCCGATTCCCGAAAGAAACTTGACAATTTTGAATGTACGAGGTAGATATTGTGGGGAATACAGTTGGTTTTCAAGTACAAGGGAGCCGGATTGGCAGTGACTAAGGATAGAAAACGCATTTTGGCTGCGCTGGAGATAGATCGGGGAGAACAGACCGATCTTTTTCGCCTGTCCGGTGCTCTTACTGTTTTCTCCGTTGGCTCGATCAACCGCAGCATCGAAGCGTATTTTCAGCACACTCATTCGCCATCCATTCAGGTTGACGGCGGCGGGATTGAAACGTGTGATACGGCCGGTATTGCTCTGCTTGCCCGCATCCGCCGTCTTGCGGAACAGCACGACAGTCATGTCGAGTTTACCAATCTCAGGCAGCCGCAGGAACGGCTTTTGAAGGCGGCTTTTCAGACCGGCCCTGCAGAAAGCTCCCCAGTTGAATCCTCCGGCGCCCTGGCACAATTGGGGCGAAAGGCCGCGGAGTTTGCGGCTGATATTCGTGAAGAAATTATCTTTGCCGGGCATTTGTTCACGGCGTTTGTCTATGTGCTGTTTCATCCCCGGCAGCTTCGGTATCGTGATTTCTGGCGGACCTGCGAGCGGGCGGGGGTTGACGGTACGCCGATCATTCTCCTGCTGGGGCTGCTGTTTGGACTGATCCTGTCATTCAGCTCGGCGATGCCGATGAAGCAGTTCGGAGTGGAAATTTACGTAGCGGACCTGGTGGCCTACGCTACGGTGCGGGTGCTGGGACCGTTTATCACGGCCGTGATCCTGGCCGGCCGAACGGGGTCGTCCTTTGCCGCGGAGATCGGGACCATGAAGATCAATAATGAAATCGACGCCCTTGAGGTGATGGCGCTCGATCCTGTCCGTTTCCTGGTGGTTCCGCGGTTTCTGGCCACGGTCCTGATGACGCCCCTGCTGGTGGTGCTGATGAATCTTTCGGGGCTGATCGGGGCCGGTCTTGTGATTCGCTCAATGGGGTATCCGCTGGTGACCTACTGGAACCATGTGCAGGGAATTCTGAGCGCAACGGACGTTCTGGTCGGGCTGGGCAAGTCCGTTGTCTTCGGTGCGCTGGTGGCGGGGATTGGAACGCTTCGCGGTCTGCAAACCGGGCTGGGTTCCGGTGCGGTGGGCCTGTCCACCACGCGGGCGGTTGTCAGCGCTATCATCGCATTGGTAGCAGCAGAGGGGATGTTTTCGGTACTGCTTTACTTCCTGGAGATATAGAAGAAGATGGCGAATGAACCGATTATCGAGGTCAGGAATCTGACGGCCGGATACGGCAAAACGGCGATCCTTGAGGACGTTAGTTTTGAGGTCCGCCGGGGCGAGATCTTTGGAATCCTCGGCGGATCGGGCTGCGGGAAAAGCACTGTACTGCGTCATGTCATCGGGCTGGTGCCGCCGCTGAAGGGGGAGATTTTTATCCATGGAAAAAATCTGCTCGAGTCCGACGGCCGGGAGCGGGAAGCGATCCTCAAGACTCTTGGGGTCTCGTTCCAGAACGGGGCGCTGTTCGGCTCGATGACGCTGCTGGAAAACGTGCGGCTGCCGTTGGAGGAGTTTACCGATCTGCCGGACGAGATGATTGACCAGATCGCCGCGATCAAATTGCGCCTGGTGGGGCTGCGCGGGCATGAGTCGCATCTGCCGGCTGAGCTTTCGGGGGGGATGCAGAAGCGGGCGGCTGTGGCGCGGGCCATGGCTCTTGATCCGGATCTGCTTTTACTGGATGAACCGTCGGCCGGGCTGGACCCGATTACCTCAGCCGAACTGGACCAGTTGATTTTGGCCGTATCGAGAAACCTGGGGATTACGGTGGTTGTGGTTACCCACGAACTGGACAGTATTTTTACCATTGCCGACCGGGTCGTGATGCTGGACAAGGAGGCGAGGGGGATCCTTGCCGAAGGCACGCCGCAGCAGTTAAAAGACAATCCGCAGAACGAAACCGTCCGGCGGTTTTTCAATCGAAAACCGCTCATCGAAACCGAATGGAATCAAGAGGTGAGCCAATCATGAAATCGGAAACCCGTTATTTCAAGATCGGACTGTTCGTGCTCCTTGTTTTGCTGGTTTTGGTCGTCGGCCTGATCGCCTTCAGCGCCGAGTTCTGGATGCGGGATATGATCCTGATGGAAACTTATCTGAATGAATCGGTCCAGGGCCTTTCAGTTGGGTCGGCCGTATTGCAGCGCGGGGTCAGCATCGGGCGGGTTAAACAGATCACGTTTGTCGCCCGCTACTACAGCGACGTAATTAAACCCGGCAACCCGGAATATGAAAAGTTCAGTCATTATGTACTGGTCCTTATGGAGATTGATCCGAGGCATTTTGCCCTCTTTGAAGAAAATCCGGAGGCATTGAAGCAGCATCTTCGTAAGCAGATTAAGCAGGGGCTGCGAATCAAGCTGTCGTACCAGGGTATTACAGGGCTGGCGTTTCTGGAGCTGGATTTTGTCGATCCGGACAAGCCGCCGCTATTTCCGCCGTGGATGCCCCGGAATCTATACATTCCGTCTACGCCGAGTTTGATTACGAGCTTTACCAGCGCCGTGGAAAGCGCGTTTAATCGGTTTGAAAAGATCAACATTGAAGCAGCCGTCGACCAGCTTACGAACACGCTGAACCGGGTGGAAACGGCTATCGATGAGGCCCGGCTGAGCGATCTGAGCGAAAACGCCGAGATCCTGATGGACGATCTCCGTTTGACCAGTGACGCGTTTCGGCAGACGCTGGGCCGCATTTCGGACCCGAACCGGAAAGGCGGCCTGGGAGAAGCAGCCAGCCGTATCGCCGAGACTACCGCCCGGATCGATCGGCTGATCGATGCGCATGAATATGATATTGAAGAAATCATCCTCAACATCAAATCGCTCTCACAAAATCTGCGTGACCTGAGCGGATCCCTGAAACAAGACCCGGCGCAGCTTTTGCTATCGAGCCCGCCGGCCAGATCGGAGGTCATCGAATGAGACCCTTAAAGAGGATATGGAACCTGGCTGCCTGCGCAGCGATTTTTTTTGCTTTCGGATGTGCGGTGCCCCAGCGTCCGCCGAAGGAGATCAAAACGTACCTGCTTTCTCCGGTCCCGGGCGACCTGGCTTCGGCGCTGGAGCCGTCGCGTTGTTTTTCGGTGCGGCCGTGCCGTGCGGCACCGGCTTTTGCCGAAAAAATGTTTGTGTATCGAACGGGGGAGTCGGAGTACACAACGGATTATTATCATCAATTTTTGATGACACCGGCGGAAAACATAAGGCAGGCGCTGACAGACTGGATTACGGCGGCGGGCTGGACCCTTTGTACGCCGGAGACGGAAGCGAAGGACGCGTATAAGATTATTCCGTTTTTGGACGAGATGTACGGGGACTTTCGCGAACCGAACCGTTCGTTTGCGGTGATCCGGATGCGGCTGTCGCTTTCGATTACCGATCCGAGCTGCAACTGCGTCAATACCCTGGTCAATAAACCGTATTTTTGCCGCATTGGGATGACCAACGCCACAGTCAGAGAACTGATTAAGGCGTATTCGAAGGGGCTGGAGCAGATTTTTGCTGATTTCCAGAAGGACGCGGAAGAGGCGCTGCGCGGATGGTAAAAAGACAACGAAGGATCTCTTTCGTTTGAAAACCAAGGGACTTTTTCGTTTTCGCTGTATTTGATCCCAATGGCCCAGAAAATCACCTTTTCTCTTTTATTTTATCAACAACACAATAAGATGACATCAATGATGGCAGATAATGCACACAAAATTCGCATTGGCATCGCCGGCTGGTCCTACCCGGACTGGGAAGCCGTCGTCTATCCAAAATCAAGCATGGACAAACTGCGTTTCATCGCCTCCTTTGTCGATTGCATCGAAATCAACAGCACCTTTTACCGCCCTCCCGACTCCCGAAACTCCGCTTCCTGGCTGCGGCGGATCGAAAACCGACCCGATTTTTTCTTCACCGCCAAACTTCACAAATCATTCACCCATGAAGGTCTTTTCGATTCGGCCATGGCCCGACAATTTAAAAACGGGCTGGCGCCCCTGCTCGAAGCCGATCGGCTCCGTCGGCTCCTGCTCCAGTTTCGCCATGATTTTTCCGCCTCGCCCCAAAACCGGGACTATCTGGCACATTTGGCCGAAACCTTTCGGGATGTCTTTCCGCTTGCAGTCGAGGTCCGGCATAACTCATGGCAGCAGCCGGAAAACCTTGACTTCCTCAGGCAGTTGGGCACAAGCGTGTGCCACCTCGATTATCCCCTCGGCTCAACCTCCTTTAACCTGACTGACCGGGTCATCGGCACCGATGGATACATGCGTCTACACGGCCGCAATGCGGAGAAATGGTTCTCCAAATCCACACGGGATGAAACTTACAATTATTACTATCCACGCAGTGAACTGCAGGAGATATTCCGGCGTATTGAGACACTGGCCGACCGAAGCCAAACCTATACCGTCATCGCCAACAACCATTACAAGGGAGCCGAACTGGCCAATGCCCTCGAATTGAAATACCTCCTGACCGGCCTCAGGCAGCCCGTCCCCGAACGGCTGCTGAGAACATACCCCCAACTCTCCGAAATCGCACAAAATCCGAACCTCTTTTGAAGGCCTCCGTAATGCCTAAAACCCGAAATAAAAAACAGCAAAAAAAGAGACCGCAAAACACAGCCATGCCCTGCGGTCTCCCGGCTCTTCACCGGATTCGTATTCACCTGCTTATTCTTCGGCCGTCTCCTGCAGCCGGGCACCCAGTTCCATCAGGATTCCGGCGGCCTGTTCGTTGGCCTGATCAGCCGCGGCCCGGGTCAGCGGCCCTGCGGCTTTCTCCAGTTCGCCCAGCCCAAGATACTGGTATCCAAGGAGCAGATCATAATCGCTGGCAAACGGCTCCGCTTCGGCCGCCTTCACAAGAGCCCCAATCTGCCCCAGCAGCACCTCATCTTCCTTGTACAGGCCGCGAGGGTAGTAGATCGTCAGTTCGTCCTCAGGAATCTTCGCCAGTGCAGCCCGCAAAACCCCGGCCGCATGAGCATAGTCCCCGTTGGCAAACAAGGCCTGGCTGTACGTAAACGGCAGGATGATATCATTCGGAGAGATCCGAACTGCCTCCCGGAACTGGGCCGCCGCATCCTCATACTTGCCCGCAGTAAACAGATCAACCGCCTGGGCAAAGCACAGATCCGCGGCCGTCTCAAACTCCGGCTCATCCACCGGGGAGATCTTGTTTACATAATCACTGGCGTCATAGCTCTCATCCCCAAACGGATACCGCCAGGCGCTCTCGGTACTGCTGGCCGCCGTGGTGCCGTAGTAGTTATAGGTATTGTAAGTATTGTACTCCTGAACAGTCGGGTACTCACGAATCACCGTCGGACCGTACCAGTAATACGGATGGCACCCATACCAATAATACCGGCGATACCGATACTCATGGGGCCACCACCCGCCAACGCTGACAAAGATGTAGCGGCGGTGATATCGCGGATAGTAATACGTAAACCCGTAATACCCGCCATACGGCACATAGGCAATCCGGCCGCAGCTATTGATCGAAAAACTCAGGGAAAAATAGCTGCCGTAGTCGCGCCAACCCGGACTCCGCCGGATATGAACCGCATCGGTCCACAATTGACGAGGAATGTACGGACGCGGACGCCGCGAAGTCACATCCCCCTGTACGATCACATTATTGTTTCCGTTAATCACGATTCGGCTGTCGTACTCCTCAGCCCGGACCACCCGCTGGTCAACCCTGGAGGACGGCCTCGGTTTGGCCAGGGCAGGCCTTCTGTCCCGGCTGTCTTTGGAAGCCCCGGCCTGAATCCTCGGTTCATTCCGGCCTTCCCCTCTCCGGTCCCAGCTACGCCGAATCTCATCCGTTGCCGCAGATCGCCCATCCCGTACGGAAGAACGATCCAGCGGCTTTGTTGTCCTCCGCTCAGAAGCCGCTTGCTTGTCTTTTTCAGGAAGTACCGGCTGTGCTGTTTTGGCTATTTCACCTGCTCGGGTCGGCCGTGTTATCGGCTTTACGATCCGATCTCTTGCAGAAATCGGCTCTTTGACCGCTGTTTCCTTCTCTGGCGCATTCATGTCCAGGCGACTTCTGCGAAGGTGATCGGAAGAAACCTTGTCGGGTTTGGCACTGATCTCATCTCGTGTAATCCGAACGGGTTTGACGTTTACACTGGCCGCAGAATCGGTCTGGGCAACCGGCTTTTTCTCCGCCCGTTCCGCAGAATAACGTGTAACAATGCTCCCAAAGTCAAACCGCTGCCTTCTTGCCGCTCCGGAAGCCACGTCCGCAGTTGTG
>JAHDQI010000143.1 GCA_018433925.1 Phycisphaerae bacterium | reverse complement strand
GATGCCGGTCACGTGGTTGCCTGGGATCAGTGTCAGGTGCCCTGGCCTGTGGCCGATGCGCCGGCGCCCGATCCGGAGTTCATGGACGCGTTAACGCTCACGGAGACGTCCACCGCTTATGAAATTACCGGAGCGACTTTTTCGCTGTTGATCGGGAAAGCGAGTGGTTCGCTGGAATCTTATGTTTTTAACGGACAGGAACTGATTGTTTCGCCGATGGCTCCAAATTTCTGGCGTGTGCCGACTGATAACGACATCGGCAACGGGATGCCCGGGCGTCAGGGTGTCTGGAAATCCGCCGGGCCGAATCGGGTGGTTCACCATATTTCCGTTTCTCAGCCGCAGGATGCGCTTGTTCAGGCGGATGTGACTTATTCGATCCCGGCCGGGGCTTCGTCGCTGGATGTCAATACGAGCATCTATGGAGACGGGCGTGTCCGGGTTGAAAGTCATGTCAATCCGGACCCCAATCAGCCGAACCTTCCGCGGTTTGGTATGCAGATGGAAATCGACGGGCAGTACAACCAGGTTCGCTGGCTGGGGAGGGGTCCGCAGGAGGCCTACTGGGACAGGCAAACGGGGGCTGCCTTCGGGCTGTATGATTCAACCGTAGAAGAGTGGGTACACGACTATGTCCGCCCGCAGGAGAATGGAAATCGAACGGGTGTTCGCCGGCTTTCGCTGACAAACCAGCAGGGGCAGGGGCTTGTGTTTGAGGCGGACGATTCGCTGTATGTCAGCGCCTGGCCGTATTCGATGGCCGCGCTGGAAGCGGCCTCTCATCCACATGAGCTTCGGCGAAGCGGCACTTGTACCGTGAATATCGATTTCCGGCAGGTGGGAGTCGGCGGCGACACCAGTTGGGGGGCCTGGCCGCACGCGGAATATCGCCTGATTCCTGTGCCGTACAGTTATTGCTTTACGCTGCGGCCGGTATTTCTCTGTGCGGGAAACCCGACGCCGCCGGCCGGTCAAAAAGGCGTCTGGCCGGATTCGCCGCTGGGCTGGTCGGTTTCTTCCTGTTTGGCGGATCCATACGTACTCTACCTGGGGACGGACCCGAATGATCTGCACGTTGCGGCGGTTCTGGACGGCAGCGAGACCTCTTATACGCCGCAAGGGGGGGATTCGTTGACCTGGGCGCGACATTATTACTGGAGAGTGGATGAAATCAGCGGTAATTTTACGCAGCGCGGGCTTTTATGGGATTTCTTTACCCATGTGCCGGGGGATATGGATATGGACGGAGAAGTGACGCTTGAAGATTTGGATGCGTTTGTGGGGGAATGGCTTTCGGGGGAGCCGTATTCTCCGGCGAATATCAACCGCACGGGGCGAGTGGACCTGGAAGATCTTGCCCTGGTATGTGAATACTGGCTGTTTCATTTATAGGCACTTTTTAAGAGGGCTTGTTATCCTGACGATATCTACTTATGACAATATGGGAACAGAGTTATGAGAACAGTCGGAATCAGTCTTTGGCTTGTTTTTTCGATGATGATCGGTTCTGCCGGGGCTTGTCCAGAGGCGGACTTGAGCGGGGATTGCGTTGTCGGGCTTGACGATCTGGTTTTGTTTGCCGAGCAGTGGCTGGATTCGGCCGGATGCGCAGGATTCGAGGAGACCTGCGGGGACCTGACGGGAAACGACGGCGTAGATTTTGAAGATTTTGCCGTGCTGGCCGGTCAGTGGCAGGTTCAGGAGCCCCTGCCGATAGTCATCCATGAAATTCATTACGATCCTGATCTGTCTTATGAGCTGGTGGAATTTGTCGAGCTGTTTAATGCCGGCAGCCGATCTGTGGATTTGTCGGGGTGGTATTTCAGTTCGGGGATCTCCTATACGTTTCCGCCGAATACGACGCTTGCGGCCGGGGATTACCTGGTCGTTACGGAAGATGCGACCCTTCGCACTACGGCGCCGCTGACGAGTGTGCACAGCAAATACGGCACGCCGGAATCGAGGATCTACGGTCCGTTTTCCGGCGGTCTGTCTAATGAGGGGGAGACGCTTGTGCTTCGCACGGCAAGCGGGGTTGTCGTTGATGAGGTGGACTACGATCTCGGTTTTCCGTGGCCGACTGTCGGGGAAGCCGTCAGCGGTCCGGGGACGGGGTCTTCGATTCAGCTTGTGAACCCGTCTTTTGAAAATGAGCGCGGCGGTAACTGGCGCAGCGCTTATCCGACGCCCGGGGCGGCCAATACGGCGGTGTATGCGGCCAACAATCCGACTGTGATCCGCCAGGTGCGCCATACGCCTCAGTCTCCGACTTCGGCGGACACGGTGACGATTACCGCCAAGGTTACGGATTCGGACGGGGTCGATTCCGTGTGGCTTCAGTTTCAGCGTGTTCTGCCGGGCAGTTATATTCCGCTGTATTTGCCGAATTTTACGTATAATCCGGCCTATGACGGCGGGTGGTATTCCTACCCGATGCGTGATGACGGGACCCAGGGAGACGCGGCAGCGGGAGATTCGGTCTATACGATTCAGGTGCCTTCGTTTGTTCAGGGGCATCGGAACCTGATTCGGTATCGAATTACGGCCGAGGATACCGGCAGCCGGAGCATTACGGTTCCGTATGCGGATGATCCGCAGCCGAATTTCGCGTATTTTATTTATGACGGCCTGCCCGCCTGGACGGGCGACGGGGTGACTTATGATTCGGAGGTGCTTTCGTCTCTTCCGGTGTATCATTTGCTTTCAAGGAACAGCGATGTGGAGAACTGTTTTTGGAATCCGGAATGGGATGACGGACACTATCATTTTCGGGGAACGCTGGTCTATGACGGGGTTGTCTATGACCATATTCATTATCATATTCGGGGACAGGTCTCGACTTTTCGATGGGGCAAAAACAAGTGCCGTTTTAAGTTTAACCGCGGGCATTATTTTCAGGCGCGTGATGACTACGGCAGCCCCTACGAGAACAAGTGGGACAACCTGGTTCTGGGTACCGGGACCTGCCCGTGGTGGAAATATCCGCATCCGGACGGAAGCTGGGATCAGGGGGCCGGGGGCATGGTGCTCAATGAGCCGCTGAGCTACCGGCTGTATAATCTGGCCGGAGTGCCGGCTCCGCATACGAATTTCTTTCATTTCCGGGTGATCGACGAGGCGGCGGAAACGGGCCCGACCCAGTATGACGGGGATTTCTGGGGGCTGTATTTCGCGGTGGAAGATCCGGACCGGCGGTTTCTTCGTGAACACGGTCTTGATGACGGCAATGTGTACAAGATGGAGGTCGGGACGCCGGATCGACGCAACCAGAGCGCCACGCAGGTGATTGACCAGTCCGATGTGTGGGCGTTCATCAACGGGCAGAATGCCTCTTCCCCGCAGAGCTGGTGGGAAAACAACGTGGACCTGGACGGGTATTACCGTTTCAGGACCATTGGAATCGCGATCAATAATTCGGATCCACGGGCCCAGGAAAACTGTTTTTATTATCTTGATCCGGTTACGAATCAGTGGTCTATCCATCCCTGGGACCTGGATTTGACGTATGAGTGGGGCGGGCATTATTCTCCGGAACAATGGGAGAATATCCGGCATTGCCTGAATTATCCGTCGCTGCTTATCGCGTATCAGAACCGGGCACGGGAGCTGACGGACCTGCTGTTTGACAATGCGCATTACGGCTGGCGGCAGACGGATCAACTGGTCGATGAAATTGCCGCGGTTGTCGGGACCTCCTTCGGCGGCCGTCGGTTTGTCGATGCCGAACGGGCCCTGTGGGACAATCATCCGAGGGTATCGTCCGGGTATAAAAATCTTTGGTATGAGCACAATGAATTTTTTGACCAGCCGGGAATTGCCAAAGAGTGGGACTTCATGGCGGCTTATTACAAGCAATTTCTGACCCCGGCGGGGATGAGCGGCTTTTTGAGCGGCCGTTTCGGTTTGCACGCGCTGATTCCGAGTCTTGCCGATGCGGCGATTCCCGATACGCCGACGATTTCGTATATCGGTGCGGCGAACTATCCGGTCAATGACCTGCGGTTTGAGACCTCCGCATTCAGTGATCCGCAGGGGGCCGGGACGTTTGGCGCCATGAAATGGCGTATTGCCCGGGTGGAACCCTATACGCCTGTAACACCGGATCCGGGTCAGCCGCAGACGGTGGAACTGGTCGGCGAGAATGAGACCTGGAAGTATTGCCGGGCTATCGGCGGGGAGCCGTCCGACCCGGTTGAGTTGTGGCGGGAAGGGGGTTTTGATGACAGCGGCTGGCAGAGCGGTCCGACGAGCATCGGATACGGGGACAATGACGATCTGACGGATCTGTCGCTGCAAACACCGCCGATGAAGGACAACTACACGACGATTTATCTGCGCAAGTCCGTTGAGATTTTGAATCTTGAGGATGTCGAATCGTTTGCCATGCGCGTTTATGCGGACGACGGGTGCATTGTCTGGATCAACGGGACGGAGGTTGCCAGGCAGAACTGTACGGGGGAGTTTAAGGCCTGGGATGCCACGGCCGGAACGAGTTATGTGGAAGCGGCCTGGGTCGATGTGCCGCTGCCGACGCCGTATGATTATTTTACGGAGGGCGAGAATCTGATTGCCGTTCATGTTTTAAACGATGCCATAGACAGCTCCGACCTGTCGATTGATCTGACCCTGTCGGCGACTTATACGGCCGAATCCTCCTCGCCGATTCCTTATCAAAAGGTCCGGCGCGGCCGGTACGAGATCGAGACGCTGTGGGAAAGCCCGGAAATTACAGACCCTGCGCAGCGGACGATTCAAATACCGGCCGGGGCCGTCAGGGCCAACCGGCTCTACCGGGTCCGCAGCCGGATGCGGGACAACACCGGCCGCTGGTCACACTGGTCGGATCCGATTCAGTTTACCACGGGCCAGCCGCTCAGCGTCGGTATCCTTGAGGATTTGCGGATTACCGAGGTCCTGTACCATCCGGCCCCGGCCGATCCGGCCAAAGGCGAAATGAATGTGGATAAAAATGAATTTGAATTTATCGAACTGAAGAATTGCAGCGTCGATGAAACGCTGGATTTGTCGTACGTGGCGTTTACCAATGGCATTACATTCAGTTTTTCCGGGAGCGCCGTGACGACCCTGGCTCCGGGTGAGTTTGTGCTGGTTGTGCGCAACGCGGCGGCCTTCCGTTCACGCTATCCCGGTCTGTCGGATCGCATCGCGGGGGCCTACTCCGGAAAACTGGACAACAGCGGGGAACAGGTGACCCTGCTGGATACCATCAACGGCGTCATTGCTGACTTTGAGTACAATGACGGGTTCGGCTGGCCGGCGGCCGCGGATGGGGCGGGACATTCGCTGGTTCCGCTCGAATCAGCACTGGCCGGGCAACCGGAGGGTTCTTTGAACTACGGCGGGAACTGGCGACAAAGCACGTTTCTGGGCGGTTCGCCGGGTGTGGATGATCCGACGGCGGCCGCGGGATTCCTGATTAATGAAGTGATGGCACATACGGACTATCCGGATCCGGAGTCGTCCAGCAATGACTGGATTGAATTGTACAATCCGACGGACGGGGGCCTTGATTATGGCAGCGGGTGGTATCTGAGCGATAATCCTTCTGATCTGAAAAAATGGGCCCTTCCGACAGGCAGTCTCCCGGCGGGGGGCTGGGTCTGTTTTGACGAGGTCAGCGGGTTTAACAATCCGCCCGGCAGCGGGTTTGGTCTGTCCAAGAGCGGGGAGTATGCTGTGCTGTCGTATTTTCCGGGAACCTCTGAAGACCGTGTGGTCGATTGTGTTCGGTTCGGCGGGCAATATAACAATATCTCCTGGGGCCGCTATCCAGACGGGGGGCTGTGGTGGTTTCTGCTGGAGGCCGGCGGTACGCCCGGCGCGGCCAACGCTGATCCGCTTCAGCCGCCTGTGGTGATCAGCGAGATTCTGTATCATCCCGCTGATGAGATGACTGAGGAAGAATACCTGGAGTTGTACAATCCGACCGGTTCGGCCGTGACTTTATCCAATACGTACGGTCCGTGGCGACTGGACAATGCGGTATCGTATGAGTTTCCGGTCGGTGTGAGTATCCCGGCCGGGGGCAGGATCGTCATTGTGGGATTTGATCCGGCGGTGGAAACGGCTCGTCTGGCGGCCTTTGATGCGGTTTATGGCTCTGAATTGACGGCTCATGAGACGATTTTTGGACCGTGGGAAGGCAACTTGTCCAACAGCGGCGAGCGGATCGCCCTGCAGGAACCCCAGGAGGCCGCTCCGGACCTCTGGTGGATTTCGATTGACCAGGTGATTTACGGTGATTATGCCCCCTGGCCGAGCAGCCCGGACGGAACCGGAACGTCCCTGCATCGTATTTCGGCGGGAGCCACTGCGTCCGGTGATGATCCGGCCAACTGGCACGCCGATGCGCCGTCCCCGGGGTGGTAATCCGAAACTGGCGTATCAGTCATGGAAGAAAACAGGGGGCTGAGGTTCGAGGCGCGAAGTCTGGTCGCCTGTTGTCAGGCAGCTATCGACTTTTGCGTTCGGGTGGTGGTTCCATCGGAAGGTCATAATTGACCGGGCCGGCAGTGTGCTGACGGTCCATTGGCTGCCGCACCGGAGTTTGAGGATCTGATCGCCCGCGCCGGCGTTGACCGTGTACAAAACAATCGAGCCATCGGCATTTTTAAAGGCCACGGACTGAACGGCGTCGCTTTGTGAATCAATTCGAACGGCGCCGGGGCGAAGAAATTTGGCAGCGTGGCCGAGGGCATAGTAATGCGGGCGCGGCGAGACCTGTCGTGTGGCCTGGCTGATTGTGACGACGCCATAGCAGGTATCGCAGCCGCCGGCTATTTTCGGGCCGTTGTTTTCATCGAGCACCAGGTTCCACTTAATCACGGTCCGTGCCCAGTTTCGAATCGTATCGATCAGAAAGGCGCCGTTGCGGATGAGGTCGGCATCAAATCCGCCGTCGTTCCATGTGCCGTCCGATCCTTCGGTGAAATAAATGCCCTTGTCGGGGTAGGCCTCATGGACCGTGGTTTGGGCGGAGACGTCGCCGCTGTAGTGATGGAACGCGCTGCCGTCGATGTAGTTTCTTGCCGTCGAATCGGCCAGGACGGCCAGGGGATAATCGGGATTGTCCCAGTTGTGGTCCCAGACGAGGATTTTGGTGGAGAGGCCCAGACTCGCAAAAGCGGGCCCCATTTCTTTGACCAGTTTAATCTGATCGGCCGGTTCCATGCGGCAGCCGGCATAGGTCCAGGGTTCATAGTAAGGTTCGTTTTGCAGGGTGACGGCATCGATCGCGATTCCGTGAGCGGCGTAGGCCTGTATGTATTTTACAAAATAATTCGCATAAGTGTTGTAGACGTTGCTTTTGAGGGTTCCGCCGCCGATATGGCCGCTGGTTTTCATCCAGACGGGCGGGCTCCAGGGGGTGCCCATAATCTTGACGTTCGGATTGACGGTCAGGATCTCCTGCAGGGTCGGAATGATGTAATTTTCGTCATAGGCGATGGAAAAATAATTCAGGAGATAATCCGAAGTGACGCCGGGGGGAAGATCGTTGTAGCTGTACTCGGCCAGGCGAAAATCAGAGGCCCCCATGGGTTGTCGCAGGTAGCTGAGGCCGATTCCGCTGTCCGGATCAAACAGGTCCGTCAGAACCGCCTGCCGTTCGGAAGCGTTCAGAAACTCATGGAGCAGCCAGGCGGATGAATCGGTCAGGGAGGCGCCGAATCCGTCGATCTCCTGATAGGTCACGGCCGGATCAATCACAATCGTTTTGGCGCCGACGGGTTCCTGCCAGGTCATCCAGTGCTGCGCGAAGAGGGTAAGGTCGTGAATCGTGATGATTCCGTCTCCGTCCAAATCCTGTTCCGGGGATGCCTGTTGCCACGAACGGGACAGGAACAGATAATCCTTATAATCGACATGGAGATCGTTGTTGTAATCGGCGCTTCGTTTGATGGTGACAGAGACGTTGTCGAAATAAATAGACCCACTGATGCCGCTTTGCCAGTCATGCAGACGCATGACGACCCGTCCGTAGGCCGTGCCGGCCGGGGCTGTAATGGAACCGCCGATCTGTACCCAGGTGTCATCGGGCCGGACGGAAGAGTCAAACGTATCGAGCACGACCTTGAGGATCGCGGCATGGGAGGCGTCATAAAATTCGGCTTCGATCCGGAAATCCCAGTTGTTGGGGGATGTATCGCCGCTCCAGTCCATGACCTGAGCGCTGCAGGTATAGGCAATTCCTTCTGCGGCGGCGAAATCCTGCCACATGCCGCTGCCGTCCCACCAGAATTTCATGCCTTTTGTGTCCAGCACTGCCCCGGCATCATTGTGATGCCAGCCATCGGTGCCCCAACTGTTCCAGCCGGGAATCTCCACGATGCCCAACTGGCCGGTGTCGCCGTCTTCGAAATCGCCGTTGGTCAGGAGATTGGCCCGGGCAGGTATCATCCAGGCCCAGAGCAATCCGCTTATTATCGCCGCCTTAACGAGTGCATTCATCATCACGTCCCTTTGGGTGAAGTTGCGGTATTGAATCTTCAGGCCCCCGGCTCGCAATCGCCGGGGGCCTGTAAGCCACGCCTGATCTTTTGATAGATTTTTTCTGCCGCCTGTATTATTTCCGGCGCCGGAGGAGCAGGCCGCCGAAGGTCAGCATCGCCAGCGTGGCCGGTTCGGGGACCACAGAGGCATTGTCAAAATAAAGGGCTCCCCCGATTCCCTCCTGCCAGTCCCAGAGGCGCAGGACGACTCGTCCATAAGCCGTGCCGGCCGGGGCCACGATGGAATCGCCGATTTGGACCCAGGTGTCGTCGGGCTGGATTGAGGAGTCAAAATAACCGAGGGCGACCGCGGCCAGTTGGGTATCTGCGACATCGTAGAATTCGGCCTCAATTTGGAAGTCCCAGTTGTTGGCCGAGGTGTCGCGGCTTGCATCCATCACCTGTACGCTGTAGATGTAGGTTGTGCCGGGGACGGCGGCGAAATCCTGCCACATGCCGGCGCTGTCCCACCAGAATTTCATGCCCTTGGTGTCCATGACGCAGCCGGCATCATCGTTGTGCCAGCCGGCATCGCCCCAACTGTTCCAGCCGGGAATCGCGACAACTCCCAATTGCCCGGTGTCGCCGTCCTCGAAATCGCCGTTGATCAGGAGATTGGCCGAGGCCGATACACCGATCCCCAGGAAGGCCAGGACGGCCATTGCAACAAACATATTCCTGTTCATCATTCCGTTCCTCCACACAAAAAGTTTCATTTGTTTGATCCCTATCTGCTGCCCCCTTTTACGCAGGGAGCGGTATTTTTTCATATACGCCGACGTTTAGGGAGTGCAGCCGGCTTTTTCGGTCATGCAGGTGATCCAACTGGAGGCCATGACAGCGAGGTCTTCAAGGTCCGTGCGGCAGTCTCCGTTGATGTCGCCGTGCTGCCCGTTGGGCCAGTTGTCTGTGATGGTCGTATCTTCCGGGTCGGCAAGGGCCGCTTCGAGGCAGGTGCCATAGACTCCCACATTGATCGAGTCCGAGCTGATCCCGACGGCATCTTCGACTTCGAGGACGAGCTGCAGCCAGCCGTTTGAGGTGGCGCTGACGACGGCTTCCACGGTTCCGGATGTATGGGATCCGACGCCGGGCGTCCAGGTTTGACTTTCGATGGTGACTGTGCCTCCGCCTTCGTGGCTTCCCTGTATCCATTCCGCCCGGGTAATGTCGCTTTTGGCATCATCCGTATAGGTTCCGATGACGGTGAACGTTACTTTGGAAGGATCGCCGTCGCCGTCTTCCATATAGATCCAGTTATACTGGTTGCCGCCCGCATCGGCCAGGGGGGCCACATCTCCGATCTGGAAGGTCCAGACCACACCGGGGAAGAGGATGGGGGCGCCGTTATTGGGATCGGTAGAGTCCACGCGCCAGGTGTACACCGTGTTGTCGGTGAGGGTGACCCCGGCTTCCGTGAGATTGACGGTCTTGGTTGTGATGCCCGTCGCAATCGGAGCGGAGTAGAAATTCGGGTCGACGACGGGGCCTTCGGCCTCCAGATAGACATCAAAGGAGAAGGTATCGTTGGGGTCATGATTTTTCCATGACAGCGCGGTCAGATCAAGTGTTACGGTTGCCCCGTTTTCCGGGTCGGGATCGTAGGCCTGGCCGTAGAGAGCAGCATCGTAGACGCTGAGTTCGTCATAATTAACGGCTCCGTCTCCGGCGGAGGCGTACATGCGAATGAGGTACCTTCCGAAGGCCGTTCCGAGCGGGGCGGTTATATCGGCTTCGTAAAACAGCCATTCATCGGTCGGGTCGTCTTTGGTGATTTGACCGAGGGCGTCTTCCCGGAGCATCGTATTTGCGGCATCGTACCATTCAATTCGGAAATCGCCGGTCTTGTCTCCGGCTCCCGGCTCGCCGGCCGGATCGCGCAGGGGATCGGCTGAGGTGTGCAGCATATAGCCGCTGAGACGATAGGTATGGCCGGCTTCGGCAGGAAAGTCCTGCCAGATTCCGCTTCCGCTCCACCAGAGCTTGACGGCCTTGGTACCGATAATCGCGCCTGCGTCGTCATGGTGCCAGCCGTCGCTGCCCCAGGTGCTCCAGCCCGGAATGGGGCTGTTAATAGGCCCGGTGGGGCCGTCTTCAAAACCGGGATTGGTCAGCAGATTGGCTTGTGCTGTCAGGGCCCACAGAAAAAGCAACCCCATGCCGCCTAAAATAAATCCTCTTTTCATCATGCCACCCTTTCATAAAAAACTGTTCTTCTTTTTTAACCTGTCCAAAAAAATATTCGCTCCTCCTGCCGCTTCTCCGTTACCGCCTCCTTAAGGTTTGACCAGTTCAAAGACCGGCTCGGCAAAACCGCAGGTATCCGTATGGTTTGCGGGCTGTCCGTCCACATAGGCCCGGCCCGAATCGGTTACAACCAGGGTTAAAAACTGATCCTGATCCGCAAGATCGATCCGGACAGGATACCCTTCCTCAGCACGCAGTGCGCGTCGGGAGGAACGGAGTTGTCCGTCGATAAGGATCCAGAGATCGGCTTCGGAAAATTCCGGGGTGTTTTCTCCCATTCGGATGATACCGACAAAGGAGGAAAACGAGGCCAGCCGGAGACCGGGGAAAGCCCTGCGAACGGCGTTTAAGTCAATCGTCAGGCCGATGTTGCTGTGCAGATAAAGAAGCCCGCAATCATCAACTTTTCGTATGGATTGATCGAAGGTCTTTTGAAGCGGCTCAAAAAAGGTCCATTCTTTGAAGCAAATGATGTTCGAGTAATAGAGGCCGCTTGTTTGGGGACAATCCCGGAACAGGTGGCCGGCCGAAGTGACCTGCAGGTCGCCGTTGCTGCTGCCGGGTACGAAAATCCCGTCGAGGTAGGGATTGTCCGGGATGGGGATGAATGCCTCCGGTCCTTTTCGATATCCCGCGACAGGGTTTTGGGCGATTTTTCCTGTCTGCGGGTCCAGTTCGATCTGGGTTTGGACGGCGGTGCCGAATCCGCTGCCGCCGAGGATCAGATCCGCGAGCCGAACGGTTTTCTGGCCTCTCCAGATAAATCCTGTTTTTGAATCGATATCGCGGATCAAAGCCCGTTCTTCGAGGGCGATTTCCCGGATGTTCGAAGTAAACGAATCGACTTTGCGTGCGGCCCCGGCGCTGAGCAGCTCCGAGACTTTTCGTTTTTGCTGCCGGCCGGCAAACAAATTGGCCCTGCCTTTGTAAAGATGGACTTCGGTGTTTCCGTCGATGTGGCTGAGGACGCCGAATTCGGTTCCGAGGTCCACGATTCGAGAGTTGGGAGTGACTACGGAAAAACCGGATCCCTGTTCCGAGACGCGGGCGAACAATTTGCCGTACCGGAGGGAGATTTCGGAGGAGGAGCGGAAGGTGAATTCCGTCGGGGCTTCCAGGACGACTTCGACCATTTCATCGGTTCGCAGTTTGGCGATTCCCCGGACCAGTCGGATGGGCCTGGAGTTGGAGACGATTCGGCTGCCTGTTCCGATGGGTCCTGCGGCCGCCCATTCGACATCGAGGCAGTCTGTCACGGTTGCCACTTCCGAGGGGGGAGGAGGGGCCAGATGGGCATAGACGATGATCATCAGGATCGCGGCGGCGCTGAGGATGGCCGCGGCCAGGGAATATTTATTGGCTGCGGGGCCGGGCTGTTTGGTCGGTCTTTTTTCGATGGGGGATTCGGCCGGGGGCTCAGGGGGCGGCGTGATTTTCAAGGCGGCCGCGTGTTTTTCATATTCGGCGAAATCGTCCAGTAAAGCCATCTGCTGCTGCGGGTCCAGCTCGCTCATGCAGGGACCGGTCAGTTCTTCGGCCGGTTGCGGTTCCGAGAGCGGTGTCTGCGTCAGGCAATGAAAATAGTTGAGATCCATTAATATTTCAACACTGTATTCGAGGGCCTCGGGGTTGCGGTCCAGCAGTGATTCGAGCTCGGCCATTTCTTTGGGGTCGGCTGAGCCGCTGCAGCAGCCGAGCAGCAGTTCGGTAATTCGCATGGCCTGCCGGTCGTTCATTCGAATGCCTCCCGGGCGCGGACGGCCTGTTTGACACAGCGGTTTAAAGTATGGTGAATCCTGGCCAGATGCTTGTAAATATACTGGATTGATCGATTCATCTGGAGGGCCAGGTTCCTGGCATTGCAGTCGAGTTCATAGCGGGCTTTTAAGAACCGCTGATCTTCGGTTTTGAGCTTGCCGATGCAGCGGCGCAGGTGCTTGATTCGTTCATCGGTCTGGTCCTGCTTGGCCTGGGCAACCTCCTTCATCTGCTGAAAGAGATTTTCGCTGAAGACGAGCTTGTCTTTACTTTTTTGTTTTCGGTAATTCAGGATACAGTAATAGGCGACCTTGAGGCCCCAGCCGGCAAAATCCGTTCCGATCTGAAAGTGTTCAAACTTTCGCCACATGACGGTGATGGTTTCCTGCATGATATCATCGGCATCATTAAAATTCGGCACCAGCGAGAGGATAAATGAGTTGATTCGCCGCTGGTTTGTCATCAGCAGTGTCAAAAACACCTCTGTTTGTCTGCTGTTGGAATCCATCCAAATCCTCCGATTATGTGGCTCCGTACCTAAAAAACGTTCTATATGAATACTTCCGGTGATCCGAATCCTTCTACGGAAAAATATATTTAAATTTTCCGGCCGGGACCCGGCCCTTGATTGTCTTGTAAGCTATTATATATAAAGATTTTACAAAAATCAAGCTGAATTGGCCTCTCGGCCGTGTTCTTAATAAGAAAGACCGAATCCATACTCAAAAAGGGGATCATAGGGCTGATCGCCGATATTGAGGGGTACCTGGGAGAGGGACTTGGGCCATGTAAAGGAGAGTTTTCCTATCGGCTTATAATCTCCAAAGATCACGTCCGTGATTCCCTGTCCTTCGGTTCCCGGCAGCCAGGCGGCCACGAATGCATCGGCCTGCTCAAGGGCCTCATTTATGATTATGGGACGTCCGGAAAAGAGGATCACCACCACGGGGATTCGGGCCTTTTTCAGGTTGTCTATTGCCTGAAGATCCTCTTTGTCCAGGTTTAATTCGGCGCGGTCGCCCAGCCCCTCGGCATAGGGCCTTTCTCCGATCACCACAATCGCCGCGTCCGCCCCTTCGGCTCCAGTGCCGTTTTCAGAGAAGGTGATTTTGGTTTTGGGCGAGACAGTCTTTCGGATGGCTTCCAGTACGGTTGTGCCTCCGGGAGTTACCGGGCCGCTTTGGCCCTGCCAGGTAATGGTCCAGCCGCCGCATTGATTGCCGATGTTGTCTGCGCTTTTTCCGCTGACATGAATCCGTGCGGCGTTTTTGGATAGCGGCAGGGCGTTGGCTTCATTTTTCAGCAGGACCAAGGATTTTCGCACGGCCTTTCGGGCGACGCGGCGATGGGCCTCGGAGCCAAAATTTTTGTGCAGGCGCCGGTCAGCCAAGAGCGGACGGTCCGGGTCCATCAGTCCCATCGCGAATTTGACTCGCAAAATGCGCCGGACGGCATCATCGATACGGGAGACGGGCACAACTCCTTCCTCGACCAGTTCTTTGAGATATTGAAAGAACAGGCGGTATCGGGTCGGCTCCATGGCCATATCCATTCCGGCGTTTACACAGATTCCGATTGCGACTTTAAAGTTCGGATGGACCTGCTTGATCGCGTTGTAGTCGGATATTAAAAACCCCTCAAATCCAAGCTCATCTTTCAAGACGGTTGTCAGCAGGTATTTGTGCCCGGAACACTTCAGGCCGTTCCAACTGCTGTAGGAGGGCATAATCGTCGCCGCTCCGGCTTCGATTGCGGGGGGATAAGGCAAGAGGTGAATCGCCCGGAGGGTTTCTTCGTCGAGCCGGGTGTCTCCCTGGTCCATTCCTCTGCCTTCCTGTGCGGAGCCGAACACGGTTCCGCCGTCACCGACATAATGCTTGGCGCAGGCCAGAACGGAGAGGGGATTGGCCGGATTGTCCTGCTGATAGCCGCGGACGGCGGCGATACCCAGTTCGGCGGCTAATTTCGGGTTTTCTGAAAAGCCCTCATACGTTCGGCCCCATCGTTCATCGCGGGGAACCGCGATACAGGGGGCAAAGGTCCACTGGATTCCCGTTGCCCGGACCTCACGGGCTGTGACGCGGGCTGCCTGCTCAACAAGTTCCGGGTCGCGGGTGCAGCCCATGCCGATATTGTGCGGGAAGACGGTTGCCCCGAGAACATTGCTGTGGCCGTGTACCGCATCGACTCCATACAGCAGCGGAATCTTCAATCGCGTCAATTGTGTCCGCTGCTGCAGGGCGTCAACCATGTCGGTCCAGGCCTTTAGGGAGTTGCCTGCTTCGGGATCGGCATCGCCGCTGCTGAGAATCGAGCCGAGGAAATACGTTTCCACATCGGAAGGGTCTTCCAGCCCGGTATTTTCCGCCTGAATCATCTGGCCGATTTTTTCTTCGAGCGTCATCCGGGCAAGCAACTGGTTTGCCTGGTTGTCATAGACGGAAAACGACAGGGCGGCCTGTGAATGCGGGCCAGCGGTTTGGCAGGAGGTCAGCAAGAGAGGCAGCAGCAGGGAAGGCAATAAAATTGCTGCGTGTCTGCGGTGAATATCCGTGGGTCTCATTCAATCATCCTTTCCTGTAAAAAAACGGGCTTTCTAATTTGTGTTCAGGGTCCGGAAGGTGTCAGTGCAGGGGGGGCATTTGCCGTGTCCAGCGGGAAAGCCGGTAGGTGTCCTGCCAGTTTGCCATATCCACATGGCCATCGAGAAATACCACGTTGCTTTGGCCTTCCGCTTTCTTTTCGAGTGTGGTTTTGTGGAAGGAAGCGAGGCAGTCCAAATAGGTCAGCGATCCGGAAGGGACCATCAGGGCGGAGTCTTTATCCCATGCCCTTGCATCGGAGGGATGAACCGGCCCGCCGCAGAGGGCATTGTCGTTGAGGGTCGCTCCGTAGCGGCCGCTTTCGATCCATGGATTTTCCTCGCCGAAAAAGAAAATCGACGAAGGAGATCGGATGTGGCTTTGTTTAACCTGCAGAACGTGTTTGTATTGATTGGGTCCGGAACCGGCCAGTTCAAACCCGCCCAGATAAGCGTTCATGCTGTAGCCGAAAATGGGTTCGACGGGAATACCGGCTGAACAGACGTGATTCTGGCGGGCAAATCGGTCGAATATCGGGCACAGATGGCTTTTGTCCTGTTGGCCGAGATACGGCCACAAGCTGCCGGCCAGTTCGGGTCGAACGAGAGGGTTTCTCGACTGATCGTGCCACTGGCATTCCCGGTGCGGATCGATCGATTTGAAGATAGACCCCCACGCATTGGGATACATGGCGTCATTGTCCTCAGTGTACATCTGGCCGGCCAGCCCGTACTGCCTTAGGTTATTGCGGCAGATGACGTTGGCGGCGGCTTCTTTGGCTCTTCGCAGGGCCGGGACAATGACCGCCAGCAGCAGCGCGATGATTGCGATGACAACCAGCAGTTCAATTAACGTAAATCCTTTGCGTCTCATATTCTATCTCCTTTGCCGACGCGGCAGTCCACAATTGCTTTGCCTCATTAACCGGCCAAGAAATTAAACATTGGCTCTATCAGAAATACTTCCGGAAAAGGCGATTCTTCTACGCAAAAATCAAAAAAAGTCGAATCGAGACGGTACAGACCTGCGGCATAGTTCTTTAAGTATTTTCAAAATAATGGGTTAGAGATGTTGTTGGGGAGATGTTTCAGATTGGTTTTTTTAGAAATCCATCAGGGGTCTCGGATTTTGAATCCAAATTAAAGAAATTCTATCCGCCCGAAATAATCCGGCCGGTGAAAGTCGGGTGTTTCGGTTATTACCGGCGACCACATCAACCAGTGCGGGTGGGAGCTTTCGTCAGCGCATTTATAAAAATTTGCGCGCCAGATGACACCCGGCGCGGGCTTTTCGAAGGGTGCATAGGGAGTCAGGATTTCAAAGGGCAGGGCAATCTCCAGTGTCCAGGTCAGCGGCTCGGTGATTTCGCGGTGTATCGGTCTATTCAGGGAGCCGGCGACTTGTATTTTTTGACAGTCGCGGATATCCAGATAGCGGCTGTTTTTTCGCGGTCCCGTATGATGCTGTGCCAGCAAAGTGCCGCAGCAGTTGATTTCGAGATTGAAGTAGGAATCGGGCGTTTGGGGATTTGGAGCGAAGAAGAATTCGACACAACTGTCCTTGTAAACGGGGCCATGAGTTTCCGTAGCCAGCGCCCGGATATATTGGTCCTGAACCCGGAAGAGGATATGGATCGAATGCTCATTGTAGGCCGCCTTGACCTGCGTTTTGGGCAGATGCGCGGAGGATGCCGGATGGGCGAAGTCTATGGAAACGGGCTCTATAGATTGCCAGAATGGGTTCTTCCAGTCGGCCTCGAAAGCGGAGGATCTTTGCTTGAAGGGGATTTCGCAGAGGTTCATTTTGGAATCGCCTTTATTTCATCTCCAATTTGCTCCCTATTGATACCAGAAAGAATGTTGCTACGGCCGCAATGACCGTAAAAAAGATGCCGCTTCCCGTTTGCCCGTACAGATAAAATCCCGTTGCAAAGAGGGCGCTGTAAACCGCCAGGCAGCCGGCTACCATACAAAGAATGCCGCGGGGCAAATCGCCTCGGTTTGCCGTTTCGGTGATGGGATCGCCGTCAGCGAGGGCTTTTTTAAAGACGGGCTTCCAGCCGGGTCCGCTGGGACGGACCAGTCGATAAAAGCGGCGGAGTTTGTCATCGGCCGCAGGGCGGGTCAGCAGGGTGACGGCCAGCCAGCCGGCCGTGGTGATGGCCACGCCCGCAACCAGCCGAATGTGCGCGGGGATGGGATTGTGGCCCAGTTTTTCATGGATAAAGACCATGTAGAAGCCGACTGTTCCCGAGACGATCATGCCGGTGATTTCGGTCCAGGCGTTGATCCGCCACCAGAACCATCGCAGAATGAAAATCAGCCCGGTGCCGGCTCCTACCAGTAAGAGGTAATCAAACATCTGCAGGGCGTTCTGGGCCCACAGGGCAACGAAGGCCGCCATGCCCATTAAGATCACCGTGGAGAGTCGTCCGACGAAGACCAGTTTTTGTTCGGAGGCCGCCGGATTGATAAAGCGTCTGTAAAAGTCATTGACGATATAGGAGGAGCCCCAGTTCAGATGGGAGGCCATTGTGGACATATAAGCGGCGATCAGAGAAGCCACTACGATGCCCATGATGCCTGTTGGCAGATATGTCAGCATAGCGGGGTAGGCGATATCATTTTGGATGATATTTTCGCTGACATAGGGAAACCGAGCGCGGATGGATTCGAGATCCGGAAACACGATCAGGGAGGCCAGGGCCACCAGGATCCACGGCCACGGGCGCAGGGCATAATGGCAGGCGTTAAAGAGGAGGGTTGCGCCCATGGCATTTTTTTCATTTTTGGCGGAAAGCATCCGCTGGACCAGATAGCCGCCGCCGCCCGGTTCGGCGCCGGGATACCAGACGCTCCACCACTGCACGGCGATCGGGATCAACATGACGGGGATAAAGGTTTCCATAAAGGCCGGGCCTGTGGGTGTTTTTTGCAGGGGAATCAGGTTCAGTTTGTCTTCCACATTGGCGTGCGCAAACAGGCCGGATAATCCTCCTACCTCGGGCAGTCGGCAGGCGACGACGGCCGCTGCGATGGCCCCGAACATGGCAAAGCTGAAGAGAATGAAGTCCGTGATCAGCACGGAGCGGATTCCCCCCAGTCCGCAGTAGATTACGGTGACGATCATCGCCACGGTAATGGTTTTCAGCGGGGAGAGATTCAGCAGGACGCCGCCGATTTTGATGGCGGCCAGCGAGACTGTTCCCATGATCAGCACATTGAAAAACACGCCGAGATAAATCGCCCGAAACGCCCTTAAAAAGGCGGCGGGTTTACCGCTGTATCGGATTTCATAAAACTCGATATCGGTCATTACGCTGGAACGGCGCCAGAGCTTGGCATATACGAAGACAGTCAGCATCCCGGTCAGCAAAAAAGCCCACCAGACCCAGTTGCCCGATACGCCGTGGGTGCGCACGATATCGGTTACGAGGTTGGGCGTGTCGGTGGAGAATGTGGTGGCTACCATGGATACGCCCAGGAGCCACCAGGGCATATTCCGGCCGCCGAGGAAGTATTCCGTCGAGCTGCTGCCGGCGCGTCTGGAGACCAGCACGCCGACCAGCAGAATGACAGCGAAAAAAGCCAATACGATAAACCAGTCAATCCCTGTCAGGGCCATAGCGATCTCCTGTGATTATAATGCGCCTCATTTTCGTCTATCCTTTGATTTGTTGCCGGCCGCATCGGCGGACCTGTTCATTGAGTTCTTCCTCCTGCTGTGCCAGGGAACGGACCAGCTTGAATTGGGTTCTGCATCGATCCAGATTATGCCGGTTCCGATGGGTCTTGAAGTAGCGGTCTCCGTCCAGGTAATCGGTCAGGAAACGGGTGCCGATGACCATGGTTATCAGTTTTCCGCTATGCACAAGGTGATCGATCTCGGACTGGTTCAGAAACCCGCCGGCTCCTTCCATGTATCCGTTTAAGACGGCCTCGAACCGCTCCGGGTCCGCATTGACTTTTGACAAATCCGTTTCGTCTTCCGGGCTGTTGGATGCGGTGGTTCGCACAATGTCTCCGAAATCGTACAGCGACAAGCCGGGCATTACTGTATCCAGATCAATGACGCAGATGGCCTGATGAGTCTGATTGTCGATCATAATGTTGTTAATTTTTGTGTCGTTGTGTGTTGTCCGGATCGGAATTTGTCCTTCCCGTACCTGCTTTGGAAGTACCTCAAACAGGCCGGACTGGGTATTGAGAAAGTCGATTTCCGGTTTTGCCGAGGCGGCGCGGTTGCAGGGGTCTTTTTCGAGAACCTCGAGGAATGTTTTGTATCGTTTCTGAGCGTTGTGGAAGTCGGGAATGGTGTCGGCAAGAGGCGGCTGCGGCAGATCGGCCAGATCTGCCTGAAATTCACCGAAGGCCCTGGCGGCCTGACGGGCCATATCCAGGGATTCAATGACATCGTAGGTTCGAGCTCCTTCAATAAAAAGGAAAACTCGCCAGTATGACCCTTCCGGGTCCCGGTATCCGCCGGCTCCGTCATGCGTCAACACAACCGTTAAAACCCTTCGCGAGATCTCCTCGGCATCGGCCTGTTTCCGCTTTTTTCGGATATGTTCTGTCACGCGAACGACATTGTTCATCAGGTCGGGAGGATTTTGAAAGACGGAATGATTGATCCGCTGCAGGCAATAGCGAACGATCCGGCCTGCCTGGCTGCAGGTGACCAGAAAGGTATCGTTGATATGTCCTGTTCCATAGGATTCGGCACTTAGAAAGTCGCCGTATATACGAAACTGTCCGACGATACGGGCCAGATCGGTCTTCATTTTTCTCCTCGACGGGATGGATGATCGGCTCGGCTGTTCATTGTTCAAGGATTGTCGGCAGGGGATCAAGGGGTCTGAAATTGACATCCATTGCCTTGAGCCGCTGGAGGTGGACAGTCAGACGATGATAAAAATCCGTGAAGTCGTTTTTGGCCGGGGGGGTCCATGCTGTTTCCGCCAGAGCGCAGGCCCTTGGATAGGCCATGTATTCAACCTGTTTTTCGTCGGAGATGTATTCGGTCCAAATCTGCCCCTGGACTCCGAGCACATGCTTTCTTTGCTTTTCTGACAGGACATCGGGGATTGGGTTATAGGAATATACGCGTTTCAGCGGGATAAAACCTCCGATGGCCAGAGGTTCCTTTTTGGGGTTGGCCTGATAATAATCAAAATAGGTGTGGCTGTTGGGGGCCATGACCACATCATGTCCTGATTGAGCGGCCTCGATTCCGCCGGCTTCTCCCCGCCAGGACATGACTGTGGCGTTGGGAGCCAGGCCGCCCTCGAGGATCTCATCCCAGCCGACCAGTCGCCTTCCTTTGCCGTTGAGAACTTTTTCCATCCGTTTAATAAAGTAACTTTGAAGTTCCTTTTCATCGGTGAGCCCTTCGGCTTTCATCCGGGCCTGACATTTCGGGCAATGATGCCATCTATCCTTTCGACATTCATCTCCCCCGATGTGAATATAGGTGCCGGGAAACAGATTCAGGACCTCGTCCAGGACGTCCTGGAGGAATTCAAAGACCTGCTCGTTTCCGGGGCAAAAGACATCCGGTGTGCCTCCCCACCACGTCATGACTTCAAACGGGCCTCCGGTGCAGGAGAATTCCGGATAGGCCGCCAGGGCGGCCAAGCTGTGCCCCGGCATTTCGATTTCCGGTACGATGGTCACATACCGCCGGCGGGCATATTCGACCACTTCGCGAATCTGGTCTTGTGTGTAATAACCGCCGTGCGGGATTCCGTCAAATTTCCATTGGCTTCGGTCGCCCCGGGAATGGCCGATGACGGTTTCCTTTCGCCAGGCGCCGACTTTGGTCAGCTTGGGGTATTTTTTGATTTCAATCCGCCAGCCCTGATCCTCGGTCAGGTGCCAGTGGAAGGTATTCATTTTGTGCAACGCCAGCAGGTCGATATATTTTTTGACAAATTCAATCGGCATGAAATGACGGCAGACATCCAGATGCATTCCTCGCCACGCGAATCGCGGCTTGTCTTCTATCGTTACGCAGGGGATTTGCCACGGCTTTTCCCGGACCGCCTTCGAACGGAAGATGTCCGGCGGAAGCAACTGGCGAAGCGTCTGCATTCCGTAAAAAAGGCCTGCTTCCTGCGGCGCTTCAATTCGAATGGTTTCCGGCGTGACGGTTAGCTTGTATCCTTCTGTTCCGAGAGGGGACAGATCGGTCCGGCGCCGGAGCTGAATCCGATTTGAATCACTGGGGTCCCCTGTCAGGATTGGCATGTTGAAACCCAGCGCCGGCGACAGGGTCTCGCTGAGATACAGGGCAAGACCCCGGAGATCTTCCCGGGTTTCAATGGCTGTTTTCGAGGTCATTTCAAAAGTTCCGTCCGCCGGCTGGATGACATCCGGTTCCGGAATGATGGAAAGAGGGGGTTTTGCCTGTGTCATAGAAACCAGTACTCCTAAAAAGGTGATGACGAATGCCTGTTTCATAATAGCGCTCCTGTTTGTATTTTTTAAGACTGCTTGCCCCACAGATTTTCGGGATACAGGCCCTGTTGGATTAGCTTTCGGATGGATGCCTGGGCTGTCTGTTTGTCTTTGCGATAGGTCATGCCGAACCAATGGTCATTTGTCTGGATCACTTTGACTTTTTTAAGCCCGCTTTTGAGCAGGGTATCGACTGCGGCGGGAAGATAAAATTCACTTGTGTTGTCGCGGCCGTGCTGTTTGAGAAAGTCTGAGAACTGCCGCTGCAGGGAGTCGAAAATATCCGGGGCAAATCCCCATAGATTCATCGATACAATTTCGTCCCCGGTCAGAGAGTGCTCAAGGCCCTTCTCGTCCGTATATACAGCGCCGGAGCCGTCTTTTCGGATGCCGGTTCGCTCCGTTATTTCGGTCAGATACAAGTCCGGGCTGTGCCGGCAAAGACCTCGCGCCACCGTTCCGTGCGCCGTCAGCGTATTTTTCAGGAGATATCCCGCCATAACGTATTCGTTTCTGTCCGGCTCCTGTGACATTTGTATGAACGGCTCTTTGATCATTGAATACGCGCGGTGTCCATAATAATCATCTGCGTTGATGACGGCAAAGGGTTCCTCGATCACCTGTCCGGCCACAAGGATCGCATGGCCGGTTCCCCAGGGCTTGCGGCGGTCTTTCGGCAAGTCGAATCCGTCCAGGCCCATATCCAATTCCTGGAAGGCGTATGCGGTTTCGGCCAGTCCGTCCAGTTTTCGGCCGATCCTTTCCCGGAACGCTTTTTCAAAGGCATGGCGGATTACGAAAACGATTTTCTGAAAACCGGCCCGGACCGCGTCGTACAGGGAATAGTCCATAATCATTTCGCCGTGAGGGCCGACGGGATCGATTTGCTTGAGCCCTCCGTAGCGGCTGCCCATGCCTGCGGCGATTACGAGTAACGTGGGTTTGTTATGCACCGTCCTCTGTCCCCGATCAGTAATCCTCGATTGATTTACGAAGTTTTCGGCAAGACCGGTAAAACTCTTCCGGCTGCATTTCCTTGAGAAAAACAAACCCCCGGGTGGCCCGAATCAGGGGGCTTGGATGGTGATAAAACCATTCTCTTCCGAGGCATGTTTTGAGCATCTGATACTGCTGAACCTGAATCTGCTGTGCCAGTTCGGAAAACGGCCCATCATATTCATAACTGGGAAAAGACGCTTCTTTCTGACTCAAAAAAGCATTTTCAAACGACTGATGCATGACCGAAAACATATTCAGACTGACGGGTACAAACACATTGGCCTCTGAGGGATCAAACCGGAACCAGACATTACGATAGCCCCAGATACGGAGATTTTTTCGTTTGCTTTTCTGCTGATAGATCTGCAGCGCCTCGGCCATGGCCTGAAGCACCTTGTAATGGGTATCCGGGCCGCTGGCCTCCGGATCGAGCGCCACAGAGACCACGTCCGGCTGCACCTGTTCCAGATAACGGACGATCGGCATGACATCCCGTTTTCGTGTCGGCTGCGGGGTAAAAATGCTGCCGGTATAGAAGCCAAGCCGCAGGTGGTTGACATTTTCACACTTCCAGCCGTAGTAGCCCCACAGGCATTCGGCTTCCCATTCCCGGCACATCCCCTTCAGTTGCTGGATGTCTTTGGGGTCCTTTTTTCCGGGATATTGATTTACAAAATAATCGAGCAGGATTTGTACTCTTTTTTCGATATCGCTCTGTCTTTTTGTTGCGTAGATCACCATCAGGTTTCTCAGCAGACGCCGTGCGCACCCTTCGTTTTTCATATCCGGATTCGAGGCCGCTACGCCGTCAAGATATTGCCAGACATCGCGGTTGCGAGCCATTGGATCGGCGGGATCAAAGTAGCCCTCTTTGCGGAGACCGTCGAACGCCTCTGTGTGCATGAAATTCATCAGGTTGTCGATCTGGCGGGCCATGAAAGAATTGGTTACAGAGGTAAAACCGCTGGTCAGTGTCAGGAAGTGATGGCGGTTGCCCGGTTTTCGGAAATGCCGCACGATCTGGGCAAAATACCCGAGCATGATATCATCGTGATGCGGTTCCGTATGCAGAAAACAGGTGTTTTCGAGGGATCGCATTCCGGCGGCGATTTTGGATTCGAGGGTTTCGGCGACCCGCTGGCTGATCTGCGCGACCGGCCGTTTTCGTTTTTGCAGCAGGTGACGGCTGAACCGTCCGTCCCGGTAATCGGCTCGGGTTAGTTGTGTGATCGGTTTTTTCTTTTCAAGGGAACGAGTGATTACGATTTGTTCCGCCTGCGGGTCGGGAATGGTTTTCTGTTTTTTCAAAACGCGGTAATTTCGCTCATGCAGACATTTGGCTGCGCCCTCGGTGATATAAAAACGGGCCTGGGGCAGGTCTTGCAGCGAGGTGGCCGGAATATTGACATCCCTGGGCGACTGGATGGCGTCGGCCACGACAGGGGCCTTGGTTTCTCCGGCCGCCATTATAATTGCGACACACTGAGGATTGCAGGTAATGGTACTCAGGCCGATCGTAATGACAAGGCATTTTCGGGCGATCTCGATGCCGCCCAGATCGGTTGCCGCCGCTGCCTGGGTTTCGTAATTGGTCTGGCACAGCCGCGTGGTGGAGAAGTGGTTTGACCCGCGGATGTTAAATCCGATATGGCCATCGGGTCCGATGCCTCCAAGGAAGAACCCAATGCCTCCCAATTGACGGATTTGATCCTCGTATTCCATACACCACTGGTCAATTCGTCGGAGGAGGTTTTTTTGATCCTCCTCCAGTCTGGATTTAGGGTGGCGGTATCGAAGTGACAGATCGACCTGTTTGTCGGGCCAGATCGACTCCAGTTGGCGTTCGTTACGGACCCCGATCCGGCAGGGATCGATCAGCAGTGATTTTTTGGGGTCCAGCCCGAATCCCTTGAGGTAGTATTTTTTGACATAATAAGAAAAGCTGTTCGTTTGAGCGGAGATGATGGGATAAAATTCGTCAATCTGCACGAAATGCAGACTTTTCATGTCCGGCCTGGCGGCCGTATCGAGGCCCGCTTCCTGAAGTTCTGACTGGATCTCCCGGTGATTCCAGTTTTTCAGGAATCGATTCACCCAGGTGATAAAGTACTCCGGGGTTTTTCCGGTGGGCAGGGCGATTACGCCGCCGGGGTTTTGCTGGACCCAATCCAAAAACCGCAGCGCGGTCAGTTTTCCAAGCAGTGGAAAATGAGGCACCACAAGGGTCGGGATTTTTTCAGTGGGAGGGTACAGGCAGTCGTATT
>JAHDQI010000412.1 GCA_018433925.1 Phycisphaerae bacterium | reverse complement strand
CACTTCGTTTACGCGGCTCGGGATCCATTTCTTTGAGCATTCGATCAATCATCAGCAGTCCGGTTTCTTTTGTTTTTTCGGAGCCGTAATCGATCAGGTATTCCAGAAAGGTGGACAGGGCATTCGGGTCGCAGTGTTCCTTTATGAGGCCGGGTTTGGCCAGATCCATAAAGTCCTGCCCGGTTCGGCCGAGCCGATAGCAGCCGGTGCAGAATGAGGGGATATAGCCGAGCGTTGTCACATCACAAATCACCTCGTCGAGTGGGCGGTGGTCGCCGAGCGAAAACTGCGCTTCCTCTTCCACATCGCGACCCTCGGCATAGCCGCCGGGATTGGTCCGGCTGCCGGCGGAGATCTGCGAGACGCCGAGGGCAAAGGTTTCTCGCCGCATGTTGGGCGTTTCGCGTGTGGACATGATGATCCCGGTGTAGGGTACGGCCAGGCGCAGGATGGCCACGATTTTCCGGAAATCCACATCGCTGACCGGTTGCGGCGGATGGGTTGATATGTCTGAGCCGGCGGCCGGTTCCAGGCGCGGGACGCTGATGGTGTGCGGGCCGACACCAAAGGTTTCTTCGAGATGGCGAATGTGCTGCATCAGGGCCAGAATCTCAAACCGCCAGTCGCACAGGCCGAACAGGACGCCGATACCGACATCATCGATGCCTGCTTCCATGGCCCGGTCCATGGCTGTGATTCGCCAGGTATAATCGGTCTTTCGGCCGCGGATGTGCACCCGATTGTAGGTCTGCCGATGATAGGTTTCCTGAAACAATTGATAGGTGCCGATCTGGGCGGCTTTCAGTTGTCGAAACTCATCGGTAGTCAGGGGGGCGATATTGACATTGACCCGGCGAATTTCGCCGCGGCCGGCCCTGGTTGCGTAAATGGTATCGATGGCCTTCAGGATGTAGGAAAAGCCCTCCTGCGGGTAGGCCTCGCCTGCGACGAGAAGGATGCGTTTGTGACCCTGATTGATGAGGATTTCCACTTCGCGGCCGATTTCCTCCTGCCGCAGCGCCCGTCGCTTGACCTGGGGATTGCCGGCCCGAAAGGCACAATAGAGACATTCATTACGGCACAGGTTGGAAATATACAGCGGCGCAAACAGTACCAGGCGCCTGCCGTAGATGGTTTCCTTGACCTGCCGTGCGGTATCAAAGAGTTCGGCAAGTAATTCCGGATCGCTGATCGACATCAGGACGGCGATTTCTTCGGGATCAAGGCCGCCGAGAAGCCGGGCCTTGGCAAGGGCCTCGCGCACGGCGGAACTGTCCTTTTGGGAGGCGGTTTTAAGCGTTTGTTCGATTGCCGCCTGGTCGATAAAATGGGCTTCTTCCATCTGTTTCATTGTAGCACACCTTTGTGAAAAGGTCATTTTGATAGATTATACAAAAATAAAAATTATATGCAACAAAAAGAACATAAATAAATAAAATAGGAGCATATATAAATATATAATGTTTATTATAAGCTCTATTTAATACAATAATATATACCTATAATATTACTATAATCCATATTTTTGACATAAGAATCGTTGCATATCTTCCTGTTCCATCATAATATCCCTATTGAAGAGTGCAGTGCAATGGAAGACAGTAACCCATAAAAGCAGAGGATAGACCATGAAGAAACTAATGCATCTTTTTGTTTTGACAGGGTTTACATTTTTTGTGCTTGGATTAGCCGGCTGTGAAGAGCAGCCCGAAAAGCGTGAGGACGGAATCAAGCTGGTTTCTGTAAAAGTGGAAACGGCCGGGGGGCAGGTTATGGAAAAGCAGGCCGAGGACGAAGAAGCCGTCGATCCATCGCTATTCGAACTGCCGGCTGTACCGGTGAGAAATGATCCGGTCGTCAAAATCACCACGAATAGGGGTGTTATCCATGTGGAATTATTCCCGGACAAAGCCCCGAAAACAGTGGAGAATTTTCTCCGGTATGTCAAGGACGGCTTTTACGATGACACGATTTTTCATCGTGTGATGAACGGTTTTATGATCCAGGGCGGGGGTTTTACGAAAGATCTTCTTCAAAAACCCGCCCGTCCGCCGATTGTCAATGAATGTGGTCCTGAACTGCGGAACCTGCGAGGGACGATTGCGATGGCCCGCACCAGCGCCCCGGACAGCGCCACCTGCCAGTTTTTTATCAATCATATTGATAATCGGTCGCTGGATTTTGACGGCCCTTACAAGCCCGGCTATGCCGTATTCGGAATGGTTATCGAGGGCATGGATGTGGTGGATCGAATTGCCCGAACGCCAGTCCATCGTGTCAGTCCGTCCCTGACGCATATGCCGCAGCAGACTGTTGTGATCGAACGGATTGAACGTGTTCGATAGACTCCAACTATTTTAAGAAGAAAGAGTTCTATGAAAACGGTATGTATGGAAACGACACTCGGCCGAATTGCCCTCGAACTGGATGAGGAGGCGGCCCCGATTACCGTCGGCAATTTTCTCAAATACGCGGCCGGCGGCCATTATGACGGCACGATCTTTCACCGGGTGATCAAGGGATTTATGATCCAGGGCGGCGGGATGACGGCCGACCTGCGGCCGAAACCGACCGGCGAGCCCATTGTTAATGAAGCATCCAATGGCCTGAAGAATGACCGCGGCACCATCGCGATGGCCCGCACGTCGGATCCGGACAGCGCCACCAGCCAGTTTTTTATCAACCATAAGGATAACGATTTTTTGAATTTCAAAGGTCCCTCGCCCGACAAGATCGGGTATGCTGTTTTCGGCAGGGTTGTTGAGGGGATGGATGTAATCGATAAAATCGCATCGGTCAAGACCGGAACGAAAAGCGGTTATGACGATGTGCCCAAGGAGGCGGTGGAGATTCTTTCGGTTCGGCCGGCTGCAGCTTCTGCCGGCGGTCAAGAGGGCTGAAGATGGAA
Source organism: Phycisphaerae bacterium (assembly GCA_018433925.1). GTDB lineage: Bacteria > Planctomycetota > Phycisphaerae > Sedimentisphaerales > Anaerohalosphaeraceae > JAHDQI01. The sequence goes on along the minus strand of JAHDQI010000412.1, from coordinate 3,172 downwards.
GCGGTCACGATCCGTCCGATCGGCATTCTGCATACGCCTTTTAAGGAGCGGGGAGGGATTCCCCGGCAGGCGGCCGGGGCAGGCGATGTGACGGCGACGCTGGAGATCCTTTCGGAATATGAATCAGGGCTGGCGGATCTGGATGGTTTCAGCCATATTGTGGTCCTTTTTTATATGCACCTGATGAATTCGGTTGAGCTGACGGCTCATCCCCCGTGGGACAGCCGCCCGCACGGCGTGTTCTCGACGTGTTCTCCTTATCGGCCCGCTCATCTCGGTTTGTCGGTCGTGCGGCTGGAGAAAGTCGAGGGTAACGTGCTGACTATCCGCGGCGTGGACATGGCCGACGGCAGCCCGGTTCTCGACATCAAGCCGTATATTCCCTCGCTCTATCCGCGGGAGAACATTCGGACCGGCTGGATCACCGGGAAAATTAATGGTATGACGGAATCCAAATCCGGTCAGCGATAGACCGGATCGGCGGAAGAGGGGGGCTGCCGGAGCCGCTGTTACGGCAGGAGACAGTATCGGTCATCTTTGTTGAGCCAGCAATTGGCAAACTCTTCAAAGTCATAAAAATTGATGATCCCGTCCCCGTTCAGATCCAGCCGACTGAGCCATGGTTCGGATTCGGGGCACAGAATTTCAAACAGCCGGGAAGACAGGCGCGCAAAATCCTTTGAATCAACGACGGCGTCGCCGTTGAAATCACCCGGGATCGGCTCAATCACCTCAAACGCAAGGGCATAATCAGCCGATTGATTGGCGGATTTATTTATGACGGCGATCCGGTAGTTTCCGCCGGCCGTCAGCCGCAGATCGATTTTTTCGAGGTTATCAATCGCCGACAGCGAAGAAAACAAAGGTTGCTCGTCCGGATCATACACTTGCAAGTCCAGATCGGCGAGAGTGGCAGTGAGTTCTCCGGGATCAATTTTTTTGTTGTACACATTGTCTATCCATAGAACCCTGCGGTTCCAGGTGAGAGTCACGACCAGGCGGGAATGAATCGGTATATCGCGGATTTGATAGGTATGCGTACGTTTTGCGCGAAGCTGGTTATGTGCCCAGCCGACATTGGGGTCTGCGGGGATATCGAGATCCATTTTCGGTCCGCTCAGAAGATTCAGGGTGCGTAGGGCATCCACGCGTCCATAGCCGCGGCAGGGGTCCCAGACCTGCCCGGTGGTCAGATTGCCGTCCCTGTCCCGAATATTGGGAAAGGCCGAGTTCACCATGACGGCTCGAATGACCGGGCCGCGGCCATCGTCCGGTTCGGGTGAGTTATCGGCAAAACTGACCAGCAGCGCCGCGACGCCGGCGGCGTGAGGACCCGACCAGCTTGTTTCGCCGTTGTATCCTTCGTTTTTCCAGGCAGTATTGCCGCTGGCGGTAGGAACCCACAGGTCTTTGGCCGGGGCACAGATATCGGGCTTCCTTCGGTCGTCCTCCGTAAAACCGGGATTGGAACGAGAGCCGACTTGCCGATAGACATCCGGATCGGTGGTCACCAGGCCCGCCGTGGTCAGGCCGTTGAAGGCGGTGCCGAAAATCGTGATGGAATCCTCATCGTTGCCCGCGGCGTTGGCAAAAATCATGTCGTGGGTATAGGCGTAATAATCATACAGCAGGGTAAACGGATACGAGTTATCATAGCTGACCGGGAACTGCATTCCCGTGACGACGATTCGACAATCCTGATCGAGAAGATAGTCGAGGGCCTTCTGAAACCAGTAAAAACTGTACTCCCGATTGGGATCGGAGGCGGACTTTTGTCGGGAAATCTTGACGCTGTAAATGTCCGCATCGGGGGCCATGCCAAGATAATCAGGATACTTTTTTCCGCCCCGGCCGGCGGCGATACCGGCCATTGTGGTGTCGTGCCAGAACGGCTCATAGGGGCTGACCGGATCCTCGGTGGGGTCATGCCAGTGTGCATGGGAATCGCCGGTTGGATTGCCGTCGGCGTCTTTGTCATAAAATGCTTCGTGTGTATAACGGCAGTGCCTCACCGAAATAATCCCGATGGAGACATCCCGGCCGGTAAGTTCCAAATCATGTACGGCCCGGACGTTGCATCCTTCGGGGCCGGCGGACTGGGCCAGCGGATAGCCCTGGCGGGGTACCCCGAAAAGGGTACACAAAAAGACCAGACGCATGATAAACTGTTTGCACTTCATGAATCCGAAATACCCTCCGCCAGGCAAGAATCTGAAAGGTTCCTCAAGTCTTTCGAATTATAGCATGGCGGAAGCGATGGATCAAGCTAAAAAAGAGTGAAAAAAGAAACAACTGACGGTTTCTCAGACCGCGGGCGTCCCGGCATACAGGATCAAGCCGCCGAAAACGGCCGCCATCAGACCCCATACGCGATAGAGCCACAACGGGCGGTTTTGCCACCACTTCAAATAGGCCTGAATTTTGGCGAAGGGAAGGCCGCAAAACAGAATGCTTCCGCCTGCCGTAAGCAGCCCGATGGTGAGAAGAATCCAGGGAATACGGCATTCGCGGGCGAAGATCAGGAATAGAATTCCGACCAAAGTTTTGACGGCCGCGGCCAGGTATGCCATGCGGCCTTTGGAAAACCAGCCGATCAGGTTTTTCATCCAGTTCGGTTGAAACAGTACGGCGATCCCCCATATCGCGACCAGCGCCCCGATAATCCAGATAATGTTTTCCATAAACGGCTCCTTATTAAACAGATGGACGCTGTATGCTACTCGATTTTCTCGACCATGTCCATTTCGATTTCCACGCCGGCGGCCTGGCCTAACATTTCGACCTGAAGGACGAGTTTTGTCTTTCGAGGGGTCTGGATGATGAGTCCTTCGGTTCCCATCAGGGGTCCGGCAATGACGCGGCAGCGCTGACCGACCCTGAGATAATCATGAGGGACCATGGGCTGGCCGCTGCGCAGGACGGTTTCAATGGGCAGCAGCTCGCTGACCAGACGCTGCTGATTTCTGACGATCAGCAGCCCGGCCGTCCGATTTGTTTTGAGGACTTCCAGCCGCTCGCTTTCCTGCCCGCAGAAAAACAGGTAACCCGGAAAAATCTGCATCAGCGATCGCAATGTCCGGCCCTTTTTTCGGCTGACCTTCCAGTTCATGGGCAGAAAATAGTGCACTTCCTTTTTCACAAGCTGCCAGGCCAAGGCCTTTTCATTGCGGCT
>JAHDQI010000056.1 GCA_018433925.1 Phycisphaerae bacterium | reverse complement strand
TGGTTGCCGACGGCACGTGGCATCACGTAGCGGCGGTTCTGGATGCCCCGGAGGGGGACCAGGCAACCGTGGGAAATTTAAAACTCTATATTGACGGCCAGCCGGCGCCGGGGACCTATACCAATCCGTCCCAGGGGATCGATACGGCATCGAATTTCCCGGTACGAGTGGGGGTAATGCAGCATTCCGGAGATGTGCTACAGCTTTTCTTCAATGGGCAGATTGATGAGGTGCGGCTCTATGACCGGGTCCTGACGGATCAGGAAATCCTCGAACTGGCAGGCCTATAAATAAGTTTCCGCTCTCGACATAGCCGGGCCGTTCAGCCCGGAAGATCCGGGCACGAAAGGTCTTTCGCAGATCGTCTGTCAAAAACTTATTCGGACAATCCCCCGATTTGAGCAACTCGCCGTCCACACACTCGCGCGGGGATGCGACCGGAACCGCAAGCGATCCGTCATCGCTGAAAATCCATATCGCCTGCCCATCCGGATGCATCGCAATCCCTTCCGGCGTAAACGCTCCCTTGGATTCTGGCCACTCAAAGACCTGCCTGGGCTGATGATCCGAATCCCCATCCCAGACAAACAGCATCGAGCTCGTCTCGGAATCCACGGCCCCGCCAATCACATAATGAACCTTACGGAACGCATCATACTCCATCCCCCGCAGTCCGCGTTCGCCCAGATTCCACAAAAGTACACGCCCAAACTGCGCCGCCTTCCCCTCGACCACCTCTTTCGGATTAAGCAATTCAAATAAAATGGCCTGTCCGCCTCCCTTTTTGTCTGCCCTGAAAAGGGGATTTCTCAGCCCGATCAGCAGCGTCCCGCTCTCCGGCAGATAAGTCATGGCCTCGATATTGAGTCCTTCTTCCTTCGGGGCCAGTTTTTTTCGCTGCTTTTTTGACAAATCCCGATCCTTCTGCACGGCCGATTCAAGATTCAGCCCTGCCGCCGCCGGATGCTTCAAAAACTGATCAATCAGCGTACTGCACGGCAGGCCCTTCACAGCCAGAGAAGAAAAAACCTTGTTCTCCGGTCCCCCCGCGTATCGGATTTCAGTGGCAAAAAACCGATATCGGCTGGGCCGCAGCTTGCCGTCCTTATTTCGGCCATGCGAGGTAATCCAGTAAATCGTATCCCCCACCCGTGCCGCCGCCTCAATATCGCCCTCCGGAGAATCGGCGTCAGCCCCTAAAAAACCACTTAACTCCAGCATATAAAATGGCTTATCTGCATCAGATATGCGATACACCCGAAGGGTATTCGATTCATCATCGGCCGCGACAAAATGCGCCGGGTCCAAAAACACCACCGCCGAAACATCCGCCGTGCCGGTATAAGTCAGTTCTCGATCTTCCAAGTCTACAAACGAGATCGACAGAACCATAGAAACTGCGATCATAAATCCATGCATAATAAACCCCACAAAGAATGTCCGGTTCTCGCTCTCAATTATAAAAGAAAGTCGAAGGATAGGCAATTTAATTGCGCAAAGCCCCTATAAAGACTCCTATTTGTCCCCATCTCGCTCTTTTCTTCTATTTTTGATAAAAATGCGGTTGACAGAACCCGCAGGGCGTTTATAATAACCCGCTTTCCGAGAAATCACAGGAGTCGTATATCTATGAAGAGTTTTTTAGCCAAAAAAGGCCAGGTTGACCAGAAGTGGTGGGTAGTGGATGCCGAAAACGCGATTTTGGGCCGTCTGGCCGTCAAAGTCGCCATGACCCTCATGGGCAAAACCAAGCCCATCTACACGCCCCATGTGGACACGGGCGATTATGTCATCGTGGTCAATGCCGACAAGATCCGTCTGACCGGAAACAAAGCCCAGACCAAGCAATACCAGTCCTACAGCGGGTATCCCGGCGGACAAAAAATCATCCCCTACCAGCGCATGATGCAGCATCGCCCCGAACGGGTCATCGAACTGGCCGTGCGGCGCATGCTTCCCAAAAATACCCTCGGGGAAGATATGTTCAAGAAACTGAAGGTCTATCGCGGCCCCGCCCATGAGCACGCCGCGCAGAAACCCGAAAAAATGGAACTCTAATTTAACTCAGGCACAATATGACAGAACACGAAACTCCGTTGATCGATCCGAACATCGTAGCCCCCAAACCGGTCGCTCCGCACGCGGAACCTTCCGCAGCAGGACAGGCCGCAAAGCCCGACGCGGGCGGATTCGTCTGGGGCACGGGACGACGTAAAAGCTCCGTCGCACGCGTTCGAATCAAACCCGGAAGCGGCCAGTTGCTGATTAACAAACGAAAGGTCAATGACTACTTCAGTCAGGACAAAGACCGCACGGCCGTGAGGGCCCCGCTGAAAGCCGTCAACGCGCTTGAAAGCTTTGATGTATTTGTCAATGTCAAGGGCGGCGGAACCACCGGCCAGGCCGATGCCGTCAAGCTCGGGATTGCACGAGCCCTGAAAAATTACGACCCCGGAATGCTCAACATCCTGCGAGATACCGGATACCTGACTCGAGACAGCCGAATGGTCGAACGGAAGAAACCCGGAAAGCCCGGCGCACGCAGAAGCTTCCAGTTCTCCAAACGGTAATTTGCCTTTCCGGATCAAAACGATTACAATAAGCCGCCGGATCAGGCGGCTTTTTTTATACCCGACCCAAATAACAAACAGGAAAGGAGTGAAACAATGATTCGGGTAGCCATCATCGGCGCAAGCGGATACACCGGAGTCGAAGCCATCGAAATCCTCCTGCGTCATCCTCAGGCCGAACCAACCTGCCTGACCGCCCTTCCGGAAGAATGCGGGCAGGTCGCCGAGATCTTCGGCCGGCTTCGGGGCCGGCTCGAAATGCCCATTGAACCGCTCGATCTGGACAAGCTCAGCCGGCAGGCCGACGCGGTCCTGTGCTGCCTGCCCCACAAGGTCTCCATGAGTTTCGTCCCCAAACTGCTGGACGCCGGACTGAAAGTCATCGACTTCAGCGCCGACTACCGTCTGCGCAACGCGGAGATTTACGAAAAATATTACGTACCCCACACCGATCCAAAAAATCTGGCCCATGCCGTTTACGGACTGCCCGAGCTCTTTCGCGATCAAATCCTCTCCGCCCGACTGGTGGCCAACCCCGGATGCTTCCCGACCGGAGCCGTACTGGCCCTGGCCCCCCTGCTCAAAAGCGGCCTCATCAAAACCTCCGGCATCGTGGTCAATGCCGTCACCGGCGTCTCCGGCGGCGGAAAAAATCCAAGTCCGCTTTTTCACTACCCGAACATGAACGAAAATCTCCTGCCCTACGGCGTCGGCACACACCGGCACATGCCCGAAATGGAACAGGTCGCATCCGACATCGCCGGACGGCAGGTGGACCTGCTGTTCCAGCCCCATGTCGGACCCTTTGACCGGGGCATTCTTTCCTCGGTCTATTGCGATCCCGCCGAATCCACGACGCCTCACCAGCTCCAGCAATTGTACCATGACTTTTACATGACCGAACCGTTTGTCCAGGTCTTATCCAAACCTCCGGCGCTCAAACACATTGCCAAAAGCAACTACTGCCACCTCTACCCGACAATCGCCAAAGACAAAATTATCGTCTTTTCCGCGATAGATAATCTCGTCAAAGGCGCTTCCGGGCAGGCCGTGCAGAACCTCAATCTGCTGTTCGGTTTGGATGAAACCCTGGGCCTGAAATAGAAAAACTGTTTCAATCCCGGAGAGCCCTATGGATCCCGCAGAAGTCATGCAGCGGGCGATTGACCTGGCCCGACAGGGACTGGGCGAAGTCGAACCCAATCCCGCCGTCGGCTGCGTCATTGTCAAAGACAACCAAATCATCGCCGAAGGATACCACCAGCGCTTCGGCGGCCCGCATGCCGAGATCAACGCCCTGCACCAATGCCGCCAAAAAGGCATCGACCCGGCCGGGGCCACGGTTTATGTCACCCTCGAACCCTGCTGCACTGTCGGCAAAACCGGCCCCTGCACAGAAGCCCTGATCGAGGCCAAGGTCTCCAAAGTCATCGCCGCCATCGAGGATCCCTCCAAAGAAATCTCCGGACGGGGACTGGCGCAACTCCGTCAGGCCGGCATCGAAACCGAAACAGGACTCCGCCGCAAGGAAGCCCATCTCCTTAACGCCCCCTTCTTCAAGTTCACCCATACCGGCCGACCCTGGGTCATTCTCAAATGGGCCCAGAGCATCGACGGAAAAATGGCCTGGCGCACACCGCCCCGCGAGGGGAACTGGATCTCCAGCCCCAACTGCCGCCTCGACGTACACCGCCAGCGAAAAAAAGTCCAGGCCGTCCTCACCGGCATCGATACTGTCCTGCAGGACAACCCCCAACTGACCGTGCGCCTCGATGGAGTCGCCGTGGAAAGACCCCCCGTACGAATTGTCCTCGACAGCCGACTGCGCATCCCCTGGGACTGCCGCATCCTGACCACACCGGACGCCCCCACCTGGATCGTGACAACGCCGCATTCCTTCCAGACCGATCCCGACAAAATCTTCAAACTCAAACAGGCCGGAATTGAAGTCCTCGAAGTCGCCGAAACCGACCAGCGATGCGACCTTGAAGAGGTCCTCATTCAAATCGGCCAGCGCGGCCTCCAGCAGGTCCTCGTGGAAGCCGGCCCGACTCTCCAAAGCCGATTCCTCGAATCCCGGCTGGCCGATGAAGTCCGCATTTACATCGCCCCCCTCCTGCTGGGTCAATCCGGCATCGCCGATATCACGGAGGCCCTGTCCTCGTTTTCGCGGATTCCCCTGCACCACATCCGCACGCAGACCCTCGATGACAACCTGCTGATTTCCGCACGGCTATAAGGAACCGGCCGACAAAATCGCTCGCGCTTTTTCGCAGTCGATGCCGATCTGCGTTTTCAGCGACTCGCGCGACTCGAACCGCTGCTGCCCGCGAATCCACTCCACAAAATCCATCGCCAGATATTTCCCGCTCAAATCCTCCACATCAGATTCCAAAAGATGGGCCTCCAGCAGAAGCGGATGGTCGGTCACAAACGTCTTGGCACGCCCGATACTGAACGCCGCCGGACGCCGGGCCTGTCCCCGGCAAACCCCCTCAAAGGGTTCGGCCGCGAGCACATACCCCGCATACACCCCCTCGGCAGGAATAACCTGCCCGGCCGGGTCCAGGTTGGCGGTGGGAAAACCAAGCGTCTGCCCAATCCCACGGCCGGGAACCGTCCGTCCGATCAGCCGATAGGGACGGGTCAACAGCCGCGCCGCCGGGCCGACCTGCCCCTTCTCCAAAAGCTCACGAATCAGAGAACTCGAACAGACTGCCGACCGTGAATCATTGGCAAACTGAAACTGGGTAAACGGAACCTCTATCACATCAAAACCACGCTGGGCCCCAAGTGCCCGGAGAGTCTGCACGGACCCGCTGCGGCCGTAACCAAAACTGAAATTCGGTCCCTCCACAACCGCCTTCGGAGCCAGGTGAGCCATCAGAAACTGATCCACAAAATCCTTCGGCGAAAGATTCAGAAGCGATAAGCTGTCCCCAATCACGATCAAAGTATCCACCCCGTGAGCATCCAGCAGGCAGGTCTTCAGCGGCAAAGGAGTCAGAACGCCCGGCGCCCGTTCCGGATGCAGAATCGCGCCCGGATGCGGATCAAACGTCATCACCGTCAGCGCCGTCTTGTGCGCTGTGGCGGCCTGCCGGGCCGCCCGAAGAATATCCTGATGGCCCCGGTGAACCCCGTCAAAATTCCCAATCGTCAGCACAGTCCCTTTCGGCGCCTGCTCAATCGGCTGTCGGTCAATCAAAACCTGCATGCCAAATTCCCTTTCTCATCAAATGGCCTTTTGGCCCATCTTACCCCGCCGACCCGCCTAACACAAGCCGGCCGTCTCAACAAATTTATCTTGACCGCGCCCCCTCCCGGCGGCATCATGATACAAAAGCCCATACAGAAAGGACCAGCGATGACGACACGAAAATCGATTCATACGGACAAAGCCCCAAAGGCAATCGGCCCCTATTCCCAGGCCCTGCGCATCGGCGATACCCTCTACATCTCCGGACAAGTCGGAATCGATCCGGCTTCCTCCGAACTCGTGAAAGGCGATACCGCCGCCCAGGCCCGACAGGCCCTGAACAATATCCAGGCCATCCTCGCCGAAGCCGGATTCACAATGAAGGAGGTGGCCCAGGTCCAGATATTCCTGACCGATATCGGCGATTTTGCCCCGATCAACGAAGTCTACAAAACCTTTTTTGAAGAACCCTATCCGGCCCGTGCGGCCGTTCAGGTCGGCGCCCTGCCCGCCGGGGCCGCCGTCGAAATCATGGCCGTCGCCCATAAACAAACAAAACCCACGGCCGCCCAGCCCCATTCCGTTGCCCACAAGATCATGAAGCACAAACACGAGGACGACCTGCCCTAAAAAAACTCAAACGCGAAAACGCTCCCAAAACCAATCAGTGCAGCGCCGCCAGCTTTTCCTTCAGGCCCTTGATCGTCTTGCCCTCCTGGTCAAGCTGCGACTGAAACCGCCGAATCACCTCATCCTCCTCAAGGGAACCGCACACCGCCGCGAAATCATCATCCGCATGCGTCTGCGGCTGATCGATCCCGTACCCCGTCCGCATCGGCCGCTCAAATTCACGCTTGGCGTCCTCAATCTGCGAATGAACAATCTGCTGCGAAGCGGCCTGGGCACCTTCCAGGATCGAAACAATATCCTTCACATCCCACTCCCGCACCGGCTTGCCGAGCTCCTGCTCCAGGTTCTCCTTCACCCACGCCCACTCGTATTCCCCGTAATGCTCCAGCAGCGCATGAAAGCGAACCTGAACGGCATCCACCGTATCAATCCGCTCCTCCTCGATATCCAGCAGCAGCGTCTCAATCACCGAAGCCGGGGCAATCAAACCCGCGCAATCCACCCAGTCCCCCTCGCCAAGTTCCACCGACGTCTCCAGCTTATTCCGCAGATCAATTAGCGAAATAAACTTCCGCTCGCTCAGCCGGCGAATCAAAACACGCCCAAAATACTGACGAACGGACCACCGATAAATCTCCAGCCCGCGCTCGGCCATATAAACCCGAAGCCCCTGGTGCAGAATCGACTCCGGATGCGAAGAAATCTTCCGCGTCAAATGCTCCAGCATCTGAATCCCCCGCTTCAGCTTCCGCACCAGGTACGGCGTCATCACATCCGGATTCACCGCGTCCAGCTTCACCGGCGCCTTCCGCTGATCCCGCTGCTGCCACTTGATCCGGTCCCGAATCAGCCCGATATTCACCAGGTTCAGCCCCGGATACAGCACGCTGCGCCCCATCCGCTCCACCAGGTACGAAAACGGAAAATCCGACGTGTCCGGGTTGCCGATATGACGACCGATCACCACCGAAAACGCGCCGATCCGCGCCGGCCACGCCAGGTACGAACCCGACCCCGTCTTCACCCCGCGCTCCAGGACCCCCTGTTGATTGGGACCCAGGCGATACATGTGGTTTGACTGGTTGCTCCCGCTGCCGGCATTAAAAAAGCTGCACAGCCCCGCGATCAGCAGCGTGGACTTGTGCTGACTGACCGAAAACGGGCCGGCTAACATCGAATACGCCTGCCCCTGTCCCATCGAACTGTTCGCAAAAAACACCGAATCCTGCGCCGTAAAGGAACGCGAAAGCTCCGTGCTTTGTCCCACAAAACAGCGGCGCACAATCACATGATTGCGAACACGGCTGCCCTCGCAAAAGACAAAATCATTGGCAATCACCCCCGGCCCCACAAACGCCGGATCCTCCGCGCAGCTCCGAATCGTCCCGTTCTCCAGATGCGCCGCACCGTCCAGCACCGCCGCCGGCCCGATGTTCACATTCCGAATCACACCGCAATGAAGAATCCGTGCCCCCGCCTCCACGCGGCCGGTTGGCTTTTGCAGCCCCTCTACCGCATCGGCCACAAGGTGCCTGAGCCGCTCGATCAGCTTCGGCCGATGCCGATACATCGCCAGAAGATACGCAAGCTGAGCGCTGAGACGCTCAAAAAGCGGGATCGAACGACGCCCGTTCTCGTTGACAACCGACGCCTCCGTACCATTGCCGAAACAGCTCTGCCCGTCGCATTCAAGGCAAGCTACGTCCTCAATCCAGACATCGTCGCCAATCACATAATTGGCCAAAATATCCCGAATCCCGCTGATCCGAACGTTATCGCCAATCGTGACATCCTGCACACGAAGCCCGTAAAGGCCCACAGGGCGGACAATCCCCTTGTCCTGAACGGCAGGCCGGTCAAACAAACCAATCCGAACCTTGCCTGAAAAATGTACATTCTGTATATAAGAAGGATCAAATCCCTCCGCCACCTCGATCTGCTTCCAGTCAAAGACACGGCAGCCCTGTCCCGTCAGGACCTCGATTTCCGTCTCATGCAGCGGTCGATACGACTTCTCCAAACTCATAGCTGGACCCATCCATTTTAAGTACGATTCCGTTCTGACACCCCCGCATTGTAGCCCCAAAAACCCCACCCCGCAAGACCATGCCGAAGAAATCACAAGACGCCAATTTTCTCACCCCCGCCCCCCTCATCCCTTCATGTGTTACATCTCAAATCTCAAATTAATCCGTTAATGTAGGGTTACTTTTTTTCAGCATTCTGCCGGCAAGCGTTTTTCGCTTGCAAGGATGGAAGGGACTGGCCGCACAGAAGTTTACTTCGAGCAGGCCGGTCCCTCGAATCCTCACAGGGCTCTGCCCCGGCCAAGGTGAATCTCCGTGGGCTCGGTGCTCTGTGGTTCAAAGATCTCCTTCTCAGCGTTCCGCCGCCAGCGCCGCGATTGGCCCGGCGCTCAGTGCTGTATCATACATCCGCACCTCATCGATCTGCCCGCCAAAGTAAGAACTCATGCTCCCTGCCGCGGTGGCTTTATGGACTCCCAGGCGAACCGGAAAAGCAGGCGACGTTACCGTATCAATCAACACATCCGGATTCGTATACGTCCCCGCCGCCGGCTGGCCGTCAATATACAGCCGCAGGTCCTGCACCCGCGCCGGCCCTTCGGCCGGGGCCTCCAGCACGGCCGCCACGTGATGCCATTGCCCGTCAGCAACAACCTCGCTGCTGATCAGGTTGGCCCCACTGACCCCGATTTGCAGATTGCCGGACTCATTAACAAAGAAAATCCACCGGCTCCCTGTCCCCACATCTCCGTACGTCAGAATCATCCCGGCCTGACTGGTTCGAATCCACGCGCAAACCGTCCGCGGCCGATCTCCGTCAATCCCGCAATACCCCGACACTTCCACATGGTCATCGATCCCGTCAAAAGTCAGGCCGTTCCCGATCTTCCCGGCCGTCCAGGCGTTCTCCGGATCAGCAAAGTATACCAGCGTCCCGTCATACCCGGCCCCGCTGCTGTCATGCGCTGTAAGCCCTTCTTCCTCATCCAGCGCCCAGTAAGCGGTAAGCCCCCGGATATGCAGAGTCACCGTCACCGCCTGCGGACTGTTCAGCGCATTGGGATCAACCACAGAAAACGTATACCCATGCGTTCCCACAGGCAGTCCGGTACCATCTACCGAAAGCGTCACCGGCAGTTGTTCTTGCATGCCAAGATCGCCGCTTATAGGATCAATCGTCAGCCAAACCGGAAGCGGATTATCAGATTCAATAAGCCAATGAACAGGACTGCGGCCTTTATTTCGAATTATAATAGTTTGAGGACTTGGATTAAGGCCACCTTCAGAAGCGAAATAAGAAACCTGATTCTTGGAAACAGACAGGAAAGGGGCAATCCAATGGCCGGAAAGAACGTTAAAATCATGCTGGTCAACAATCCCGTCGTAATCGGCGTCACAGACAGGATCATCGGTCAGCCAATTGTTCGCAAGTGCTTCCAGATCTTCTATCCCGGTTCCATCCGGACAGACAAAATCTCCTTCCCACCTAAACTCC
>JAHDQI010000126.1 GCA_018433925.1 Phycisphaerae bacterium | reverse complement strand
CCGGGCGACGGCAAGAATCCCGGCCAGCAGCAGGCAACCTACGGTAATTTTTGTTTTCATTGTCATCTCTCCTTTCATCAGAAATACCATAAAATGATTAAAAACGATAGGAGAATTATTACAGACCAACATTACCGTTTTGTTACCGTTTTGAACCAATTTGGAGATTTTTTAAAAAAACTCACAAAAAACAAGACAGGAAGCCGGGCAGGCGCCCTGATTTCAATACTCAATCAGGTTGGTTTCGAGAATCGGCTCTGTATAGCGAACCTGATCCCAGTCCTCAATGCCGATCAGGTCTTTGGCAAAATCGCAGGCGGCCTCTTCATCCGGCGTCTCCAAATCCCTGTATACATACCAGATGGGTTTGGGATCACGGCCTTCAGCGGGCAGCTTGCGCAGGCCGATCAGCAGGCCGTCTTCCTGCTCGTTGTCCACCCAGTTGTGATACACAAACGCCTCAATGGACTCCAGGGGCTTGATCTTTTTCCATACATACGCCATCCCGGCGGCCTGCTCAGCCAGCGAGGTCTCGCTGTAATCCCGGCTGTTAAGTCCCTGCTCGCTCAGCCAGACCGTCCGGGGAGTCTGTCCCCGATAGTAGGTGCGCTTCTGCCTGACCCAGGCGTCAAGAACCTCAATATTTTTCGGCGTAATGAAAGGCGTATCAAACGAATGGCTCACTCGGCTGTCCAGCCAGGTCTTCGGCTCAACAAGCGACTGCGGATACGGATGATACGCAATCGCCCAGGGAAAATCGCCTTCGGCCCCGCACTGATCCAGCAGGATTTCCAGCAGGCGCCGCGGCAGGTACCCGCGATCAAGGTGCGAGGTCCGGTTCCAGTGGTGCGTCAGCGAGAGAAAGACCCCGGCGTGCGGGTTGTATTTGCGGGCCGTCAGGAAAGCCATGCGCATCGATTTCTGATACAGATCCATATACGTCAGGGGCCCGACGGGACCGGCGCTGGTCCAATGATACCCCATGTCAATCTCATTGTGCAAAATCCAGTGATGGATGCGGCCGTATCGCCTGTCGTCCCGGCCGTAGCGGGCGGCCAGAAAATCCAGCACGGCCTGGTAATACTCAATCCCTTCCGGCTGCACGAAATTCGGCATCGCATAAACCGCCGATTCTTCACTTTTCGGATGGGCCAGGAAGCCGGCCGGATTGCCGACCCCGCCCCCGCGAGGGTCCTTTGTAACCAAAACAATAGCCGCCACTATAATATCCCGCTCAGCGGCCTCTCGTAATACCCTGTCCAGCACATCCACATAGGCCGCTTGAAAAGAATAAGTCTTGCCGTTAAGCTCATACGGAATCGAGTCCAGTTTGTTGGCAGGGCTGATCAGGCGGTTCAGTACGAGATTAACCGTCACGCAGCCGATTCCGAGAACATCCAGATCTTCCAGCGGCCGGTCGATCCATAACGCCCCGATGCCCTTTTTGGATTTGGGCTGTTCCTTCGCCCGCTTTCCTGCGCACGGCAATGCATCCGCCCAGCGAGCATGAGAGAGAAGCTGAAACCGCCTGTCATGGGTTCCGGCATCCTGTCCGACGGCCCATTTCGAAAACAGCCGATCCCGCCGGACCCCGTTTTGCCAAACAAAACGCGGAACCCGCGCATCAAACGTCTCATTCGGATCCGTCAGAGGAAGACAATATTCAAACTTATGCGAAGACGGCGGGACGTGCAAACGCCTTTGCAGCAGCCCGTTCTGACTCGATCGGTCAAACAGCACCTGCTGCGGCAGCGCCTCGCAGAGATAGAGAGTGTCACGGCCTGCGCCCAGGGTCCCTTCGATCCGGATCGTATCGGCCTCCACGGTGACGTTATGGATTCGGCAGGGATAGGTGTTTTTTAAATATGCCCGAATTCCGTTTTCGAGCAAAAGGCGGGCCTGGTTCTCAAGCGAACGCTCCTGGGCAGCCCGCCTTTCCGGACCTGTAGGCATCCGCAGCCGAAGGTTGCGAATCTGAAAAATCCGGCCGGCCTCGCGGCCGAAATCCAGCCGGAGAAATCGCACGCCGTCTTTCCAGGCGCCGGACTCCTGCAGGTCCACCGCATGACCGGTCCAGACCTCCGCGGCCGAAAGGGATGAAAAAATACTGCCGGTTTCCGTGGGAGAGGGAGCGAAAAAAATCGGCAGGGCCGCCGCAGCCGTACTGAGGTATTCAAAGGAAAGCACATGCAGTGTATCAGCCAGGCCCGATTCGGCAAACGGAAGCGTATAAAAATACGGGTCCGTCCCCGTGGTTTGGATCTCATAAACGCCCTCGTCCAGTTGGGCAATCTGCAAGTCGTGCACTCGGGTTTCATCCGGACGCAGTATCGCAAAGCCGGCCGGCCGGGCCGCCGCAGAGCCGATTGACAGACAGCCGAAAAAAAACAAATACTTCCAAAATCGCCGATTCATCACACAGGTCCCCGATTGCCCTAATAGGTAATATCAAAGCCGCTGAATCGAGGGTCGAGCGGCTGCGGTGTAATTTTCTTGTCGCGGAGGGACCCGGAAAAAGCATCGTCAATCTCATTGAGACAGACCTGGATATCGGCCTCAAGACCCTGAAACAAGGCCTCTACCGTTCCATTGGGCAGATTTCTGACCCAGCCGGTCAGCTCATGCCGGTCGGCAATCCGCCGGGTCATGTAGCGAAAGCCAACTCCCTGAACCCGGCCGGAAAAAATCACATGTCTGGCTGTTTTTTCCATTTCAGTCCGCCTTGACCACGCGTCCCTCGGCCCATTCATAGAGATCCGCGATCCGTTCTCGCATCGTCACCGACAAAGGCGGCGAATGCTCAATCGCGCTGACCAGCAGTTCCGTATCCAGATCCGACCCGCGGCTGAAGGCCTCATGCAGGGCTGAAATAACCGCCTGTTCAATCTCCGAACCGCTATAGCCGTCGGCAACCTGAACCAGCCGGTCCAGGTCAAAAGACTCCGGTTTGCGTTTTCGTTTTGCAAGGTGAATTTTAAAGATCTCTTTCCGGGCCTCCTCACCGGGCAGACCGACGAAGAAAATCTCATCAAATCGTCCCTTGCGCAGCAGTTCCGGAGGCAGGGCCTCGATGTCGTTGGCCGTGGCCACCAAAAATACCGGCTGCTTATGCTCCTGCATCCAGGTCAGCAGCGTTGCAAACATGCGCTTGCTCAGACCGCCGTCAGTACTCTGGCTGGCGGCCGAGGCAAAGGCCTTCTCGATCTCGTCAATCCACAAAATCGCCGGCGACATCGCCTCAATCTGATGCAGGGCCTTGCGAAGATTCCGCTCCGATTCGCCGATGTAGCTGTTGTATAACGTGCCGCAATCGAGCCGAAACAGCGGCTGCCGCCAGGCCGTGGCCATCGCCTTGGCGCACAGACTTTTTCCGGCCCCCTGCACACCGAGGATCAGCACACCCCGCGGAGCCGTCAGCCCGAACTCGCAGGCCTTCTCCGTAAACGCCTTCTCCCGGACCGAAAGCCACCGCTTGAGATGGTTCATCCCGCCAATCTCGTTCAGGGTCAGCGGGGCCTGCACATATTCGAGCAACCCGTCCGATCCGATCAGCTTCCGTTTGCCGGCAATGATCTTGTTGACGTCGTGATCATCCAGCCGGCGGTCATCGGCCACGACTTCCCGCAGAAGCTGCCGCGCCTGCCGAATCGAAAGCCCCCGCAGATTCCGGACAATCGCATCCAGGCCCGCCTTGCTGATGCCGATTTCCAGCGGTGTTTTGTTATGAATCTGGCGAAGGGTGTTGCGGAGAACGTTCTCCAGCTCTTTGGCCGTCGGCAAAGACAGCTCAAAGCTCCGGCAGTAGGCCTTGATCGAATCCGGCAGCGAATCCTCGCTGTCGATCAGCACAAGCAGGTTCTGGTTTAGTTCGACCCGGACAATCGTATCACGAAGCATCCGGTGAATCAGGTACGAAGAAAGGTGCTTGCCCAGGTCCAGCGCCACGCAGATGGTTTTCGTCGGCAGCAGGCAAAATTCCTTCAGGCCCGCCTCGGGCGTAGCGTGTTCCGTCCGGCCCCCCAATACGGGAAACAGGCCGTCCCGGCTGCCTCGACCGACCGACCAGATCCGCATTTTATACGTCAGCTTTTCAGCGGCCTTGCGGATGACCTCCAGGGCCTGGTGCTCTTCATGGGTAACGACGGAGATACACGAATATCCGCCCTCCGCCAGCCGAATAAATTCTTCAACATCCCTCATGCCCGCCAATCCTTTCCGTCACTGCATCGCATCGTCTTTCTACAGGGTACCGCCCCAGTCGCAAAATTCAAGCGTTTTTCTCCGGGCAGACAAGCAATCCCAAGATCGGCAGAACCGGGTCGGGTTTCTTAGCGTAAGAGATATAAGAAAGGCAGCCCGACCATGAGAAATGCAGTTACAATGTGTATGATAGCCATCCTGTTTTCGGTTCTTCCGGCAGGGGCTTACACCAATAAAAACAAGGAGTTCGCCATGCAGATTCCGCCGTACTCGCTGACTCAATATGCAGACAAGATCATCCCGGCTTCCGACCCGAATGCTCTTGAACCGTACCCGGCGGCCACCTTTGGCGGCGGCTGCTACTGGGGCGTGGAACACGCCTTCCGCGACGTACCGGGCGTATTGGCCACGGCCGTGGGATTCATGGGCGGACGGGTAAAAAATCCGGGCTATGAGCGCGTTTGCAGGGGCGATACCGGACATGCCGAAGTAGTCCAGTTCCGCTACGATCCCAATACAATCTCCTATGACGAATTGCTGACCCTCTTTTTCGAGATTCACAATCCCACCCTGCGCAACCGGCAGGGAAACGATATCGGCACGCAGTACCGATCCGTCATTTTTACCCACACCCCGGAACAAAAGAAAGAAGCCCTCGTTCGAAAGGCCGATCTGAACAAAACCGGAAAATACCGCCGACCCGTCGTCACGGAAATAACCCCCGCAGGTCCCTTCTGGCCCGCCGAGGAATACCACCAGCGATACCTCGAAAAAAATCCCGGCGGCTATTGCCACATCCCCTTTCCGGTCCGGGCCATTGAAAAACTCAAAGAAGAAAAACAACAGTAACGCCCCCCCAAAACAAAACGGGCCGGTCCTTTCTTATTCCCGGCGGCCCCAGTGTTCTGCCAGGACGACCAGGTCACAAAGATCAATCCGGTTCGCTTCATCCGGAAAAAGATCCGCATTCCACTGCCACCCTTCCTGACCTTCCAGCGCCAACCAGCTTCCGGCGAAACGGTCGAAATCACTGAAATTGACACGCCGGTCCAGATCCAGATCACCGAGCACAGGCACCGCGTCAATCTTATACAAATGCGCCTCGTAACCGGTAAACGTATCGGAAAACGTACCGTTGACCAAAGAAAGCGTTCGATCCTCACCCAGCACTTCAACGGAACTGTCCGGAATTGATTTGACCTGAAACTGCTTGATGGTCTGCGGCTGGCGCATACTGACGGAAAAAATGTACGTGGCGCCCTCGTATATCTTGACGGCAAAATCCACCGGAGAGTCCCCCTCGAGGGATTGCATTACAGCGAGGTGATTTTGATCAGGACTGTGAATCACGGGAGCCAACGATTGCACCTGATGATTGATCTGGGTAAATCCCGCCAGCCGATCCGCATTCTCCGGGCGAAGAATCGCCCGATAATCAAAATCATCGATTGAAGTTTTTCCGTGAATGAAATAGGTCAGTCCCTTGGCGCCGTGAATGATCGACATCCACACTTCCGCCCGGATTTCTTCGACAGTGGCCTGCCTATCATTGCCGCAGATGTCGGACGTTTCAATGGTATTCCATACGATATGCCCCTGCGGCGCATATCCGAACAGGCGGTCTACTCCGAGAGCCACCCGCCAGGCGTCCTGGCAGGTATTGGTCCTTTCACAGTCCATCGGATAAATATCAAAGGAAATTACATCGGATCCAAGAATATATTCCGGGTAATCTCGATCAGGAACGATATATCCTCCCTGGCCCACCCAGGTACCGCCGTCATTGCCAATGCCCTGGCTCAAATTCAAAAAGACAGGCCGATTGGGATCCAGGTTCTTGATGTTGAAATAACTGCTTTGCACAACGGATGTCGGGATTGGAAGATCGAGGCCGCCTTCAGGATTGTCCTGCATGTTATCCGGTTCCCCGTAATGAGAATACCCCATAATCAGAGGTCTCCCATCTGAGAGAGTGACATCTTTGTACTGCAGGGCCGTATCATTGAGGTCGCAAACGGTCTGCATACGGGCGTTTTTGAGTGTTTCCAGTTGTGAGACAGTCGGACCCTCCCACAAGCCGTCGTAGAAATTGATTCCGGCCTGGTGATAAAGGGCCGCATCAGCCGGGCTTTGCAGCCAGACTCCAAGAGGAAAATAATTCGGATCAGAAGAAGGTCCCTGCGGCCACGGGTCATAAAGACCTGCGCCCTCGGCGGCTGCGAAAAATACGAACACAAAAAAACACAAAATAACGGTGGGCTTCATCATTTTTATTTCCCCCAAAAAGATCGGTTTGTCCCGTTTACACTGCAACGTAAACAGTATAGCCCCATGCCCTGAAAGATCAATACGTATTTCCGGAACCCATAAAAAAACGCCGGATGCAGCATCGTGCATCCGGCGCAAACAAAGCGGAGTTTGTGTCTGCTTAAACACTCACAAGCTGATCGGCCACCAGTTCTTCCACGCGGGCAGCGGGGAATTCGAGGCCGCCGATAAGCGTATAGACCCGCAGAGTTTCCCGGCCGTCTTCGTAAATGCCGCGATGAATCGTGGCATTGCCGGTCAGATCAGCCAGCACATCGAATGCGAAATTGATGTTGTCCTGCAGGTTGGGCGTATTGGCCATCATGCGCTTGCCGCCGACTACGGTGCACCCGGCCACACGAGCGGTGCTCAGGTCAAACCCGTCGCTCAGCAGGGTCTTTTCGAGATTCTGCTTGACGGCGCTGCTGAGGGCAAAGCGGTCTTTGTACTTGTCCACACGAGTCAGTCCCATGATCGCACAGCCGCCGGATTTCAGAATGCTCTGGTAATCCACCGGATCGAGTGTGGTATAGGGGCTGCTCAGCGAGCTGAGACGGTTAAACACATCAAACATCCCGGCCACGGTATTGTTAATGCTCGGCCAGAACTCGCGGACAGTCTTGCCCGGATACATGCTGCTGATCTTCTCGTTGTCGATGATGATCAGCGGGGAAATCTGACCCTCGGAAGCCATCTGGCCCAGTTCCGTCGCCACTTTAAAAGCGTTTTCAGCAACCTGGGGCGAATTGGCTTCGCCGACGGTCGGCAGCGTCATAACCACGCCGACATGCTTGTTCGGATTGGCCTTGCCCGCCGAGCGGACATAATCCTTGGCGATGCTGACCAGTTCAGCCGCACTGCCGCCGCCGGTTCCGCCGCCGGCTCCAAAGCAGACCATCACATGATCCACTTCCGTACCGAAGGTCTTGCGGGTCAGGTGCAGAATATCCTGACGCCACTGGCTGGCCGCTTCACAACCGCGGCCCATATCCTTGCCGGCGCCCTTTTCGCCGATGTCCATCAGGTACTTCTGCGAAGAAGGAATGCCCAGCAGATCCAGGTCATGATGGGTCGTGTTGACGGCGATGGCCTTCTTGTAGCCGAGATCATAAAAGGCCTTGACCAGCCGGCCGCCGCACTGACCGCTGCCGATCCAGGCATACCGCGTCGAACCGACGAAACTGTCCTTTACCCCGGTTTCCGAAACGGACTTGACCTGGTACTTTTCCAGATCCAGCACCGGGATCAGTTCCTTCGTAGCTCTGGGCTTGGAAACGGCTTTGGCCCGAACGGTGGTTTTCGTCTTCTTGGTGGCTCTGGCCTTGGTCGAAGTTTTGGACTTTACGGATGTCGAAGTCTTTTTCGTTTTCGTTGACTTGGCCTTGACCGAAGGCCTGCGCTTCCTGGCAGTCACCGTGGTTTTCTTCTTGCCGGCCGTCTTGCCTGAAGATTTCGCGGTCTTCTTCGGCGCAGACTTGCGGGTCGCCGGCTTGGACGTTTTAGCGACCTTCCGGGTGGACTTGCCAGTAGTTTTCCCCCTGCTTTTCCTTGTTTTCGCTGCCATAATCAATACCTCTCTTTAACCTTGTTCCATTTTTCGTTTCCACGTAGCCCCGATGTTCGTCAGACGGCAAACCAGCTACACTACCGGTAGGTTTCGGTCAATCCCGCCGGGCGGATAATTCCCAATCGGCCGGTTTTCACGCCAAACGCTCAATCCTTAAAATAAAGCCAATCCAGAGAGGTTTTTTAAAGAATTGTTTCTATTTTTTGCCCCGCCGGTCCTATAATCGAGTCCATAAAACAGGTTTTCTACTTTTCGAGGATCGCATGAGTCACACAAATATCGAAATCAAAGCCCGCTGCCCGGCGCCGGATCAGGTCCGTCAGGTACTCCTCTCGGCCGGGGCCGAATGCAGGGGGATCGACACCCAGACGGATACCTATTTTCAGGTACCGGACGGACGGCTCAAACTGCGGCAGGGAAACATCGAAAACGCCCTGATCTTTTATCGGCGGCCGAATCAGACCGGCCCCAGGCAATCCGACGTTTCGTTATACCGGACGACGCCGGATTCAGCACTGGCCGAGGTGCTCCTCTTCGCCCTGCCCGTCCTGGTCGTGGTTCAAAAACAGCGGGAAATCTATTTCCTCGAAAATGTCAAATTTCATCTTGATACCGTGGAGGGGCTCGGCGGCTTTGTCGAAATCGAGGCCATGGACGCCGATGGATCCATCGAAATCGAAACACTCCGCCGACAGTGTGAATCATTTATGAAAAAACTGGGAATCCGCCGGAACGATCTGTTCGATTGTTCCTACAGCGACCTGCTGATGCGAAAGGAAACACCGCATGAGACAACCGATTGAAGCCGTCATCTTTGATCTCGGCCGGGTACTGATTCACATTGACCCGGACCCCCTGCGCAAAAAGCTAAACACCTCCGGCGACGGGGATCTGATCGAGAAAGTCCGCGAAAACGCCCTCATTCCGCAGCTCAACGCGGGCCGGATCACTCCTGAACAGTTCCACCGTCAATTGTGCGAACAATTCAATTTTCATTGGAGTGTTCAGACGTTCACAGAGGCCTGGTGCAGCATCTTTCTGCCCAATCCGGAAATGGAAGCCCTGGTTTACAACCTCCACGGCCGGGTGCCGCTCGGCCTGCTTTCGGATACGGACCCGCAGCACTGGGCTTACATCCAGCGGCATTACCCGATCGTTAAGGTCTTTGAAAATCCGGTACTCAGCTTCCGGCTCGGCACCTGCAAGCCCGACCCGGCCATGTACCGGGCCGCCGCCGAGTCGGTCGGCAAGGCCCCCAACCAATGCTTTTACACCGATGACCTGCCCGAAAACGTCGAAGGCGCCAAAAGGGCCGGAATGACAGCCGTGGTTTTCGAAAATGCAGACCAAATCCGCCGTGAACTGTCACATCTCGGACTTCTCTAAACCACTGCCAAAAGGGTGAAAGAGGGAACTCGAACCCCGACCGACCCCCGGAACCACAACAGGCCGGTTTCGCCGTCCCAGCGTCGGCCGGTAAACAGATACGGATTGCCGTATAGCGTTTCATTCGGCGACCGCGGGGTTCCGCCGGCATCACAGACGGTCGTTCGGCCGAAGGCCGAGTAGGTGTACCGATCTACGATGGAAACATAGCCGTTACCGCTATTATATTGTGAAAGAGCCATCACGCTGCCGAGGGCTCATCAATGTTGAGACCATAAATGACTCCTGGAACCTTTAATTTTCCCCGAGGCAAGAAATACCTGATCCATGACCGGGACCCCCTGTATAATACAGCCGGCTTTTCTAACATCTTCAGGGACAACGGCGTAGAGCCTGTCAAACTGCCGGCACACAGCCCTAATCTCAACGCCTATGCCGAGCGGTT
>JAHDQI010000428.1 GCA_018433925.1 Phycisphaerae bacterium | reverse complement strand
GAAGGTTTCAACCCGTTCGCTTCCCCGGCTGGAACGCAGATTCACGAAAAGTAAGTCCCAGGGTGCAATCCCGGCCTGTTTGATAATGCGCCGGGCCTGTGTACGCAGATTCGATTCAGAATCAAGATTCATCGGGATAACGGCCTTTTGTCCGGCCGGGGCTTGCTCGAACGCCTGCATCAGAGGCCCTTCCAGTTCCGGGAACAGCGGACAGATTCGAGTTTCCCTGCCGGGGATATGCTCTGTTTTCGGGGAATGAATGACAAACCGCTTTTTATCCCAAAGAATATCCGCCCAGGTCAGTCCGACAAGTTCAGAGGGTATCCGCAAGCCGCCGAATCTTGCCAGTGCGAAAATCAGCTTCCAGTGAATGTCCGGGCAATGGTCAATCACCTTCTGAATCGTATCTCTGCCGATGAATTGCTTATCCGCGGCAATCGAGCCGACAGGGATTCCATCGAAGGGATTGTCCGCAATCAGGCGTTTCTTGACGGCCGCAGCGAAAAACTGTTTCAGCCGCTTGCATCGCCGCCGGATCGTCGCTTCGGCCAGATTCTTTTCCAGGCACTTGACGCGGAATTGTTCTGCATCGAAGGCGGTAAAATCGCAAAGGTTCATGTTCGAATCGAAAAACCTGAAAAGCGTATCCCTTGCCGCTTTCATGTTTCGTTCGGTGTTCGGCTTTACGTCGGTTCGAGATTCAATGTACGAATCCATCCAGGAACGCAGCGAAACATCCGGCTTGCGTTCGACCGGTTCGGCCAGCCCCAGCGCTACCAGTTGACCGCGGATTGAATCGGGCAGCCCCGCAAGCCATTGCTGAACCGCCGGCTGAATCTGCGCCCCGGTGTTCTTTGATGCAATCAGCGATTCGACAAAGCCCTTGACTGATTCCGCTTCCCGCCGCGTGATCTTCCCGAAGTTCAGCCGCGGCCGTTTTGGGTCTTCACACTCCGAAAGCCGGATTCGATAACTTTTCCCTTTTTCAAGTTTTCGAGATTCAATGCAAGCCATGATTTATTTTCTCCCCTTGCACTTTTTCAGTTCATAACCAAAGTACGAAAGCAGTTTATCCGCCGTTGCCGCTACGCAGGATTTCCCCTGCATGATTCGACACAACGCCGCTTCCTCAATGCCGGTTGCT
>JAHDQI010000183.1 GCA_018433925.1 Phycisphaerae bacterium | reverse complement strand
TCGGATTGACTATTGTCTTGTATTTCGCCGGAATATATCTACATACTCCTTCTTTAGCATTTCGGACAGGTTTTTTACAGAGTATATGACCGATAAAAAACCCTATTTAGAGACTCAAGAACTCGACACTTCATGAACAAAAACCGTTTTCCAATAAACCGATAAAACTTGGTTTTTTTCACTGCCATGCTGTTTTTTTTCGAAAACTATTTTTTTTATAACTTGATAGACAATAGGATGGATTAGACCCTTACGCCGCCTTTCCGCCCCCCCCTGATATTTAGAAACAAGGTTGCACAAAAGTTTGTGCACAAAAATTTCATTGACAGCCGTCGTGATTTCCCGTATGATAATAGAGACAGTCAGGTCAGGAACCTGTCGAAACAAGAAGTCGTTATTCAGGGAGACGGACCCATGCAGAAACCAATAAAGGGATTTACATTAATTGAACTGCTGGTCGTCATTGCGATTATCGCGATGCTGCTCGGAATCCTCATTCCCGCACTCAGCCGCGTGAAAATGTCCGCTCAGGCGCTAATCTGCTCGACCAACCTGAAAAACTACGGGGTCGCCCTGCACATGTACGCCGGCGACAACGCCGAGAAGGCCCCCTTTGCCTTGTACTGGCTCTATTCCCGCAACACACTAAACGGCGCAACGGCGTCGATTCCCTCGTCCAACACGATCTGCGCAAAAGGAGACCCCGTCTCCGTCAGTCCGGCCTGTCCTCCCGAATGCCGATGGCATTACGACAAAGACGAACCGGACGGTTCGCTCTGGCCTTATCTCGAAGACAAAAACGTCCACATGTGTCCAACCTTCAAGGGGTATGCCCCGCGAGAGGGCTGCAAGCACTGCGGGGGTCCCGAATCCGGCACGATCCCCTTCAATCCCATGTACAGCTATGCCATGAATTACTTTCTCGGATTCGACTGGGAAACCGGCCTGAATATCACTTTTGCGACGGCCTATGAGCAGCAGGCCTCTTTGAAACTGTCGCGCGTCACCCGGACCAGCCGCTGTTTTGCGTTTTCGGAAGAAAACCTGTGGTCCATGAACGCCAACAGCAATCCTCCCTACAGGGAAAACTACAGCGGCGCCATGCTGAACGATAATGCCCTCTGGACAGCTCCCAGGCAGGGGTACTACACGGACAATATTGCCACCTATCACAATGTGAAAACGGAGCAGAAAACCGAAGGGAAGGCCAACCTGGTCTTCGTAGACGGCCATGTAGAAGCCATGCGGGGCTTGCCGGAACATTACGGATATCTCGAATACGGCCGGCCTTACGCCGGGCACGAAAAGTTAAATCCCCTTTGGTAAACAACCAGAAGGAAAAGGAATTGGGCTACTTCCAAAGGAGCGATTTCCAAAAAAGCAGGACGAAAAAGTCAAAATAGGCAACTTTTGTTTTACTCGGAGGTTACAGGATGAAAAGAGTAGCAGCAATAACGCTTCTGTTGACCATTTCTGCACTGACATGGGCGGATTTAGCGGCCTACTGGAATTTCGATGACGGCAGCGGCACAACCGTCGCCGATTTTTCCGGAAATAACCTCAACGCCGCCCTCATGGCAACCGATGAGATTCATTACCCGCAGTGGACTGCCGGCTGGAACGGCAGCGGCAGCGCTCTTCTTTTTAACGCTGAAGCCGTCGCGGATCCAAACAAGATTAATTACCTCTACGTCGATCCCAATAACGTCTCAGAAGATCCCAATGTAGTCGGGCTTGGAGAGGCCTTCACAATCGCCATGTGGGTTCGCAGAGACGCTCTGACCAACGACTGGGGATATCTGGTATATACCGACGCCTACGACATTGAACTGGCCCAGGACCCGGATGGAGACGGGGACCCCTATGATTATTTCTGGTCCGAGACAGAAACCGCATGGCAATTCAGTATCGGCACACAGAGCGACGCCCAGAAGAACCTCGGCAGTTGGTATCATCTGGCAATTACCTGCGACAATCAGCTCCTCAAAAAGTATGTCGATGGGGTTCTTCAGCACACTCGATACATCTCCTCGGACATCAATCTGCCCCGGGCAACCACGGCTTTCTACGTTGCCTCCAGGGCCGGTATCGACAGGTTTTTTACAGGGGCCCTTGATGAGATTGCCATCTGGTCCGGCTCCTATCTGCCCGCCGAGGAAGTCGCCAAACTGGCAAACGGCGCAGCCACCCCCCTGACTGCGGCTGACCAGCCCCCCCTGGACCCTATCGTTCTAACAAAAGAAATCGACCAGGCATGGCGCGGTAATCCCGGTTGGAAATTGTTCTGGGACCCGGGATTTAACTGGGATGTTTCCGTTACTGATTCCATGACGGTAAACGCCTGGTGGTTTTCCTCTCCCCTGACCGGACCCGGTGCCCGCGCCATGGTCGATGGCCTCAACGGCGCTGGATATAACAAATGGTGGGTTCGTAATGAAGCAGATTATTCAGTGGCCGCCAGAGACATCGACCGGTATGGAGTCGAATGGATCGATCCGTCCTGGAGCGGCCAGGGAGCCGATGTGGCGGTCATTGCCGCCTATATCACTCCGGGCATCCTGCTCTGTCAGGACGGCCACGGCTATCAGCAGTACCGCCCGGAACTCTACGTGCACGAATACAAGGACTTTTTCAAAACCTACGCCCGCATTGCCGCGGTCAGCGCCGAAGGAGCGCAACTGCGCATCAAACAGTATCTCTATGACAACAGTGAGGGCACGCCTCGGCCCTGGAATGACCCGAATGTATTAACTGATTTTTATGAGGTATCCTGGCCCCTCGGCAATATAGGCGATTCCGTGTGGAAAGAATATAAACACGCATTCCCGAAACCGATTACGGACATCCATGGCTATTCAGGAGTATGGTTTGAGCTTTCCATCGTCGGCGGAAACGAGGATACCCTGGTTTACTTCGACGAGTTCAATCCGGTATCCAACTTCCCCAATAACTCCGTTTCAACAGGGTATGACTCGGCGCCGTTCGGCATTACCGATTACTGGATTGGTGATTTTGATCAGGACTCCTATGTCAATATGGATGACTTTATATCGCTGACAGGGGAATGGCTGAAAAGTGAAGTCATTGAAGAGCCCAGAGACAGCGGATTACTGGCCAACGGGGACTTCTTTGCGGATCTTCCGGCCCTGAACCCGACAGCCGCAGAGTCCAAACTTGATGTCAATCCGGCCGGCTGGACCTGGATCGCGGCCGGCCCTCCGGACAGCGAAACCGAAAAAGGCGTGTACCTGGTCCATCAACCCGGCGTCGATGACATTGGCGTCATGAACTACACCCAGTATGTCATGACCCCCCTGGGCGGCACCGTGTCGGCCTATACCAACGATCCCAATTATGTCCTGACCCAGACGACAACGGCAACGGCGATTCAGGGACAGACCTATTACGCCATGGCCTATGTCATGGCCAAGGACTGGAACAGTTGGAAAGATTTTGCGATCCTGACCCTGGAAATCGACGGCACGGAAGTGGCCGTCTTTGAACGGGCCCTGTCTCGAAACCGGTGGCGCCCGGTCTATGGCACCTATACCGCCACGGCCGCCGACAACGGCAAGCCCATTACCGTCAAGATCGGCTATGACAACCGGCATACGGACGAATCATTCTATCCCGACATTATGTTCATCGGGTTTGTAACGCTGGATACTGCCATGCCCGCTGACTGGCCCGATGGGCGAGAGAATCTCCTGGCCAATGGCGGATTCGATGAAATCGACTGGATGGTCGGAACACCGCTTGAAAGTGTTTACAACAGCATTTATAAATCCGACAACTGGGGCGCCTGGTTCGTGGATGATGTCCCCGCCCCGCCCGGCTGGATTTTTGAAGTGCCCTCCGGTTTCAATGAAGCCGACCAGGGCGGCATCTGGGCCTCCGGCCTGTACGGCACACCGCTGCCCTCGCCCGGGATGAATGACGTATGCCTCTATGCTTCAGAGGATCTGGTTCTCGGTCAGGTCGTCGGTCCCCTGCAAAACGGCATGACCTATTATCTGGATATGGCCTGCGCCGTCAACAGCAGTCAATATTCAGATCCCAATTCTCTGCTGGCACTGGACTGGCCCGGCCCGGCCCCGACCCTGCATCTGGAACTGTGGAGCATTCCCGCCGGCATTACGGACGGCGCCGCGATCAGCGCTGCCATTGCCGGAGGAAACCCCAACTATGTCAAACTCGCGGAGGCCGCGGCCGACGCAACCGGCAATATCTCCGGCGGCAATGCCATCGTCAACCCGGCCCCGGCTTCCAAATGGCAGCTCATCGGAACGGCCTACACCGCAACCGCGGCGGACACCAACGTCTATGTACGGGTCTATGGACAAGGCGGAGCGGCATCCATGCCGGAATTCGCTTTCAGTGATGTCTATCTGTCCGCTGAAAAACGGCTCGTGCCCGGGGGAGACATCACCTTCGATATCGACGTCGAGATGGACTATGAGACAGACGGACCCTATACCTGTACCCATGCATCCTTCATGGGACTGGATGCGCCCGAAATGGATCTGGACGGCAACTGTATCGTCAACCTTTCTGATTTTGCGATCTTTGCTGAAAACTGGCTCCGGGACTGGTTTGATAATATCAGCGGCGTGGTTCCTTATAACTAATGCTCTTTTCAAACAGCAGCACGGGCAAAGTGCTTTTTGGGATTCCGTCGTGTGTGTCATGTGTGTGTTGTGTGTGCAGGCGTGTGTGATAAAGAGGAATCCTATCGAGTAAGCGTTGGAAAATTGTCGTTTCCAATAATGCAGTCAAACGTTTCAGAAACCTTATTATTGTGGAGGAAAAATGATGAAGACAAGATGGTTGATTCGATGTGTTTTGGTTTTGTCGGCCGCGGGTCTGGCTTCTGCCGATCTGGTGGCCAATGTCCCCGACGGGGTAACAGGACTGTGGACATTTTTCGACCTTCCTGTGTACCAGACGGCCGCAATCGGCCAGGATCTGGTCGGCAATGCGATGGGCACCGGCCTCTTGGGCCCGGATACACAGATAGGAACACTCCACGATCCGGACCTATACACAACCAACAAAGTCATCCAGACTCGCAACTACAATTCCTATCTCCAGGTCAATCACAATATCGGCGCCAATGGCGGCGGCAGTTTGACCAATCAGTACACCGTAGCCCTCGATTACCGGCAAACGCAGGCCAACCCGCAAAACAGTTTATTCAATACGTACATCGACAGCCCCACGGCTACCGAACCGGCCGAATTGCGTTTCTTGCGGGTAGGAGATGAGGGATTTGTTTCAACCATCGGCAGCGAGGCCACCGGCTATTCAACGCAAACCCTCGTTGCCAATGATTGGCACAGAATCGTATGGTCCGTCCAGAACGGCGTCGATGGCTACTTCAGGGTGTATGTAGACGGCATTCTGTTCCTGGACGCTCCGGGACAGGCAATTGACGGGGATTATGCCCTTAATAACTTCTTCCATATGTTTACGGGCGCCGGTTGGAGTGACAACTGGGGAATCTGCGGAAACCTCATGACATGGAACCGCGCCTTATCAGGAGAAGAAATCGCTCCGATGGGCGGATGGTCTATCGGAGATACCGTCGAGGATTCGCCGACTCCGCTGCTATTCGTTCCGGAACCAACTTCCCTGGCCATCCTGGCTTTGGGAGGCCTGTTGGCTCTCAGACGGAAACAATAAAAGTTCTGGTTTCTGTTTTCGGAAGAAAAACTCTTCAAAAACAAAACCTGAAGACACGAACAGGGAAAGAGAAAATCTTTCCCTGTTTTTTTATGCGATGACAACCGGCTTAAATCCCGGGCTCTTTTTTTTAGT
>JAHDQI010000375.1 GCA_018433925.1 Phycisphaerae bacterium | reverse complement strand
TTAACTCTGACATCTTTTACATAAAGAATTCCCCTTCCCTATTATTGAAAGAGTCAAAACTATGAAGTATTGGATAATTGTTACTTTCATACTGACAAGTGTATGGACCACCGGTGTTGTCGTTGCGGACACCACTCTTTGAGCATATCACCCTGTCCGGCAATCCTCCCTCCCGGGCCCTGTTTGATATGGCGGCGGTGGCCATTGTTAAAAATCCCTCCTGGGCTTCCCCTCGCGTTATATCGGCTCCATTACTTGAAGAGCCCAATGGGAAGGGACAATGGAAAAATCGACCTGATAATAATCGTAAAATAACGATTTGGGAACATTTTGACCGGGATGCCATTATCAAGGATTTCTATAAAAGTATGGAAACGCCTCAGTTGGGGTATTAACGTATCCAATCCGTGCCGTTGGGAAGTCCCAAGGGGGGGATCCGGCCGATTCCTTCGAGAGGGTTTCGGATGGAATACAAATGATTTTGGGAGAGTGTGCGATGAACCAAAAAAAAATTAAGTTTGGGATCCTGATCGTCGGGATGGTGTTTTCTTTTGCAGCCCCTTCGGTGTTTGGTGATATTCTGACCTATTGGGTCGGCGGCAGCGGCGGTACTCTCTGGAATGTACCGGAGAACTGGAATCCGGCGATGATCCCTACTCTGGAAGATAACGTGGTACCCAATATATTCGGTCCCGGCGCACCGCTTATTGACAGTACGCAAGACGCGGCGGCTCACAGGATGTATGGTCCGCAAAATAACGGCGGTTCCGCAACGAATGTGATGCAGATGACCGGCGGGACCCTGACTCTCAGGGACTGGAGATTTGCGGACAACGCTTCCGCCGGGGGGGGCGAATTCATACTGAGCGGCGGTACGGTGTCAATAATCCGCGATCCCTTGCATCTTGGCTATCGCGGGAATGCGATTCTTACCATGACCGACGGGACCTTTCATATCGCAAATAACCTGTATCAGGGAGAGAATTCGTATCCTACAAAGGGTGTGCTGAATATGTCGGGTGGAACCGTCCGTATATCCGGGTATTGGGCGCTTGGGATGCGCGCGGAGGGTAATTTATACATGACCGGCGGGACGATTACGATCGGTCAATTTATCTCCCAGTGCGATCTTGCTTACGGCAC
>JAHDQI010000377.1 GCA_018433925.1 Phycisphaerae bacterium | reverse complement strand
GGGCGATCTCCTCGGCTGTCTGGGCATAGTTATAGATCTTCAGCTCATCGATCAAACCGTTAAAATTCGGATAACTCTCTGCAGTGGAGATGGCTTTCCCAAGGTAATTGAGTGGTTTTTCTATCTCTGAGGGATGGCGCACCTCGCTCTCTCCGCCGTGTTCTCCGTTGATATAAATTTTGCCGGTCGTCGTCGTTTCTTCTTCCCCTTCATCGTTCATTTCCGTAACGTCTTCGATGGTCAGCACAACATAAAGCCATTGCGTGCCGTACCCGATTGGACCAACCCCGTCCGTTTCACGCTCCCCGTTATCAAGATTGATCGCGCTGCGTGCCGTATTGGTTCTGTGAAGCAGCGTCAGGTAGAAATAATTCTGATTATCGGTTCCAAAATCAAAGATTCGGGCATATCGTTCATAATCGAGATCCAAAATCCCCGGCTTGACCCAGCAGCTAATGGTAATGTCCTTATGATGAGCCACAGAAACATCTGCGATCTCTGCGTACTGCGTATGTGTACCGCCTCGAGGATTAACCAGGGACAGGAATCCGCCAATGAGTGAATTGGGATCCTCCGGATTTGTCACCACCGATGCCCCGCCCATCAGGTACGCATGTTTCCCGCCGACAACATCCGGGGCATACGTACCCTGGGCGTCACTTTCCGTGCTCTCAAACGGATAGTAGGACTTCAACTCCTTGATGGCCAGTTCGCCGCCGGCTGTACTCTGGGCCTCTACCACAATCGATCCCGCTTCCGTGTACGTCCCCTTGCAATAGTAGATTCCTTCATCGGCCGTCTGGCAATCATAAATAGTCAGCGAATTCGAATCGACGCCGGCATATTTAGCGCCATTTTCCAGCGGTTCACTAACGCCTTCTTTATACCACTGGAAAGTTTCCGTTTTATTGTAGTACTCCAGCGAGAAAACCGCCTCTTCGCCGCTCCAAACCCCCTGGATGTTCGGGGTAACATCACCAAGGTAGGGACCGTACTGGATGGTTGTAAAACTCGTGGCCAGGCCCGTGTATTTGTATGTATAACCCGTACCCCCATCCGATTCATAGGCAAGGACTTTCCAGTAATAGTCTTGGTCCCATTTCAGATGACCGTCATCGAGAAGGTGTGCAGGCAAGCTGCCCTCAAGATCGATCGTATACTCGCCTGCCGTCGGAATGTCCAATTTGGTTTCAATCACAGAATCCGGGTAAGGCAGGTTGGGATCGGTGCTGAGCAGAACGTCAACCGCAATAATCACCGGATCCGTAACTTTGAAAACCAGATCATTCTCGGCTGAAGTGCGATCCTCTGAAACATAGACATCGCCATTTTCAGGCAATTGATTCAAGACGTAAGCAGGAGACAATTTAATATTATCTATGCCGACCCACGGAGTAACGTTCCCTTTGTAGCCATTGACTCGCAGGAACAGTTCTTTGCCGGGAGTAGCGCTGCTTAAATCAATTTGAAATCGTTCATGCTTTGCCGTGGCGCCTTTTTCAGCGTATCCGAATGCATTGCCTCGGCCAATCTCCGTAATCGGCAGGTCCGGTTTTTCCTCGGTCTTTACAAACCCATAGATATCATGAGCCGCCCCTTCCCATTCGTTGGGTTCAAAAGTGCCGTCCGATTCGAGAATCATAACCGTCACGCCCATCTCGCCTGAAGTAGCAAGGGAAAGATCGGCGACCCCCCAATCCAGCTCAATATCAACCGCCGGGATGTTGGGTTCATAAATACCAATACTCTGGTAAACATAGGCATGATTGCCCCCATCCTCATTGGAATTGGCTTCGACCCCCGAAAACATACACCCGCCCGTAGCGATGGAAACAGGGCCGCCTTTGTACTGAAAGGGACCTTGATAGTAATACTTGAGATCGACACTGCCGTAATCAAACCAATGAGCAATCTCCGCGTTTGTAGTTTTGCCGTTTTCATAATAGATCTCAAAATCGCCATTCGTAATCGACAGCGACAGAGCCATCGAAGTCATGCATAAACACATCAAAATACAAATGATTCTTCTCATTTTTCCATCCTTTCAGTCATTTTTACTCGACAAAATAAAAACCGCCTGATACGACTTCCTTTACAACACATGCACACAAACTGACATAAACCATCTATAACTGCATTATATCACAAAAAAATAAAAGAACTCTTCGATTACAATAAATAATAGGTTATATTCTTAGAGTTGTCATCGGATAGAGTCGCATACTTCAAATACCATAATCATGTCCGCCCATACTGGAAAAACCACATCCTGCGATGCGATTCGTTGCAGCAAGCATTTTACAAACGCCCTAAAACACCCTTATTCATAACTCACAGCGACGGGCTCACCCTTAGAATACCCCAAATCCGGTCGCTCAACACCCGCACTCCAAATTCAGACGCAAGACAAGGCCTTCAGTTCTCGATTTTTCCCGGTGCGATACGGATTCTCTATACCGGCCCGGAAAACCTGTCCGTACCGGCCGGCG
>JAHDQI010000278.1 GCA_018433925.1 Phycisphaerae bacterium | reverse complement strand
GAAGCAGGTATTTACAACTTACGGAAGCCCCCCATTCCGGAACACCACAGGCCTATCTGGCTTTCATTGAAGGTCTGACGGATGGGGATACTGTAACAACCAGTTTCTTTGGGTATGACGATACGGCAGGGAACCCTTCTCTGCGGATCTGGGCCCATTATGCAAATTCAGGAGATGTAACCAGTTATGCAGGTTCTGCCGGCGGTAACGACACCTACTCATCAGGAATAGGTTGGGAAGAAATCAGTTATAGCTGGACGTTTGATTCAGACGGCGGAGCTCGAGATGCTTTGGTGATTGAAGCCCGTTTGTATAGTACGCCGACATCAGGTGAATACAGTACTGATTATTGGGTTGATGATATTACTGTGACGTCATCGAATGATTTATCCACGATTTCGTTTCCGGTTCCTGAACCGGCGACGATGGTATTGCTGGGTCTGGGCGGGCTGCTGGCTTGCCGGAGAAAATAGATCGGCCTTGCCGGTTTTGTTGTGAACTCTGCTGCATGAGGCAGCGAAGATATAGATAGGGAGGCGGCCGGACACGGGAAGTGTTTGGCCGCTCTTCCCCGAAAACGTCAGTAAAGCCGAAATAAGCGAACGGAACCTGCGGAACGACTTTCAATGAAGCCAACTTTAGTGAAGAGGTCTTTCATGAAGACGCACGGATGCTCTAAGCTGCCGTCCAGAAGCAGGACATGCCCCTCTTTTTTGTCCGGTTTTACTCTGATCGAGCTGCTCGTGGTCATTGCGATCATTGCGCTGCTTTTGGGGATTCTGCTGCCGGGTCTTCGCAGCGCCAAACAGGCGGCCGAGAGCGTGGTCTGCCGGGCGCATGAAAAGGGCATCGGAAGCGGGCTCAATCAGTATTCGGCTTCGTGGGATCAGTGGATTCCGGGGCCGAGCACCAGCGGGGCCAAACCTTCGTCGATCGGCAATTATGATCCGATGTCGCCGTATCAGAATGTGGACTGGATGTCTCCGATGCTGGGCGACGACCTGGGGCTTCCGGCCGATCCCCTCGAACGGCTGCTTCAACTGCTCAATAACAAACTTCGCTGCCCGTCGAACCGGGTCAAGAATGATTATGTGTTCCCCAGCGAAATTCCCGGCGTTCGCCCGGAGGAGATTTCGTACGCGAGTTATTCGGCCGTTCTTGGGTTTCATATGTATTCGAGCGGGGGCAATGGATCGGGCAGTACCAACATGGGAGACAAGCGGGTTGTCACGGACTGGGAGATTTATAACCGTGTTCAGATTTCGCGCGGGTATGAGCCCAAGATAACCAAGGTCGGGACGCCTTCCTCGAAGGTGTTCGTTGTGGAAGGGGCTCGGTTTTATGATGAGTCGCGGGGTGTCAGCTTCAATAATCTACCTTATCAGGATGAAGGCGGCAATTTCATGATCCAGGGGCCGGTGTATCGTCGCAACGGCGATCCGTATCTGCTCAGCCGCACGGATCTGGCGGACCCGACCACATGGAAACTGACCGATGCGGCCCGACGGCTGGCGTATCGACACAACCAACGAATTAACGTAGTGTTTTTTGACGGGCATTGTGAAACCCTTGATATGCTCGACTCGCTGCGGCCGAGTTATTATTTTCCGCGGGGGACGTATGTCACATCGATGGGGGCTTTGCTGATGCAGGCGCCGCATTCCGGCGAAGGATACATCCAGTGATCAGGCAGCGAAGAGCGGGTATTTTATATAGAATGATAAGCAGGGGCCGGCCGTAAATACATTGAGATGAACATTAACAAGAAATGGGGCCGCAGGAGGCGGCACGGTCTGATTATCTGGGCGCTGCTTCTGTGTTTCGGCGGAGCGGAAGGCGCGCTTCGGATTGTGACGTATAATACCTGCGAGGGGGTCCGGTCGGGTATGGGGACGATTCTGGAGGCCATCGGCGAGGCGGACCGTAACGGGATTGCCCAGCCGATAGATATTCTGCTGCTGCAGGAGCAGACGAATGTGACCACCACGACTCAGCAGATTCTCAATATTCTTAATGGTATCTATGGGGCGGGGGTTTATGCGCGAGGGACGCTAAACGGCGAGTCGACGGGGGCGGGACGGCCGGGGGTGATTTACAATACACAGACCGTGGCCCTGCTGGGAGAGGTGCAAGTTAATACTCCTTCGAGCGAGGGAGGGGCGCGATCCACGATTCGCTACCAGTTCCGGCCGGCAGGGTATACGAGCCCGGAGGCGGAATTATATATCTACAACAGCCATTTCAAGGCAAGCAACGGTGGCGATAATGCAAACCGGCGCAAGGTGGAGGCGGACGAGATTCGGGCCGATGCCGATGCTTTGGGAGAGGGCGTGCATATCCTGTATGTCGGGGACCTGAATCTGTATACGTCCGCCGAACCGGCCTGGGGTGTTTTAACCGGCGCCGGCAGCGGACAGGCCTTTGATCCGATTGACCGCGCCGGATCCTGGAGCGGTAATCCGGCTTTTGTGGATGTGCATACGCAAAGCCCGGTGCAGTCGGCGCGTTATCCGGGCCAAATAACCGGCGGGATGGACGACCGGTTTGATTTTCAACTGGCCGGCGTTGAGTTTGTGGACGGGCAGGGTCTCAGTTTTATTGACGGGTCATATTATGCCGTCGGCAATAACGGCACGCACGGACTGAACAACGAAATTTCGGATGGCACGGGGGCCTCGCCTGCGGTGCTGACGGCACTGACGGAAGTGAGCGATCATCTGCCGGTGGCGGCCGATTACCAGATTCCGGCGAAGATGGCGGTCAGCGTTGGGTGGATTCCTGCCGAGATTATTTACAATGCCCCGGTTGCCGTTGAGGTGACGGTGGAAAACACGGCCCCGGTCAGTGTCGAGATCGCGGCCGATGTGCTGGATTATACGCTGACGGCTACGGGTTCGCTGAGCGGGTCGGTTGTTGATTTTGATCCGGCGACCGGCGGCGGGAACACCCACTGGGTGACGCTGACGGCTTCGGGCGTCGGGCCGCAGAGCGGGCAGATCATTGTCAGCAGTTCAAGCGAGGGAGTTGAAAATACCCTGTATGTGCAGGATGTGGAATATTTAGTGGTGCAGAATTATACGCGAAAGACGGTGGAGTACGGCTGGGAGGATTTTTTCAGCCGGTTTGATCCCAACGCGGCGCTGGGGGCGGCGCGGACAGCGGAGTATGCGGCCGACCGGAGCGATCCGAACGAGGGCTGCCGGTCCCTGCAAGTGGCCAATGCGGGCGATTGCGACAGCCAGGTGTATCTCGCGGTGGTGTACGATCTGCTGCCGGGGGACCTGGTGGAGGCGACCTGCGCGGGCAGGCACTATGCCCCGGCCGATACCGGCTTGTGCCTCAGTGCGGACTGGCTGGCTGACCGGGCGGATGTGGATAGCGCAACGGGCCCGGCGGGGGCGGATTCGGCTTATTCGACGGCAAACTGGGGCACGCTTGCGGCAAGCTGGACGTTTGACGACGGGCAGGGCCAGCATGAGGGGATTTTGATCAAGGCGAAATTATGCGATCTGGCCGGCGGCGGGGCGGTGGATGCGTTGACATTGGATGTGCCCGATCACGCGAAGGTTTGGCTGCCGGGACCGACGGAGGTTGTCTGTTCGGCTCGGCCGGAAATGGACCTGAACGGAGACTGCCGCGTCAACCTGGCCGATTTTGTGGAAATAGCGGCCGCGTGGCTCGATGGCGAAAGCGGAGGACAGCCCAATGGGACGGCTGATACCGTACTCATTACCGGGATTCTGGATGGGACACTGACGGGAAGTACGCCGATGGCAATGGAACTGTATGTGGACGGTACGCATGATCTGTCGGCCTATACGGTGCAGCAGTCGATTGACGGCGGCGCGTGGGACAGCGGTTTTTCGCTGAGCGGGGTGTTTGCGAATACGTATGTGTACGTGATTCGCTCGGATGCAGGCGGAGTCAGCTATTTTGATTCCGTCTTTGGAAGCGAGGGCGATTTTGCCAATCGTGTGCCGGTGACGGGGGTTTTGTATTGCCTGAACGGAAACGACGGTTTTCGGATTGTCAAGGATGGGGTGATTATCGATCAGGTTTATGACCGCAATTCGACGCAGGTGTATCGGGACAGTTTCCTGTATCGAAAGGACAGCACCGGCCCGGCCGGAGCGGCGTGGAATTCGGCCGACTGGATCTTCGGCGGCAATGACCTGCTGGATTTCAGGACGGCCGCCCAGATCGGGGCGATGGTTCCCTTCGGGACATACCGGATCGATAACGAGTGTACGGAATATGGAGAGCTGGATTTTGCGGCCGACTGCCGGATCGATCTGCTCGATCTGGAGCTGTTTATTGCCGAATGGATGGAATGTACCCTGCAGCCGGCGTGGGCCTGCTGGGAATAAAATACATAGGATTGAACAGGTGAAAACGAAACTTTTAACAGGAGGTAGAACAATGAAAAGCAAGTGGATGATT
>JAHDQI010000328.1 GCA_018433925.1 Phycisphaerae bacterium | reverse complement strand
GAGCTCCTTGAACGGGGTATCCAGGTAAGCAATTATTTTCCGCCGATTTATTTGATGCCGTTTATCGCAGAGAAACTGGGCCATAAGGCAGGTGATTTTCCTGTGACCGATGTTGTCAGCAGCCGGACGATGGCTCTGCCGTTTCACAATAATCTGACAGAAGGGGAGGTCGATCTGGTTTGTCAGGAACTGAAATCCTGCCTGGACGGGCTTGAGTAACCAGATTGGGTACCCGATGAGAGTCTCATAACAGTCTTTTTCTTTACCCCATAGCGGCCGGGTCAGTCTGCGCTCTAAGGGTCCGATATAATCCATCATTTTCTGACCATCTCTTCCTTTTTTTATAAAAAGATTGCTTATGTCGATTTGACCGGTCCGGCAACATTTCGTAGGTTTTAATGAACGAGGTTTCTATCGGGCACAAAATGAAACGAGTAACTGTTTTCCGAGAGGGGAAACCAAAAGATGGGTCGTTTACAGTGTAAATTGTTGTTTTCGTTGGTCCTGTACGGGGCCGGGTTTGCTACGGCTATGTATCTTCTGGCTCCGGCCGACCGGAGCGAAACGGGTCACAATCAGGCGGCATTGGAAAGCTCCCGGACGGATGCCCGGCAGGTTCGTGAAGAACTGCTGGCGGCCTCGATCCGATTGCGTCTGGGAATGAACAAACTGGTTAGTTTCGCCGAGGAAAAAGCTTCGCTGGTGGCCGACTATGTTCAGCACAAGAGGACTGAACAGGCGGCCGACGGCGGAGACGGGTAAAGTATACTTTTCACCGAAGCAGGATCTTGTCCTGTTTTTGGTATCGACCCAGTGCCTTGTATGGATGTGCCTGAATGCGAGGCATTATTAAGTGTCGGCTGTCCTCCTGGGGGAGACGGCCGACACTTTTTTAGAATTCCGCACGAGTGCCAGTTTCATGCCTTTGGATAGGGGAGTACCGCTTTTCTTTACCCTTTCATTCCGCATCTCTTCAATCGGTTATTTGCAGTGGAAAAAAAAGCCCGGATCGGATACGATGCGGCTGAATGATTGACTTTTGGTATATTTGGAGATGCCCTTGAGTAAACGACCGGAAGAGAGTGGCGCGGAATTGGCTGCCCGGATTGGCGGCGTTGTGGATGTGGATATCTTCAACCGTGTAGCGTTCAGTACGGATGCGAGTATTTACCAGATTCTGCCGCAGTGCGTGGCGGCTGTTCGTGATGAACAGGACATTGTAGCGGTGGTGCGTTATGCGCGGGCTAACGGGCTTTCGGTGGCGGCACGCGGAGCCGGCAGCGGGGTTGCGGGGGAATCGCTGACAAGCGGGATCGTAATTGATGTGCGCCGGTTTATGGACCGGATCCTGGATACGGCGGCGGATGGATCGACGGTGACGGTCCAGCCGGGTGTCGTGCTGGATACGCTCAATACGCACCTGGCTGCCTATGGGCGGATGATCGGGCCGGACCCATCCAGCGGAAATCGGGCGGTCATCGGCGGCTGCGTGGCCAATAATGCAACAGGGGCTCATTCGCTGAAGTACGGTCACATGGATCGCTATGTCGAGCGGGTTCGGGCAGTACTGGCAAGCGGGGACGTGGCGGAGTTCGTCAACGCTGTGGAGCCGCTGGACGGAGACAGCCGGCCGGAGCCGAAATTGGCGCGTGCGTGTATCGATCTGCTGGCGGGCCGGGAGGACGTGATCAAAGCGGCGCTGCCGGCTACAGATCGTAACCGCAGCGGATATACAATTGACGGGATTGTGCATGGCGGGAAAGCGGACCTGGCGCGGCTGATGGCCGGTTCGGAGGGGACGCTGGCGATTTTTAGCGAGATCACGCTGCGGACGGTGGTGATTCCCAAATACAAAGCGCTGGTTCAGTTTGAGTTTGATTGCCTGGATACAATGGCGCGGGCGGTTCCTTTGCTTACGGATTATGGACCGTCAGCATGTGAACTAATGGACCAGCGGCTAATGAGCATGGCTCGACAGGCGTATCCGAAATACAGGGATGCGCTTCCTGCGGGCTGTTCGGCAACTCTGCTTGTGGAAATGACGGGGGACAGCGAGGATGCGGTGCGAGAGAAGATTGGCCGGGCCCGACTGGCCGTGGCGGATCTTGCGACCGCGGCGACGGATGTCTATGAACCCGGCCGGCAGCAGCGCCTTTGGAAGGCGAGGAAAGATGCGGTGCCGCTGCTGAATCGGCAAAAGGGAGCGACTCATCCGATTCCGTTTATCGAGGATGTCTCGGTCGATCCGACCCGCCTGGGGGAATACCTGGCGGGCCTGGAACAAATCGGCAGGTCACAGGATATAGAGATGGCGTTTTACGGTCACGCGGGAGACGGAGAATTGCATATTCGGCCGTATGTGGACTTATCGAATCCCGATGGCGTCGCCAAAATGAAAGCGATTGCTGAGGAGGTCTTTGAACTGGCCTGGTCGCTGGGCGGCTCGATCAGCGGGGAGCATGCTGACGGGCTGGTTCGGGCGGCCTTTATTCGCCGTCAGTACGGGAACGCGTATTATGAATTATTGAAAGGGATTAAGCGAATATTTGATCCGGAAGGTCTGCTGAATCCGGGCAAGATTCTCAATGACGATCCCGAGGTGATGGGAAAACAGTTGCGTCTGGCAGGCGGGATGCTTTCGTTGGGGCGTTCTGCGCTGCTGCTGGGGCCGGATGAATTCCGATTTGAAGCCGAGCAGTGCAGCGGCTGCGGGGTGTGTCTGTCAAAGACGGGGGGGGTTCGGATGTGCCCGGTGTTTCAGGCAATGAATGAGGAACTGGCAACCAGCCGGGCCAAAGCAAATCTGCTGCGGACGATGAGCCGATCAGCCGAGATGATGGGGAAAATGGACCGGGCCGAGCTTCGGCGGATTCTCTCGCTGTGTATCAATTGCAAGATGTGTTCGGTACAGTGTCCGGCAGGGGTGGATGTTTCAAAACTGATTATCGAAACCCGCGCACAGCTTGCATCGAATACGGGCTTTACAGTGACGGAATATGCGCTGGCACACAATCGCTGGCTCAGCGCTTTAGGCAGTGCCTTTGCACCACTGAGCAATTGGGTTCTGGGGCTTTCGGTGGTACGATGGATAATGGAAAAAATGATGGGTTTTGACAGAACCCGGCGTTTTCCGAAGTTTCAGCGGGGCAGTTTTATCCGCAAGGCCCGTCGATCTCCGGCGATGCTGTCTGATGCTGTTGAAGGGAATGGGAAGGTGGCGTATTTTGTGGATTGTTTCGCAAACTGGAACGATCATGAATTGGGTTTTGCGACGGTCAAACTGCTGCGAAAGCTCGGTATCTGCGTGGCAGTTCCCAAACAGCGACCGGCCCCGCTGCCGGCGTTTGTATATGGGAATCTGAAAGCCGCCCGACGGGACCTTGAATATAATATTGCCCAGTTTGCCCCGCTGGTAAAGAAAGGGTACAAGATTATCTGTTCGGAGCCCAGCGCTGCGTTATGCCTGAAAGAGGAGATGCCATATCTGGTAGATTCAAAGGATGCTCGACTGGTGTCGGATAATACGTTTGAGTTAATGGATTTTCTGGGCCGCTTGTCTCCTGAGCGTTTTCCGACCAATCCCCTGAAATCGAAAGATCAATACGCTTATCATGCTCCCTGTCATTTGCAGGCACTGCGTGCGGGATCGGTAACTCCTGAACTGTTTGGCCGTCTGGGCGTACAGGTGGAGGATCTTAACGGGGGTTGTTGCGGACTGGCCGGTACGGCCGGAATGCAGAAAAAACATCATGATTTAAGCGATAGCATCGGCCGCTTATTGGCCAGAAAGATTGAATCGGTTAATCCGGACATAATTTTGACGGAATGTGCCGCATGCGGAATGCAGATCGAACACCTGACGGGGAAAAAGGTGATCCATCCGGTGAAAATTTTGCTGGGGCTGTTTTCGGATTAAATGGGGTTTGTTTTTCCGGATTGGCGTTTACAGGGCCGGGAGGATGGCTTACAATAGGTGTACAAAGCGATACTTCCCATAGAAAGGGGGTTGTTTATGCCTGAAAGCGAAGATCAATACAGGCGGGCCGTATTATGGGAATCGGCCGAGGGCGATGCGGTGCAGTGTAACCTTTGCATGTGGCGGTGTCGGATCGACAAAGGGCAGACCGGCAGATGTCGCGTTCGAAAGAACATCGGCGGAACGCTGGTTTCATTGAATTATGATAAATTGTGTGCGGCGAATTCCGATCCAATTGAAAAAAAACCGCTGTTTCATTTTCAGCCCGGCTCGACGAGTTTTTCAATCGCCGCTCCCGGTTGCAATTTTCAGTGTGTATTCTGCCAAAACTGGCAGATCAGCCAGGTTCCGCAGTCGGATGAGATTGAGGGGTCTTATTATACACCCAAAGCCATTGTGGATGCGGCCATCCAGGCCGGCTGCAGCAGCATTGCCTATACATATACGGAACCGACGGTTTTTATGGAATTGTGCTCCGATACGGCCAAACTGGCGAAAAAGATGGGGCTGGCCAACGTGTTTGTCAGCAACGGTTTTCTCAGCCCGGAGGCCATCGAGTTTGTGCGGCCGTGGCTGGATGGGATTAATATTGATGTGAAGGCGTTTACCGAGGATTTTTATAAAAATCTGTGTAAAGCCCGGTTGGAGCCG
The DNA here is from genome assembly GCA_018433925.1 of Phycisphaerae bacterium. Classification (GTDB taxonomy): domain Bacteria; phylum Planctomycetota; class Phycisphaerae; order Sedimentisphaerales; family Anaerohalosphaeraceae; genus JAHDQI01. Next base: position 8,578 of record JAHDQI010000328.1, on the reverse strand, counting down.
GTCAAAGAAGCGATTCGGACGATTGCTAAAGAAACTGATATCTGGTTGGAAATTACGACCCTGGTGATTCCGGGCCAGAATGATTCGGAACAGGAATTGAAGGCGATCGCGGACTTTATCGCAAAAGAGGCCTCCGTGAATGTGCCCTGGCATATCAGTCGTTTTTACCCGCAGTATAAAATGGATCATCAGTCGCCGACCTCTCAAAAGACGCTTGAGCGTGCTTACGATATCGGTAAAGAGGCGGGCCTGCGGTATATTTATATCGGCAACTTGCCCGGCTGTCGGGCTGAATCGACGTATTGTCACAGTTGCGGGGCCTTGCTGATTGACCGGTTAGGATTTACCGTCAAAAGCAACCGGATCGAGGACGGGACCTGTCCGGACTGCGGGGCGGAGATCGCAGGGTTTGGATTGTAAGATCATTTTACGGGCAGGATGGAATTCATGGAATGGATGATATCGTATCAGAATCGGAATGTGTTTTTGTATTGTCCGCTGTGCAGCGCCAAGGCGCTGAAGGCACATAAAAAACACGCTTTCTATTGCCCGGAGTGCGGGCTGGTCTTTTACCTGAATGTAGCGGCGGCCGTGGTGGCTTTGGTTGTTGACGGGCAGGGACGGCTGGTGGTCACCGTCCGCGGGCAGAAACCCAAACAGGGAATGCTTGATCTGCCGGGGGGATTTGTCGATCCGGGGGAATCGGCAGAGGCGGCCCTGCGGCGGGAGGTGCGGGAGGAACTTGGTGTGGAGGTTGGTGAAATGACCTATTTCGGCTCGGCGCCGAATCGATATCTGTATAAGGGGGTTCATTATGCCACGGAAGACCTGGCGTTTGTCTGCCAAGTTCCCGATTTATCCGGGATGCAGGCCGGGGATGATGTGCGGGAACTGCTGCTGGTAAAACCGGAGGAGATAGACCTGAATAAATTTGCCTTTGAATCGGTGCGCGGATTTCTCCTGAAATTTCTTGAACACTGATTTGTTTGTCGATACGATGCCTCGGGAGTGGAGACTACTTTCTCGATGAGAACGCTAACGAATCAGGGAAGGGATGGCTGATGAGTGTTGAGAGATTGCGTGTATATCACAATCCGGATTTGACGGCTCCGGCCCTGATCCTTGGTTTTACGGGATGGATGGACGGGGGAGATATCTCTACAGGGCTGGTCGATTATCTGCGTGTTCACCTGGGGGCGGTTCCGTTTGCGTCGATTGATCCGGAACCTTTTTATTTGTATTATATTCCCGGTTCAATGGAGCTGGCCAGTGTGTTTCGGCCGCGTGTGAAAATTCGGGAAGGGCTGATCGAAGAATTTGAGTTGCCGTCCAATACATTTTGTGCCGATCCGGAACATAATTTAATCTTGTTTTCAGGAAAAGAACCCAATATGCGGTGGCAGTGTTTTGGCGACTGCATTTTTCAGCTTTGTGAACGGTTCGATGTGAAACAGATACTTTTTGTCGGGAGTGTGGCCGGTCTTACTCCGCACAGCCGGGAGCCGCGGTTTACCGGGTCGGTATCGCATGCCTCGCTTCGAGAGAAACTGGAGCGGATGGGAATTCATACCAACCGTTATGATGGGCCGGCGAGTTTTGTGACCTATCTAACCATGCGCGCATCGAAGGCGGACATTGAAATGCTTGTTCTGGTAGCTGAGGTGCCGGCCTATCTGCAAGGGTATAATCCGCGGTGTGTGGAGACAGCCGTGCGCTGTGTATCCAGTTTACTGGAGCTGCACATGACCTGTGACGACCTTCGTACCATGAGTGACGAGTTCGAAAAACGAGTGGGGGAGTTGGTCAGCCAGCAGCCGGAACTGGCCAAGCGGGTTCTGCAGCTCGAGGAAATTTACGACAACGAGGTATTTGATACCGAATTGAGCGATCTGAAAAACTGGCTGCATCAGCGGGGGATTCGGCTGGATTAGTCACGGGGGCCGCGGCAAATCCCCTTGGACTGAATCATTTGAATTAATTGGTACAGGATTGTGTTATACGGGGTCGGGATGTTGTATTTTTCCGCCAAGTGCAGTACCTGTCCGGTAAGGGCTTCAATCTCCGTTTTTTTCCCTGCCTTGAGATCCTGAAGGGTAGAGGAGCGATGATCGGCCGTCGCGGGAACAAGGGTCTTGTAAAAAACCCGGATGAATTGCTTGGCTGTATTCCAATGCGTGGAAAACCCGGCCGCCTGCATCACTACAAAGGCCTCTTCAATCAGGTGATTCATGAAGGTTTTTGTGGTTTCGTGTCGGGCCAGTTCCCCATAGGGTACTTCGAGGACAGCACCAAGGGGATTCAGGGCGCAATTGTACAGCATCTTGGCCCACAGGTCTTTCTCGATGTCGGCCGTGAGTTTGCAGGGAATGCCTCCGGCGCTAATATTGTCGCAGAGTTCTGCAAGCGGCTCCGTCGGTCGGCCGAAGAGAGAGCCGATATGGATTGCATCTGCGTGAACGGTAATCTCCACCTGGGTAAGCGAGGAGCGGATAAATCCTGTAATGACCCGGGCGTTGTAGATTTGTTCCTGGGAGAATTTCGCAAGAAAAATTTCAGCATTTCCCCACCCGTTTTGGAAAAGAATTATTTTTCCGTCAGGCCGAAGGGTGCTTTGATTGGAAAAGAGCTGGTCGCAGACGGTCTGAGAATCACTCGATTTGGTACAGACAAGAACATAATCAAATGCCTCGGCGGGCAGGTCCGCCGGCTTGTCATAGGCAGTGAAAGTATCGGGAGCAAACGACACTGATCCGAAAATACCGATTCGTTTGAAACCCGTATTGTTCAGTGCGGCAATGGTTGGGCGGCGGGCCAGAAAAGATGTCCGCACGCCTGCTTTTAAAAGACAGGAGCCAACGCCCAGGCCGACAGCCCCTGCCCCGTAGATAAGTACACTGATGAATTCTGTCTGTTTTTCTCCGAACATTGGATGAATTAGAACATATTTTTTGACAGACGGCAATGATTTTGATTGAATGATACTTAAATCCGCTCTGGTTTTATGGGCGTCTTTGGGGTATGATGTATGGCTTCAGATTTGGAAAAAAGTGGACCACAGATGATGGAAAACGGACAAGCTGTTTTTGTTATCAGCGATCTTCACATGGGAGACGGGGGGCCGCGGGACAATTTTGCAGTGGATAATAAAGCTGCGGAATTCGGCCGGTTTCTTGATTTTATTGAGGCCGAGGGCGGTCAGTTGTTTATCCTCGGAGATTTGTTTGAATTCTGGCAGGCCAATGTCGGCCGTGTATTGGTCCGTCGCATGGACTTCCTGGACCGCTTCGCGCGTATGAAGGCCCGGTACGTGGTTGGCAACCATGATGCGGACCTCGAGGATCTGATTGGGACAGGGTTGCTGGCACATCCTTTTTTTGAGAATATGAGCGGGCCCTTTGAGCGGACTATCGGAAAAAAACGTTTTAAGTTTATGCACGGTCATGAAGTGGATCCTTTCAACCGGGACGGTACCCCGCGGTGGGGAAGGATTTTGGCCATCTTGGGCGGATTGATTGAGGACCGAAAGGGTTCACCGCTGCTTTCAGCCGGCGGATTCTCGGAAAAATCTCTCTTGCGAATGGGTCGCAGTTTTATGTGGATGTGGAATCATTCGGTTAACTGGATTGAAAAAAGCGCACGGCATGAACAGCGGCACAGTGTTTCTGAATCGCTGACGCCGGCACAGGATCCGGCCCGCGAAAAAGGGATTTTGGCCCTGTATCAGCAGGATCGCCTGCGGTATCAGTATGATATCCTGATTGCCGGCCACACACACCATGCGGGACATTTTAAGGAGTGGTATTATAACAGCGGCTGCTGGGTGGGACTGCGGAATAATTTTCTTCGGATTGATCGGGACGGCAGCACGGAATTATGGGAATGGAATCGGGACCGTCCTGTTCTGTTCCGCGAGCGAAGAAACAATAGGAATCGACCTTGCAGGGGATCTTGCAGGCGGATAGAGGATGGCCCGGAATAAACACATGAATGAAAAAACCAAATTTAAACTGACCCAGCTTCAGGACGTTTTCAGGGAGAATCGGACTCTATTAATTCTTCTGCAGGACAATCCCGATCCGGATTCTATCGCCTCGGCGATGGCCCTGCGGAAGCTGGCCAATTCAGCCGCCAATCTGCAGTGCTCGATTGCGCACGGCGGCCGGGTCGGGAGAGGGGAAAACCGGGCCCTGGTTCGGTATTTGTCGCTGAATCTGCGGCCGGCTGAAGAGATTGATTTTCACGCGTTTGATCTGATTGCCATTGTCGATACCCAGCCGCGGACAGGGAACAATTCTCTGCCGGTCGAGATAGAGCCGGATATTGTTATCGATCATCATTTCTGCCGCAAGGAAACCAAAACCTGCCGATTTACTGATATTCGAAGCGGTTATGGAGCCACGGTGACGATTCTTTTTGAATATCTTGAGGCGGCCGGGATAGAAATTGACATCCCGCTGGCAACGGCGATGCTGTATGCCATTCGTTCCGATACCCAGGATCTCGGCCGGGATACCACCAAAGAAGACCTGAACGCGGTCATGGCCTTGTATCCGATTGCGAATAAACGAATGCTCAGCGAGATTCAGCGAGGCAAAGTAGAGCGGAATTATTTTCAGATGCTCGGCGACGGCTTGCGAAATGCTCGTGTCTGCGGACCGGCCATTGTAACCGGCCTGGGAACGGTTGAAAACCCGGATATGATTGCTGAAATTGCAGATTTGCTGCTGCGTGATGATGAGACATACTGGACCCTTTGCTACGGGATTTATAAAGATCGGCTGCTTCTGTCGATCCGGACGAGCCGGGAAAGCCCGCGGGCCGATAAGGTCATCCGCAAAATTGTCGGCCGAAAAGGAACCGGAGGGGGGCATCCGAGCTATGCGGGGGGGCAAATCTCACTGAACAAAACAACGCCCAAAGCGATAGCCCGGCTGGAAAATTTGATTGTGAAGCGACTGCTCACGGCCCTGTCCGTGGACAATGTCAAAGAACACAAGCTGATTCAGACCTGACCTGCCCAAGTCCGAAAAGGTCGGCGGCAAACAATCCCTGTCCTTGCAGTCGGTTACGAGCATAGCGGATCAACGTGCTGGATGAACAGGGGGGAGGGGGGTATAGTGCAGTTGTTTTTTCTGGTTATAGAAAAGACGATACGCCTGAAAATCGTAAAAAATCGAAAAACGTTCCTCGTATCAATGAGATCGTTCTTCTATTTTTCCAGCAATATTTTCCGACATCTTAAGGATTGTTCTTTACATTACGCCCGATTCTCCCTATTCTGTTTCTATGATAAAGAACAAAACAAAACCTGAAATGTCCGGTTTAGAGGGGCTTGTTTCTGCATTATGCGGAATTAATGAACCCAGCAAGATGAAGAAATTCTTGCAGGAGATTCTCACCCCGGCCGAGTACCATGACTTGGCTATGCGGTGGGCACTTATGGAACGGCTGCTGGAGGGGGATACCCAGCGTCAAATCGCTGCAGACCTGAGAATCAGCTTGTGTAAAATTACCCGCGGAGCAAAAATCCTGAAAAAACAGGAAGCCGTGACGAAGCAATATCTTAAGAAGAGGAGACAAACATGACTCGAAAGATTTTTCTGCATGAAAAGGACATTCCCAAAAAGTGGTATAATATCGCGGCGGATCTGCCCACCTCGCTGCTGCCTCCGCTGACACCGGACGGCAAGCCGATTGGTCCGGAGATGCTGGCGCCGGTATTTCCGATGAATCTGATCGAACAGGAGGTCAGCACGGAGCGATGGATCGACATACCGGAAGAGATACTGGATATCTTATACCAGTGGCGTCCGGCCCCGCTGCGCCGTGCAGAACGACTGGAGCGGCATCTTGGAACCCCGGCCAAGATTTATTATAAAGATGAGAGCACCAGTCCGCCCGGCAGCCATAAGCCCAATACCGCCATCGCTCAGGCCTGGTATAATAAGCAATTTGGAATTGAGCGGCTGACGACCGAGACAGGGGCCGGTCAATGGGGCTCGGCGTTGGCGTTTGCCTGTAAGCTGGTGGGCCTGGAATGCAAGGTTTTTATGGTGCGGATCAGTTTCGATCAAAAACCGTTTCGTAAGCTGATGATGCAGGTGTGGGGGGCCAATTGCGTGGCCAGCCCCAGTCCTGAAACGAATGCCGGCCGGGCGATTCTCGAAAAAATGCCGGATACGCCGGGCAGTTTGGGGATTGCCATTTCCGAAGCGATTGAACAGGCCGTCACCGATTCAAGCGGAAAAACAAGGTATTCTCTGGGCAGCGTGCTCAATCATGTCCTGCTGCATCAGTCAATTATTGGACTGGAGGCAAAGGCACAACTGAAAAGCGTTGGAGAAAAACTGCCGGATGTCGTAATTGGGTGTGCCGGCGGCGGCAGCAATTTTGCCGGCCTGGCTTTTCCGTTTACGGCCGACAAGATCAACGGGGCCGACATGGAGATTATTCCGGTTGAACCGACGGCTTGTCCTACGCTTACACGGGGGCCGTTTGCCTACGATTTTGGGGATACCGCCTGTACAACCCCGCTGTTGGCGATGTATACACTGGGACACGCTTTTGTGCCGCCGCCGATTCATGCCGGCGGTTTACGGTATCATGGCATGGCCCCGCTGGTTTGCCAGTGTGTCGTCGAAGGACTTCATACGCCCAGAGCGATTGACCAGGTCGAATGTTATGAGGCGGCTTTAACATGGGCTAAGACAGAGGGCTTTATTTGTGCCCCGGAAACGTCCCATGCGATTGCCTGTGCCATTCAGGAAGCCAACAAAGCCAAAGAAGAGGGCAAGGAAAAAGTGATCCTTTTCAATTACAGCGGACACGGTCTGATGGATTTGACCGGGTACGATAACTTTATCTCCGGCAAATTGGTGCCCTATGCCTTGCCGGATGAGGAATTGCAGAAAACTGAGGAATGTTTGAAAGATTATCCGAGGGCGGAAAAGAGAAAAACGGGAAAATGGTAAACTGATAAATTGTTAAAATAGTTAAAAAGGCCCATTTCTATGGGCCTTTTTTCATAAAACAGGCAAAAAACGAGGAACTGAATCAAAAGATTTAAGTTTTTTTATTGAAAAAGGACAAAAAAACGGTACACTCTGCGTTTTCCGGGTCGGTGCCCGAGCGGCTAAAGGGGATGGGCTGTAAACCCATTGGCTAGCGCCTACGGTGGTTCGAATCCACCCCGGCCCAATAATAAAAAATATTTTCTTCATATCAACTCTGTATAAATTCTTATATTGAAAGGATTTATGGAGGTATCGCGAAAATATACTTCAAAAATTGAAGTGTTTTGTTATAAAAACATTTACAAGATGAAATATTTCGTGTATATTGTTCGTATAGTCATATAGAAAAGAAAGATATTTTCGGAAGAACCCATGGGACCGGAACTTGAAAAGGCAATACATGAACTGAGCTTGCGGATGCGTCTGATTCGTGCGATGCAGGAAGGCGACATGCCGGAAACGATCAGCGAGAGAGAAGCCCTGATTATGCAGCAGCTTTTGGAGCGGGAATCCATGACGGTTTCGGAAATCGCCGAATCCTGGCCAAATGTCAGCGAAAGTACCATCTCTATGACGATTACGCGTCTGTGGCGGGAAAAGGGATTTGTTTCCAAGACAATCAATCCCGAAAACCAGAGAATTACGTTCGTGTCGTTGACAAAGCTGGGAAAACAGGAAATAGAAAAGTGCTTAAAACAGCGAAGCGAACGATTTAACGCTCTTTTCCATGCGATTAATGTAACCCCTGAAGAAAAAGAGGTATTGATCCGTATTTGCAAGCGGGGAGCCAGATTCCTGGATGAATACCTCGGTCTTCAGGAACAGGAGTTCGAAACAAAGCCATGATGCTCTGAGATACCGTATCTCGAACATCCCTGTTATCAGAATTCCCGGCCCGCCTTTCGGTGCCGGAAAAGCCGCAGTCCTTATCGTACCTGCCTGAGGAACGTAATGGAATATGCTGCGGAGAAAGGGGATTGCCATGAATGCACAGAGCAGAAAAAAATGGAGCCTATCTATCGTGTTTGTTCTTTTTGTTATGGCAGCTTCTCTGCCGTTATACGCAAAAGGAAAGGCAGGCGGTTCAAGGGCAAGCTCATCTCGCGCACCCAAGCCGACGGCTACCACGAGCCAGCAAGCAACGGCACGGCAGACCAAGCCCATGCCGTCTAAACCAGTAGCCGCCTCTGGAAACCAGTCTGCCAGGCAAACGAAGCCCACGCCCCAGACGACGAGATCTGGAAGTACGAGGCAGACCGTTTCCCGTTCTGCGGCCTCTTCCTCTTCTGCGGCAAGCGCATCGCGCCGTGCCGCAGCAACTGGCTCGGCCCCTGCCTCAACGCCCCGATATTCTTCTGCTCGTTCGATACAGCCGTATGTCCGGGTCGAAAACAGAGCTTCGGCAACACGAGGCGAATTTTCCAAGCCGGCTCCTGCGTCGTCTTCCTTGGAACAGAACCGAAATGTTACGGTAATTACTCCCGGTAAAGCCCAAACCACACAGGCAAAGCCAATATCGGCCAGGGTTACCGGGACCACGGCAAAGACCGAAAGCAACACAACTG
>JAHDQI010000086.1 GCA_018433925.1 Phycisphaerae bacterium | reverse complement strand
GGTTATTAAAGTATTTGCCGGATGGTTTTCTTCAGTTTCGGCAGGTCGTTTTCGACGACTGCCCAGACCACGTCCAGGTCGATCCCGAAATAATGATGGACCAGGATATTCCGCATGCCGGTGATCTTTGACCAGGGAATTTCGGAGTGTTCTTCAAGAAATTCATCTGAAACTTTCGCAGCGGCTTCTCCGAGTATCAATCAATGATGAAGGATCCATGTCTGGATCAGTTCATCCAGTTCGAATGCTTTTCGGCCCTGCCCGGCATATTTTTCGATCTGCTCGATGGCTTCGAGAATGTCTTTCAGCCGTTCCCGATCGTCTCTCATAAGGCCACCGCCTGTCGCAGTACCTCTTCCCGGATTCGCGGCCGCAGACCCGCCTCGGTCACCACGTCTACCGGCCGTCCGAGCAGATCCTGCAGATCGCTCAGCAGGCCGCCCAGGTCCATCAAGCTGCGGCCTTTTTCCAGATCCACGAGAAAAGCCACATCGCTGTGCTCATCCGCACGGCCTTCCGCGACGGAGCCGAAAACGCGCACGCGCACCGCTCCATGCCTGCGGGCAATGCTGAGAATCTGCTGCCGATGACTGCCTAAAATTTCAGAAACTCCCATTAATGGCTCTCCCTGCATTAGCAACAACATATTGAATTTACATGTTGGCGACGGATTTGTCAATTAATCAGTTTGAGGACGGTTTGTTCGCGGAGCAGGTCCAGGTCCCGGGGCCTTTCGAGGAAGGGCCGTACGTCGTCGGTGATTTTCTTCCAGTCAAAGGTTTTCAACTGCTGGGAGGCTTATCGTTTTTTCATTACTACTTCAAGTTGCATTGCAGAAATATATCAAAAAGGATATATTTCTGTAATAAATCTCATCATTTTGCGAATTTTTAAATCAAATAAAAATATCCTGTTCTCACTTTTATATTTTAACTTTCAGGGCGGTCACTTCGTGGTGGGCCAGGCGGGTCGGTTCGGGCAGGCGGTACCGGGGGCAGCAGGCGAGGGTCAGTTCGACGGCTTC
>JAHDQI010000422.1 GCA_018433925.1 Phycisphaerae bacterium | reverse complement strand
CACAATGTCCGGCCGGAATTCCGTTATTGCGGCTCCCGCATCATAACCGCAGTATACAGCCCGGACCTCATATCGTTCTTCCCTTTTAAGCACATCGACCATCAGTTCTACAATTTCCTGATCGTCATCCACAATCAGCAGACGTTTTTTCCGGCCGGGATCGTTGACCTGGGGAAATGACGGCTGGATGCCCATGGCCTTCAGGCCTGCCGCGATCTGGGAGCAGACACCAAAAAGAGGTGTTTTTGCCAGGCCGATGGAAGTTGCTGAGCCCAGGACCTCGACCCACTCCGGCTGCTTTGCGGCAAACTGCTGGTGTGTTAAATCCAGCAGCACAGGAATAAACGGTTTTTTTTCTTCGTGGGCCCGGATGACTTCCCGGGTTACCTGCACGGACTCTACGGAGGCAGTCGAAATGATTAGAATCACCGCTCGGGCCTGACGGATTGCCTCGGCGGTCTGGATCAGATAGGACGGTCCCGGCAGGCTGTCCCTCTTGTAGCACCACGTTGAATACCCGTGTTTTTCCAGGCCCGTTGCAAGTTTTTCGGTTGTGTCACCGTTTTTCTCGGAATAACTGATAAAAAGATCCGCCATAATATTTCCTGATCGAAAACTCTGTGTTGATCTACTTCCAAGCACCATGAATACTATATCACAGCCCTCCGCAGATAGCCACTGTATTTCCCAATCGAAAGGGTTTTGAAGCAGAGTTTCTCTTTCCTTTGCACATTCACCGAACATCCTGTCAGGTTTTGAAAGATATTTCGGATCTTGCGGGGCGCGGCATTTTGCCCGGGGGCAAAAACGCTTGAACTGTGCAAGGTAACCGCCTATACTGACCAGAAAGAGAAACCGGAACCTTAATGCAAGGAGCGAATGATGCTTTTTCGGATGTACGGGATGGGCGGATCAGGGTCTGCCAAGGGATTTGAGGGGATGCCGTCGGCCGGGGGGTCGGTGACGCCGGGACAGGTGCAGCGGCTGGAGATGAACCTGGCCAAGACGATGATGATCTGTGAGGCGCTGTGGGAACTGCTGCGTGAAAAGACCGGCCTGACGCAGGAGGATTTGTATAAAAAGCTGTATGAGATCGACATGCGCGACGGGGTGCTGGACGGGCAAAACCAGGCGAAAGTGCGGGATTGTCCGAGCTGCCATCGGCCGGTCTCCGGCCGACACGGGGCCTGTCTGTACTGCGGGCACATCCTTGACGAGTCGGTTTTCCGGATGGAATGAGCTTTTTATAACGTTTTTTCCCGGATGAAGTTATACGTTCGGTTTTCGGCTGTTCTGCGGCCGGATTTTTCTTGACTTTTTGGGGGAAGCTGATACGATTGCTATCGTATCTTAAGGCGGACCGGACGTGTTGTTCGGGTGTTGCATCGGCTTAAAAACATACAAACAGGAGGGTTGAGTCATGACGCGAGGAACCATTCTATTTTTCTGTGTTTTTCTGTGCTTTGTTTCGGCCTCTTTTGCGGATGATTATGTCTGGAATGATTCGGCGGGCGGAGAGCTGGGTGATTCGACGAAGTGGAATCCGGCGATGACGCCGGGGGTTGATGATTATGTGTATTTTGATCTGCCGAATACGTATACGGTTTGGCTGGATGACGATTACACGCATGACAAGCTGCATGTGGAAGGATCGACCCTGACGCTGGATCTGAATGGGTATGAATATACGCTTGATACGCCGGACGATAATTATCAATCCATACTCATCGGTGATTCTACTCCTTCGGCCCTGACGCTGTCCGGCGGAAGCGTTTATTGCGGGGATCTGTTTACGGGACGCAATGATTCGCCGACGTCCGTGGGGACTCTCAATGTAAAAGGCGGAGCGATGCTGTCGGGTACTCTTGACGGTTGGCACGGATTCTTTTTTGGGACTTCCAGCCATTCGGTTGTTCGCGTTACAGAAGACTCATACATGGAGCACGGCCACGGCAACAGCGGAGTTTACAGATCCGCTACATTTCAGATCGACGGACAGTACACAGAATGGCATGTAGACGGTTCTTTTGATATGGCTTATTACGGGACGACGACGGCCGATATTACCGATGGCGCCCGCGTCAGGTTTGGCCTTTTGAAGATGGCTGTGGGGGGTAATTCATCGGCTGTGATTAACCTGACGGGTGTCAGCCAGGATACCGAACTGGCGATTGAAAACTGGTGGGACCCGATCAACCTGTATCTGGGTATGAGCGGGGAGGGAATCATTAACCTTCGCGGTTCTTTTCTCTATGTTGCCAGCAGTATGGCCATTGCATCGAACGAGGGCGGTTCGGGAGAACTGAACATTTACGACGGTTCCTGGGCGGATATTACCGGTTCGGTCGGAGTCGGAGGTACGCCGGATGAGCCGGGCGGACGAGGGCTGGTCAATCTGTATGATGAAGAACCGGGAAATGGAGAATATGTTTATTTTTACTGCACCCAGCAAACGGGAGAGAGCATGGTAGTCTGGCCTGAGGGAACGGTTCATCTTAACGCCGCTACGATTGTTATGGAGGATGACAATATTCCGGGAGCCAATCCGATTATCCTTCGCGGCGGTCTGCTGGATGGCTGGGGATGGATTTATGCCGAGGTACAGAATGAGAGCGGGATTGTGCGTCCGGGTATGACCAGTTTATGGAAGGATTTGAATCTGTGTTATAATTATGAACAGGGTCCGGCCGGGACACTGAAGATCGGGATTGGCGGTACTTACAGCGCCTACAATTACGGGGTGCTGAAAGTCAATGATTCCTCTAACGGACAGGTGACGCTGGACGGATTTCTGGATGTGGATTTACTGTACGATTTCGTTCCGGCATATGAGGATGAGTTTGTGATTATTGAGGCGCAGTCGATCAGCGGTCAGTTTATTAACGCTCCGTCCGAATATATTTTTGAAGGCGGCAGGTTTGATGTGATTTATGAAACAGATCGAGTGGTTTTGACCCATTTTGAAGAGGAGCCGAAATGCCCGGCGTATCCAACGGCGGATTTTAACCGGGACTGCCTGGTGAATCTGGCGGATCTGGCTGTTTTGGCGGGCCAGTGGCTGGAGTGCGGGCTTGAGCCGGATTCGTACTGTCCGGGTATGATGCCGATGTAAACCTGTCGAAGCAGGCGGCGGCGATCAGCGGATCTGGTAATTGTATTTTTCGACGGCCTCCTGCCGGATTTTTTCCATGATGAGGGGATAGTCGATGAGGGGGCGGACGCGGTTGTCGGTCTCGGCCATGCGGCGGAGGGCGCCGGCTTCGAAGTAGGGCGAATGGATGGTGTAGTCGGCGGACAAGCCGTATTGTTCGAGACCGTCGAAGGTGGGCAGGGGGATGGAGGCCGGCGGCTGGTCGGTGAAGCCGGGGATCGGTCTGGGGGTGATGCGGCCGTCTTCGAATCCGACGCTCATGTGGCGTTTGATGAGTTTGTCGGAGGTAAACCAGTCGCCGCGAACGCTTTCGAGGATTTCGAGAGCGCGTTCTCTGGATACGACTTCGAGGGCGTCCATTTCGCCGCGGATTAAGTCGGTCATGGCCCGGTTGTATTCCTTTGTGGTCAGGGGGCCGCCGCGGAGGGCCTGTGCGGCCAGTTTGGCTCCGAGGGCGTTGGAGTAGAGATCATCCCAGGAAAAGGCCGATTCGTGTTCGGGTTCGATGAGGGCAAATCGCAGTCCTTTCCAGGTGAGCATTTCGTGCCAGATGGAGGAGAAATAGGCGACGGCGGGGGCGATAATCAGGGCGGCCTCGTGGGCGATCTTTTCTTTGTCGTTTGGCGGGAGCTTGTCCCAGCCGGGGGGATAGTCAAACCGGACGGTGTTGGTGGTCATTTCGAAGGCGGGGCCGACGCGGAAGGTCTTTCCTTTTTTGAGCAGGGTTTTGCGGGCTTTGTCGTAGGTGTGGCGGGTCAGGTCGGCAACGCCGCGGAGGTGGTCGGGATCGATGGTGCCGCCGCGGAGGGTGTACATGATGCCGTATCCCTCGCGGCCGCCGAAGCCGTAGGAGTGGCTTCCGAGGTTGTTCGGGTCGCCGTAATACTGTTTGGGAGTAAAGCCCCATCTGGCGCGGGGGCCTCCGCCGAGGCCGCATCCTGCGAGGGTCAGCAACAGGGCCGCGGTGAGAAGGGCGGCCGTTTGTTTTTGGATGGTTTGCAGAAGTGTCCCGGTCATATTTGGGGCCTCCTATTTGGAATTGTCAGGTTCTTTGACAGCGCCGATATAGCCGGTTTCGTGGCACATGCGGAGGATTTCGCGGCCGAGGGGAGCGGCGTAACCGGATCCGGACAGGCCGTCGGGGACGGCGACGACGATGATCAGGCAGCGGTCGGCACGGTCTTCGGCGAAACATTCGAACCAGGCCATCTCGGGATTTTCGGTGGAGCCGGTTTTTCCGTAGATGTCGAGTTCTCGCCGCAGGGGGAAATCGCGGAAGGTGTCATAGCCGGTGCCGCCGGGTTCGTAGACGGCCGCTTTCATGCCGTCGCGAATGACCGAGAGCGTTGTTCGCGAGAGATTCAATATTTGTTGCTCTCTGTGGTTGAAGGGATCTTCGTCGAGGGAAATGAGCCGGGCGGGTTTGTAGATGCCGCCCCGGACGACGGCGGCCAGGGCGTTGGCGACCTGGAGGACGGTGACGCGGAGGTTGCCCTGTCCGATGCCCCAGAATCGTTTTTCGGATTGGCGATCGGCGGGGATCGGTTTGATCTGATCGGGCCGGCTGTAGGGTTCGGGCTGGATGCCGAAGATGATGCTGCCGTGGGCCTGGGGGAGCGTGCCCCAGGAGGGGACGGGCAGACCGGTTTCGGGGTCGTGAAATTCGACGGGCGGCAGGACGCGTCGGCCGTAGCCGAGACGGAAGAGCCATCGCTGAAGCTCGGCGGAGCGGAGGCGGTCGGCCAGGCGGGAGAAGAAGATGTTGCAGCTTCCGCGGATGGCGTTGCGTGCGATGTTGCCGCCTTCGTCGGCCCAGCGCCAGTCGTGGCAGTTGTGAAAGCGGCTTTGGGCCAGGCAGCTCGGCCAGCCGGGCGGCGGGGAGTGAGCGGGGCAGGAGATGACCTCGGTGGAGCTGATCCAGTTTTCCTCGAGGCCGGCGACCATGATGACGGGTTTGATGGTGGAGCCGGGGGGATAGT
>JAHDQI010000243.1 GCA_018433925.1 Phycisphaerae bacterium | reverse complement strand
TCTCCCGCAGGTTATCGGCCAGGTGTTTGGTGTTGAAGGTGATTTCGGGGATGAGGGCCGCATCGCACCGGCAGCGGCTGGCCAGGACGGCGTGGCTGACGACGAATCCGGAATCGGAGCCGAACAACTGAACGACGCACAGGCGGGGATTGGACTCGACTTCCGTACCGAGGTGCTCGACGACTTCGCGTGCCTTTTCGACGGCGGACAGAAAACCGAATGACTGCCATACCCAGAGGATGTCGTTGTCCATTGTTTTGGGGATGCCGACGATGGAGATTCTCCGGTTGATTTTGCCGTCGTTGTACATGTCGTTGGCGACGGTCCAGAGGGCGTGCGCGGCCTTCATGCTTCCGTCGCCTCCGATGACATAGAGGATGTCGATATGCATCAGGTCCAGTTGTGTGATCATGCCCCGCAGGATGGCGTTTCGCTTGTCCGGGTCGAGCAGATCATTGTAGCGGGACGTGCCGAGGAACGAGCCGCCTTCTCCGGCGTCTTTTGTGGTTTCCCGGTTTTTGAGCGGAATCATGGAATTGGCGAGGAAATCGAATCCGAGAAAGCCGTTGGGGATTCCGGAAATGGTCAGCCCGTCGAGGTATCCGTACTCGGCGGCGGCGGATTTGTGTCGTTTGACGATGCCGTCGATGACGGCGTTGATGCCCGGCGCGATCCCGCCGGAGACGACGATGGCCACGCTGAGGTTGGCTCCATCGGTGGGGAAATAATGCTGTTTCTGGGGAACCGCTTCGGGAAAACACAATCCCTGCTCGACCATGCAGCCGAGGACGTTTCCCTCCCGGCAGGCGGGTTTGTGGTAGCGTGTCAGCGCGGCGGCCAGGACGGAGCGTTCGGGGTCCTGTTCGGCCTGCTGGTGATTGTCGCGGGCGATCCAGTGCCTGACCCGGGGCCATTTGATGGGGCAGCCGTCGAGTTGTTTTTTTGTGATGGTTTTCGGAACGGGGGCGTCTTTGATTTGTTCGCACTGGACGAAATGATCGATGATGTCTTTTTCGTAGGAAAAAATGTGTGGGTTTGAGGGCAATCCCACATCGAGAAACGGAATGCCGAGGAGCCGGGCGATTTCTTTGGCGGTTTTCCTGGGGGTCAGGGAATGGCTTTTGATAATCGGTTTGGTTTTCAGTAAATTTAATTCCTGCGGCAGGTCTTTCATTTCGACAAAGGCGCACAGGATAATTTTTTTGCCGCCGATCGCGATTGTGCTGGTGACCTCCTCTTCCTGCCAGGGCGTCAATTGCGCCTCGGCAAAGACAATCATGACGTCACAGCGGCCTAATTCCTCGTTGAGCTGTCTGACAAAATTGTCGGCGGCTCTCTCTTCGTAATAAAAGACGCCTTCGTCCAGGCACAATCGGAGATATTTGGCGACTTCGATGACATAGTCGGAGTGGTCATGTCGATGGCATAAAAAAGCACGCATAAATCCGGCCTCCCTGTTTTTGTCTTACTGAGCGGACAGCCCGGTTTTTTGTGTCCGTTTCCGTTTGCTGCTACTTTTCGTTACGTCAAAAGCCGTTTATTTTTTATAGGCCTCGGCGGGATCGTAGGTTTTTTCGGCGATGCGCTCGAGGTCTTTTTCACTG
>JAHDQI010000032.1 GCA_018433925.1 Phycisphaerae bacterium | reverse complement strand
TTGAGTTATGGTGTTACGATATCGGCATGGTTCCGGTTGCCTGAAATCGGTGTGGGAGAGTATGCCCGGGCGGTCAGTGTCGTGCCAAATCAAGTTGTATTCAATTTTCTTGCTGACGGCCGAACTCGCTGGTTTACGCCTGCAGGTGACATTCTTAGCAAGCGTACTTTTAAGGATGATCGTTGGCACCACTTTGTCGGTATCAATGACCCGATCCATGATTATGCGGCGATTTATGTCGATGGTATTCTTGAAGGAACAAGTGCTCATCCATTAGCGGTTCGTATTTTTACCGGTGATGGTGCCAGAATTGGAAACAGCAGTTTGTTTGAAAGGCAGTATACCGGTGACTTGGATGATATCCGGGTGTATAACTATGCTCTGGATGAAGCGGCTGTTCTGGATCTGGCCGCTATGGGCAAAACACCGCTGCTTGGTGATGTCACTTGGGATGATGCTGTGGATCCTGCGGATCTGGACTACATGGCCAGTGTGTGGCTTACGTCTGATTCATTTGCGGATATCGCTCCCTTGGGTGGAGACGACATTGTGAATTTATCAGATTTTGCAGTGCTTGCTTCACAATGGATGGAAACGGCAGAGTAATCAGCAAAGGGATGTTTGTGGATTAACCGCTGAATGGGGTCGGTGACAAAGCCGATCCCATTCATTGTTTTTTCACTACCCGATTTAAAAAGGAGTTCTCGTAGTGTGAACTTTCGCACTTTTGAGAATTGATTATGCTGCCGTTGCTACGGCATTGATAAGGAATTCTGTAATTCGTGCAGGTACGGTATGATTTCCGAACATACTTATAATTCGTTTTCGCCACAACACCCGTCGCAGGGCGGCCAGCGCATCCTGAAAACTGGGATGCGTCTTGGTCGTGTACCACGGCAGGATCGGAAACTTGATTTTTCGATACCCATACCTCAGATACCATGCCCACGTCGCCGAATACAGAAACAATCCGATCACCGCGGCACGTTCCGGCCCCTGCCCCTTCCACGTTTGCGGTTCCTCGCTGCCCAGCGACTGCTTGACATTCTTGAATGTATCTTCGATGCACCATCGCCCGGCAAAACCGCCAATGACTTGAGCCGGTGTCAACCTCAGATCGGTGGTTACGAAAAAGTCGTCCTTTTCCTTGCCCGCCGGATCGCGGCTGATGACCAACAGGACAGGGGTAACAGAAACGTCGTACCAGATCACCACTTTGGTAACCACCAGCCGATAACGCGTTTTGCCGCGTTCTCGTGTTTTGACCCGTTGCCACGATTGAGCCCGCCTGGCCAGTTGAGCGGGCGTCGGCAGACGTTTTCCCTTTTGAGGCTGGCGTCCTCGTCGATGGGGCGGTTTCTTTTTGGGCAGATCGTAAATGGCCGCATCGTGTCGGATGCGGCTGATCAGATGCATCGAGGCCCGCTCTCGACCGACCAGGGTGGCGTAAAAGCCGTCGGCACCTACGGTAAAAGCCCGTTTTGGAAACCACTGCCGTACTTCCTGGAGCATCTGCTCGGCCAGCGTAATCAGCGACCCCTCGTCCTTGCGATGCAATCGCATATTGATGGGAAGCCCCAGCGGTTCGCCGCCCCAGGGCGGATTGACCCGCAGGGTCAGGACCACCAGATTCAATCCCCAGCAATGGACTACCTTGGAGACCGTCGAACGAACCGCATCCCGCCACCACCCGGCCCCCTTGATCTTTTTTCCGGTGTGATGGAAAACCGTATCGTCCAGATCCAGCCAGACCATGCCGGATGGATAAAACAGACCGATCAGCCACTCGGCCAGCCGTTTCCAGAGTGCGGCCGGTTGCCAGCGGGATTTGGGAAACAACCGATGGTAGGCGTCGTGCGGCCGCGTGCCAGCAGGGTCGGCAAAGGGCAGAATGCCTGTTACGGTACGCCGACGGGTACACAAAATCCAGCCCGTGACCAGATTGACGAACAACGGCGCCGTC
>JAHDQI010000414.1 GCA_018433925.1 Phycisphaerae bacterium | reverse complement strand
CTTTTATTCCTGTATGGACTGTGGCCGGCCCATAGCAGAATCCATGCAATGCTGTCCCTGGTGCGGCAGCCGGCGAAACCGCTATGAAGAATGCACTGCCTTCTCGCATTATTGTCACCGCTGCCGCCGAGGGATGCAGCCGGAATGGAGCTACTGCCCCTGGTGCAGCGGATCAGGATACATCCCTCAGCCGCCGAACGGGCCACCGCCTGTGCCTTATCACGGACGATGCTCTCACTGCGGAGGCAAAATCATGCGATTCATGAAATATTGCCCCGAATGCCATCGGAAAATACGAAAGAAATGGCGGGTCTGGCCCTTCCCCGAAATCTGCGGGCACTGCGGCCAGTCCGTAGACGCCTCATTCTGGAGTTACTGCCCCTGGTGCTGTCACACCCTTCTCTGAAATCCGGAGACACATCCATGGACACTGAAGAAAGCAGGAAGTTTTTTGGAAATCTCGGATTCGTATGGGCAGCCGGAACCGACACAGGAAAAGTTCGGTCTCAAAATGAAGATGCCTATCACATCGAACCCGAAATCGGCCTGTTCCTTGTCTCGGATGGGATGGGAGGTCACCATGGAGGTGCCCTGGCTTCCAAAATCGTCACCGAAGATTTACCGGCGATGATCGAAACTCGCCTGCATAATATGCACTCCACCGGGAGACGGGCAGTTCGCAGCATGCTCAAAAAAGTGGTCATGGAACAAAGCCGTCAATTATGGCTCGAAGGCCTGAGCGAATCCGGATATAAAGAAATGGGAGCCACGCTCGTCCTGACCCTGTTGCGGCAAAACCAGGTCTTTACGGCCAATCTGGGAGACAGTCGTCTCTATCGTCTCCGCAATAACCGGCTGACCCAGATCAGCAAAGACCACTCCGTCATATCCGAACTGATCGAAGCCGGTCGTATCCAGCCCGAACAGGCCCTTGATCATCCCGCGCAGGGCATGATCACACGCTATGTGGGAATGGAAGTCAGGGCTCATGCCCACCTGAAAACATTTCAGCTCCGCCCTTCGGATCGGCTGCTGCTGTGCACCGACGGACTGACGGACATGGTAAGCGATTCCATGATTCATACCATCCTGAAAAACTCTGACTGTCCGCGTGAAGCCTGCAACCGGCTGATTCAGTCCGCTAACGAAGCCGGCGGCCATGACAACATCACGGCGATTGTCATCGATTCTCTCAAAAAGGGGTGAATGCTATGGCCTTAATTTTACGATTCCGGACATACGCTCCTGATTTTTCTATTTTTTTATTGCCCCTGCAAAAAAAAAAGATACAATCGGCCCCTTGCTGTTTAGTTTATGAAACCCATAGATCAGGAGTACCGGAATGCTGAATCTTGTACCCACAAGGATGTTTTTGACCAAGGGAGTCGGACGTCACAAATACAAACTCAAATCATTTGAGGATGCCCTGCGGGAAGCGGGTGTGGCCCAACAGAACTTGGTCCAGGTATCCTCCATTCTCCCTCCATATTGTAAGATAATCAGCCGCAATGAAGGCCTCAAGGATCTGGTCCCCGGTGCGATCAGTTTCTGTGTCATGGCCCGTTGTGATACCAATGAGCACGGACGGCTCATCGCCTCGGCGATCGGCGTAGCGGTCCCCAAGGAAGTCAGCAACTGGGGCTACCTGAGCGAAGTCCACGGCCACGGCATGAATAAGCGGGAAGCCGAAGATATGGCCGAAGACCTCGCGGCCGGAATGCTCGGCACTACCCTCGGATACGAAGTGGATCCTGACAAAGCATGGTCAGAAAAAGAGCAGGCCTATAAATCCAGCGGCCTGTTTATTAAAACCACCAACATTACCCAGACCGCACGCGGCGAAAAAGGACTGTGGACAACCACGGTCGCCATTGCCGTATTTCTTTTTGACTGATCTCTTATAGACAACTTAAAAAAGCCCGGGGATTTTTGACCACTGTGTCCAAAATCCCTTTTTCAATATAGGGAGTATCTATCGTGGAACAGCTTCAATTCGGAGATTTTAAGCCGCAATACACCCATCCGGATACATCCCAAATCATCATTGTTCCGGTTCCCTACGACGGAACCAGTACATGGATCAAGGGAGCCGACAAAGGCCCGAATGCGATTCTGGCGGCCTCGAAGAATCTTGAATTTTATGACATCCTGACCGGCTCCGAGGTCTTTAAAAAAGGAATCTTCACTGACCGGCCGGTAGCGGGCCATACCAACCCTGAAAGCATGGTCGAGGAGGTCTCCTGCAGAATTTCCGGCTGTTTTCAAAAAGGCAAATTTCCCGTCCTTCTCGGTGGGGAACACTCAGTCAGCATCGGCGCAATCCGGGCCGCCGCCGAAAACTTTGATTGCCTGACCATTCTCCAACTCGACGCCCACGCCGACACGCGCCTTCAATACGAGGGATCCGCTTACAATCATGCCTGCGTAATGGCTCGGGCCCGCGAACTGTGCCCCATTGTACAGGCAGGCATTCGCAGTATGGACAGCAGCGAAAAAACGGGCCTCGATCCGTCGCGAATTGTATTCGCCCATGAAATGGCTGACGACCGCGACCGGAAATGGATCGACAAAATTCTTTCCCTGTTGACCCAAAATGTCTATCTGACCATCGATTTGGATGTCTTTGATCCTTCCATCATGGCCGCCACCGGCACACCCGAACCGGGAGGAGCGGGCTGGTACGATATTTTGACCCTGATCAGGCAGGTATGCAAACAATACACGCTGGTCGGTATGGACGTAGTGGAATTATGTCCAAGAAAAGATTTATGGGCTTGTGATTTTCTGGCCGCTAAACTGATTTACCAGACTCTCAGTTTTCGATTTGCGCCATAACGGCAATGGTATCTTACCCGGATGGAGAATGCCACCGGCTTAGATATGGCTTCCACTGGTCCCATTGCAGGGTCAGTAAATCAATTCGCTCCTGTGATAACTTCAGGGTTTCCCGAATCAGCGGCTGATCAATGAGCTCTGTCTGGTCCCGGTCAAAAATTGTGAAAACCATCTGATCCGTCTCATCGATCCGGCCGTCTTCATTGAGATCATACCACCACGGGTTGACCACTGACCGATCCTCTCCGACCGACCAGGCCAGCCCGACGTGTTCTCTCCGGCCTGAGCTCAGAACCTCCGGATTATTTATACGAACCATCAATTCATATTCAGCAGAGTCCGGAAGCAGCGGAATATGGATGTGCTCAACAGTATCAACGGGACTGTCACTGATATCCACAAGAATCCGCTCGGCAGTATTCGGGTCAATCGCCCAAAGTTCCAGCCGCAGATCACTGTTGGTATCCTCTAACAGATGAAACGGATACCGATCTTCATAGTGTCGATTCCAGGCAATTGTCGCCGTCAAATACTGCCCCATCGGCAGCCTGGTAATAAACGGATAAAGCGCTGCCGGCCGATCGGCTGACAGAATTAAATGATCCCATCCTTTCTCGGAACCCGTTTCAGGCCGGTTCCCTTCCGTCAGCAGCCGCACGGCCTCTTCCGCATCGAGCAGACCGGCACCCTGCTGGAAATCCAGCGGGGTTTGTGTATCATCTTCCGGCCCGGGCAGTCCTTTGTTCCAGAAGGGCAATTTCTGCGCTGAACTCATCAGAATTGCCTTCAGCACGCAGTTCCTTCCGAGTATTCCCATGTGCCGATCAAGAGCGGGCGTTGTCCTTGCTTTCTGCACCAGCAGGGCAGCCGTTCCGGAAACCGTCGGCGCCGCCAGACTTGTATAATCGCCTGCGATATCATATTCTGCCAACCCCTGTGCCGTTGGAACCAGCCCCCGGCCCGGCGCTGTCAGATCCGGTTTGCAGCGGCGGTCCGCCGTCGGGCCATAACTCGAATTCCCTTTTCGCGGCAGAGAAAACGAACCCAGCATCGGCTGCCCATCCGGCCCGATCTCCGCATCCAGAACCCCCACAGCCAGCACATTGGCACCCGCCGCCGGATACAACACCGAATCCCCCGATTCTGCCCCATTGCCTGCCGAGGCCACAACCAGAACTCCTTTTTCCGCGGCCAGGCGGTCTATTCCCCGCGTCCACCAGTCCTCATATAAGTCCCCCAGACTCAGAGTCAGAATATCGGCAGAAAAGTCCCGCCCGCCGAAAATCGTCAAACTGACAAACCTCCAGAATTCATACACTTCAACTGAGGCGTCCGGGCAAATGCCCTTGTAAAAAAAGCCCCCCCTCTCCGAATGCGAGCCGATCGGGTCCAACCCCACGAGAATTCCGCCGATAGCCGTGGCATGAGAAGACAAACCGTAATATCCGTTCGACCCATCCGCAAAAGTTACCCCGCTGCCTTCCAGACAGCGGTGCGACATATCAAACCGATAATCCCCCTGCGGCAGACCATCCAGATAGGTCATCGACCGACATACCGCCGCGATCTGAACATCCAGACCCGTCAGATTTGGCTCACGCTCCTGAACAGCACGGATCCCGCAAAAGGCCAGCAACTGCGGCTCAAGGGGAGATGTTCTCATTTCTTCGGCCCCAGAAGCTGCCGTCGAAAACACACCGGCCAGGATCACGACAATCCAAACAAATTTACTTATTTTATCCGCTATCAATAACCCAAAAACTCCATTTCAGGATTTCAAAACCAGTTTTAATCTCATTGTACCATAATCGACCAATCCAACGCAACCGGTTAAATCCGATCATCACAGACCCGGAAACTCCGATAATCAGGGAATTAACCAGCCAAATCACACAACCCCTTGCTATGAATCTTCCCAGATGGTATACTCTCGTCCGATAGACAGGAGCTCTGAATGCGTTTTCTATGAAACA
The DNA here is from genome assembly GCA_018433925.1 of Phycisphaerae bacterium. Lineage (GTDB taxonomy): Bacteria > Planctomycetota > Phycisphaerae > Sedimentisphaerales > Anaerohalosphaeraceae > JAHDQI01. The sequence goes on along the minus strand of JAHDQI010000414.1, from coordinate 6,922 downwards.
CTGCCTTAAATTCAGGTTTCGGCATGAAAATTTTATTAGATGAAAAGCAAATTGACCAGATACTGGATAGAATAAGCAGTAATATTGCTGACGATCTGGGCTCCCATAAAGAACTTGTCGTCATCGGTATCCGCAGCCGAGGTGAAATCCTGGCCGAGCGACTCTGCAGCAAACTCGGTCGGCTTCTTGGCAAAGAAATTCCGTTCGGCACACTGGATATCACCCTTTATCGGGATGACATTCACGATCCGGCCGGGGATATTCAGCCGCAGGTTCGCACCACCGAAATTGACTTTGATATCCACAAAACCACGATCCTGCTGGTTGATGATGTCCTGCATACAGGCCGTTCAGTTCGGGCCGCTCTCGATGCCCTGACAGACCTCGGGCGACCCCGTACCATTCGCCTGGCCGTTCTCGTGGATCGAGGCAGCCACGAATTGCCGATTCACGCCGACTACGTGGGGATCAAATCGGAAGTGGCCGAAGAGGAATCGGTCCGGGTACAGTTAAAGGAAACAGATCAGATCGAACAGGTTACAGTCGAGTGAAATCGTGACCAAACACAAGAAAACGGATTTTCAGTGGCGAAACAAACATTTGATCGGCTTAAGCGATCTGAGCCGGGAAGAAATTGAATTTATTCTTGATACGGCCCGCGGCTTTGAGGAAATCAGTACCCGTTCCATTAAAAAAGCCCCCGCCCTTCGCGGAAAGGTTGTCGTCAATATGTTTTTTGAAGACAGCACCCGCACCCGTAATAGTTTTACCCTCGCCGCCGGCCGGCTCAGTGCCGACGTCATTGAGTTCAGCAAATCCTACAGCTCCGTCAGCAAAGGAGAAACCCTGATCGACACCGCCCGTAACCTCGAAGCTATGGGCGTGGACATCGTCGTCATCCGTCACGGGGCAGGCGGAGCCCCAAAACTGCTCAGTCGAAGCATCAACGCCTGTGTTGTCAATGCCGGAGACGGCTACCACGAGCATCCCACCCAGGCCCTGCTCGATGTCTATACTATCCGGCAGATTAAGGGAACACTGGACGGACTGAAAATCGGAATTGTCGGCGATATCGCTCATTCCCGCGTGGCTCGCAGCAATATTTACGCCATGACCAAACTGGGCGCCGAGGTCACGCTTATCGGCCCGCCGACTCTGATGCCCGCTCAGGTGCAGAAACTGCCCGTGCAGGTTTCCTGTGACCTCGACGCGGTCATCGAAAAACTGGACGTAATCAACATGCTTCGGATTCAGTTTGAACGCCTCGGCGGAAACTTGTTTCCCTCCATTCGCGAATATTCTCACTTTTTCGGCTTGACCGTTGATCGTATGAAAAAGGCCAAGCCGGACATGCTGGTTATGCACCCCGGCCCGATCAACCGCGGCCTCGAAATCGAATCGGAGGTCGCCGACGGCCCTCGCAGTGTCATTCTCCGGCAGGTTGCCAACGGCCTGGCCATCCGCATGGCCGTGCTGTTCCTGGTCAACCAGGCGGCCGCTGTCGAAGCCAAGGAGCAAAAATCATGACAAACGGCATCCGTTCCATCCTGATCAAAAACGGACGCCTGATTGACCCGGCCAACGGGGTCGATGAGGTTGCGGACCTGCTCATTACGGAAGACAAGGTCCAAAAAATCGGCCGCCTTGATAACAAAGCCGATACGGTACTGGATGCGACAGGCAGAATCGTCTCGCCCGGTCTGATCGACCTGCATGTTCATTTTCGACAGCCCGGCGACGAAGAAGAGGAAACCATCGCCTCCGGATCGGCCGCGGCCGTGGCAGGCGGCTTTACCTCCGTCGTCTGTATGCCGAACACCAATCCGCCCATTGACGAGGCCACCGGTGTGGAATTCATTCACCGGATGGGACGGCAGGCCCGTAAAACCTTTATTTACGTTATGGGCGCCCTGACCAAAGACCGAAAAGGTGAGGACCTGGCCGAAATCGGGCTGATGGCCCAGGCCGGAGCCATCGGCTTTACCGACGACGGGGCCGGTGTCCAGAACACGGCTGTAATGCTCCGGGCGATGAAATACGCCTCTATGTTCGGCCTCGTCGTATCCCAGCACTGCCAGGACGACTCTCTCGCTCGAAACGGCGTCATGAACGCCGGGTACAATTCCACGATACTCGGTCTGCCGGGAATCGACCCCCTGGCCGAAGAAATGATGCTCTGGCGAGACATCCAGCTCGTAAAAAAAACACAGGTCCGCTATCATGCCCAGCATATCTCCACGGCCGGTTCAGTGTCCATCATCCGTCAGGCCAAAGAAGAGGGTCTGCCGGTCACCTGCGAGGTGACCCCGCACCATCTCCTTCTGACCGAAGAATACGTCAGGGATTATGACACCAACTACAAAGTCAACCCGCCCCTGCGAACGCTGGCCGATGTGGAGGCCCTTCGTCGAGCCGTTCAGGAAGGATTGATTGATGCCCTCGCGACCGATCACGCCCCGCACCTGAAAAGCGAAAAAGAACTCGAATTTCTGGCCGCCCCGTTCGGCATCGCAAGTTTGGAATGTGCCCTGCCGCTTTATCGAAAGGCCCTGATCGATCCGGGGCTGCTCGACTGGCCGCAGATGCTGGCCATGCTTACCTGGCGGCCGGCTCGTATCCTCGGCGTGCAAAAGGGAACCCTGGCCGTCGGCGACCGCGCCGATGTCGCCATCATCGATCCGGATGCCGAGTGGACCATCGACTCCGGCCGCTTCTATTCCAAAAGCCACAACTGCCCCTATGACGGCTGGACTGTCAAAGGCCGCGTCCTGCAGACCATTGTGGCCGGTGAATTGCGCTATTCAGCCGATGAGAGATCAGCGTGCCGGTCCTGATGGACGGATACAATCTGCTGCGAATCATCCAGCGATCAGAATCCATGGCGGCGCTGGATGAGGCGGGTCTGGTTCACATCCTCAGCGAATACCTCAAACGCACACGGGACCGGGGACAAATTATCTTTGACGGCATCGGCCCGCCTGATAAGTCCGGGCTGGGGGGGTTCCGTAATCTTGAAGTCTTTTTTTCCGGACAGGATAAAGACGCCGACACCGTCATCGAAGAAAAAATTCAGGATAACACCGCCCCGCGATCGCTGATCGTTGTCAGCAGCGACCGCCGCCTGAAGGCCGCCGCAAAAAAAAGAAAAGCCGTCTCCCTCGGCGCCGATATGTTCTGGATGTCTGTCTGCAAAACGATGGAAAAAGAACCGCCCCGCCCGGAACCGAAGGAGAAAAGACACGGCATCACCGATGCTGAAACCGACCGGTGGCTGGACTATTTCGGGATCGACGAATAAACCCCGCGCACGGCCGCAGTTTGATCCAATACCGCACCTTTACGTCATAATCGAATTGAGCATATCCAGATAATCGCTCAAAAGACGTGTAATCAGAAACTTCTTCCGAGCCGTCTCATGCCCGTTTTCGCCGATTTTCCCGGCCTCGGCCGGATGTTTCAGCAGGTACACGATCTTCTCGGCAAACCCGTCCAAATCATTTGGCTCCAGCAGAAATCCGTTATGACCATCCTGTATCTGGATGGGAATCCCACCCACATTCGAGGCCACAATCGGCGTGCCTTTCCACAGCGCCTCCGTCACACACAGACAAAACCCTTCCCGCGTGGACTTTTGGATGATGACATCCGAAAACCGCTGTACCGCGTTGACCAGCGGCTCTTCATTGCCCACAACCATCAAAATATCCCCGCTGTCAATCAGCTTCTTTGCCTTCACGGTAACCTTTTCGTACATCAGCATCCCCTCGGGATCATCACTGGCAGCGTTATAACAAAACATCAGGCGGCAATCAACCGTCTCTTTGACCCGCTTGAATACTTCAATCACACCTTCCGGATCCTTCCACGGGTCCAGCCGAGAAACCTGTGTTATAATGGGCTTGTCCGTGGGAATGTCCGCCCGTTCCAGTTGCTCTTTAATCTCGCGATCAGAGAGAAACCGGTTTTTCCCGCTCAGCGGATTGATCGCCGGAAACATCAGCCGCTGATCCACCGGCAAATCCTTCTTGAAATAGCTCTCGCTGGAAAAAACAACCTGGTCATATTTGAGCACAAATCCCTTCAAAAAATCCCACAGTTCCGGATTGGGATCTGTTAGATCAATATGACACCGCCAGATCCATGGCTGTTTCTTTCGATAGGACTGAATCAGCGAAAGCGGCTGCGGATCATGAATAATAACACAGTCATGATTCAGGTGCGTAAATTTGGAAAAATTATCATTGACCCGGGTATAAATCTCCTGAATTCGATCCGTCAGCGATAAAGATTTCCCCTGCAAAGCATTGTGGAATGATTTGGTCACTTCGAAAAATTCCTGGCTGCCGTGCAGAATCCGCCATCCCGCATGAATCCCTACATCATTCATCAGCAACACCAGCGAATACAAAATTTCCGCCACGCCGCCTCCCTGGTAGGTGGCGTTCAAGTGAACAATATGTTTGTTGTATAATTTCCGGGCTCGCTGATAGATCTCCGCGATCCGCTCATCCGGTACCACTTTTCTAAAATCATCCAGACGCAGCATGACAACTCCCTGCCAATTCAGTTAACAACGTTCGAAACTGTCCGACGGACTCCATCGTAAAACGAGCCCGCGACGGCCCACTGCCGATTTTGATGGAATATCCCTCCTTCGAGATCACGGCAAACAGGTCTTCATCGGTATAATCATCTCCCGCCGCCAGCACAAAATCCCACGGCTCCCCCACAAGCCACGGCTCAGCCGCACGACCTTTATGGATTCCCGTGCTTTTAATCTCCAGGATTTTATTGCCCTCATACAGGCCCAGGTCCATATTGACAATCAGTTTATTCAGCGCATCCTTGATCTCCTGAGTTCGCACCATTGCCAGTTCCGGGGCTACCTGCCGATAATGCCAGACCAGCGAATAGGCCTTCTCTTCCACCGAAGAACCGGGGGTCCGATCCGAGAACACCTCCAGGATCGGTCGAATCACAAGCTTCCAGTCACGCTCCCGCGGTCCCATCGAGGTCCAGCGCCGGCCGGCGGGTTTACTCCAGGCCCCGTGTTCGGCAATCAGCGAAGCGCTGGTCTTTTTCAGCCACCGGTCCAGGGTCTTTCGATCCCTGCCGCTAATGATCACCAGCTCATTGCCGGGCTGACCGGCCAGTGTTTTCAAAAGTTCAATCAGTTCCTCATCCGGCCCGGCATCCTCCGGCCGGGCGGCAAAATCCACCAGCGTCCCATCATAATCCAGCAGTAAAAGCCGGCGAGATGCCTGTTTGTATTCCTTCAACAGACCCCGGCTTATCTTCAGGGAAAGACGGCGGCCTCCCAGTGTGGACTGCTGCTGATGCTGATGTTCCAGAGAATCCAGAAAATCGTGAGCCCAGCGAACTACCGTGTACCGCGACAGACGCTCCCGCATCAGACGCATGCGGCGTTTCTGCTCCGCTGCCGGCATGGTCAAAGCTCGGTCAATCGCCTCAACAATGGCCTTCTTATCAAATGCATTGACCGTCAGGGCCTCAGGCAGTTCGCTGGCCGCCCCGGCCATCTCGCTCAAAATCAAAACGCCCCGCTGGTCATCCTTAGCGGCCAGGTACTCCTTGGCGATCAGGTTCATCCCGTCCCGCAGCGGTGTGATCAGGGCCGCATCAGCCAGTTTGTAAAGAGCAACAAGCCGCTCAAACGGAACCGCTCGGAATAAATACCACACCGGGATCCACCCGATCGTCCCCAGGGATCCGTTGATACGCCCCACGAGCTGCTCCAGGTGATTGCGAAGCTGATCGTAATCCTCTACCCCCGTCCGGCTCGGTACCGCCAGCAAGATCATCACCACCTTGCCCCGCATTTGCGGATGTGTGCTCAGATACCAGTCAAAGGCCTCCAGACGCTGCAAAATACCTTTTGTATAATCCAGGCGATCCACGGAAAAGATTACCTTGCGCCGGCCCACCTTCTTACGAAGTTCGCTGAGTTCCTCCTGGACTTTTTTCCGCTGACCGGCATGTGCATACCGGGTATAATCAATCCCCATCGGAAACGCGTCGATCTTGATCTGCCGTGAATTTACGCTGACCAGTCCCATCGTATTATCCAGTCCGCACAGCCGCTGAATGCTGCTGAGAAAATGCCGCACATAATCATAGGTATGAAAACCCACAAGATCGGCTCCCAGCAGTCCCTGAAGAATCTCGATTCGCCACGGCAGCAGCCGAAAAATCTCAAAAGAAGGAAACGGAATATGCAGAAAAAAACCGATCTTGACATGCGGCAGCTTTTCTCGCAGCATTCCCGGAAGAAGCATGAGCTGATAATCATGCACCCAAATCTGATCATCCGGCTCGACAACACGGAGAACCTCTTTGCAAAACAACTCATTGACCTTCCGGTACTGCTTCCAAGTGCGAATCTCAAACTCAGCGAATTGAGAAAAATAATGAAACAGCGGCCAGATGGTTTTGTTGCTGAAGCCCTCGTAAAATCCATGAATCTGCATCCCGGTCAGAAAAACCGGCTTGCAGTCCTGTTCCGCCAGCAAGTCTGTGATTTCCTGTTGATCTTTATGCGAAAGATCTTCCTTATGAATGCCGGGCCAGCCGATCCAAAGACGCTCCCGTCCCGCCAAATAACTGGCCAGCCCCGTCGCCAGCCCCCCGACACTCCGCTGGACTTTCAGGCCGTCTGAATGCCGGCTGATATTGACCGGAAGTCGATTTGAAACAACGATTAATTTACCCATAATCTCTCACATGCTGCGCTGCCGGCTCGCATTCCCGAACCGTAAATGAAAAGAAACGTATATTCTTACTATATACTGCGGAATGAAGAATGCAAGTGTTTTTTTATGGCAAATTTGTGTACAGCGCATATACTATACACAAATCGCAGAAATAAAAACGGGAGAAGACAATGCCTTTTAATATTCGCTTT
>JAHDQI010000341.1 GCA_018433925.1 Phycisphaerae bacterium | reverse complement strand
GTTTTGTTTATTTCTGGGCTGGTATTTGGCTTGCCTGGTGCATCCGCTGGCCTTTTCGACGGGGCTGGCTTACGCGAGCTTGCTGCTGAAGGTCGGCCGTATCCGGCCGCACCCGGATGAGCGGACGCTGTGGCAGGCGCTTCGCGACCGGCAGCCGGAGGAACGATTCTGGGAGGAATCCTGGAGCGTTCGCCAAAAGCGGGCTCGGCAGGAAGAGCCGGAAGAGCCAAAGCCGGCCGTTCGTGTGCAGGAAACTGCGTCCGCCCGGTCGGCGCCGACCGCGCCGGAGGCCGAAAACCGGGCCGATACGGCGGTGTTGTGTCCGTGCGGCCGGGTGGTTTATGCGGCGGCCGATGCGCCGGCGGCGGACCTGCGGTGTCCTGCCTGCGGGCATCGGATCCGGCGGCCTGGGAAGTTGCCGGGCGGTTTGAGAAAATGAGAATGGAAGGAACCGGGGATGGTCACATGAAGCGAATATCGAGGCGGTCTGTCGGCTGGATGCTGTGTTGGGCCCTGGCGGCAGGTTCGGCCGCGGGGAGGTATTCTTCGTTTGAGCCGGGGCAGATCTGGAAAGACAACAACGGCGTGCACATCAACGCCCACGGCGGCGGGATTCTCTTTCACGAGGGGGTGTATTACTGGTTCGGCGAACACAAGATCGCCGGCCGGGCGGGCAATCTCGCTCATGTCGGCGTTCACTGCTATCGCTCAAAGGATTTATATAACTGGACCGATGAGGGCATTGCGCTTTCGGTGGTCACGGACGATCCCAACCATCCCCTGACCGCCGGGTGCATTATTGAACGTCCGAAGGTGATTTACAATCCGAAGACCCGGCAGTTCGTGATGTGGTTTCATCATGAGCTGAAGGGCCGGGGCTATACGGCGGCGATGAGCGGTCTGGCCGTCGGCACACGGCCGAGAGGCCCCTATCAATACGTCCGCAGTGTGCGGCCGAACCAGGGCGTCTGGCCGATGAATGTGCAGGAGTCGCACCAGAAGCCGGTGGACCGGAAGGTCATGGAAACGCATTATTCCGGCGGCTCACTGCCCCGGCATCCGGATGTGCTGAATCTGCTCGGCAAGGGGTATGTCACCGGTCAGATGGCGCGGGATATGACGCTGTTTGTCGATGACGACGGCACGGCCTATCACATCTACGCCTCGGAAGACAACAGCACGCTGCATATCGCGGAACTGACAGAGGATTATACCGATCACAGCGGCCGGTTCGTGCGGGTTTTTGCGGCCCGGTGGATGGAGGCGCCGACGCTGTTTAAGCACAAGGGTTTCTATTATTTTATCGGCTCGGGCTGTACCGGCTGGGCGCCGAACGCCGCCCGCAGCGCCGTGGCCGAATCGATCTGGGGGCCGTGGATGGAGTTGGGCAATCCGTGCGAGGGGCCCGACGCGGAGCTGACGTTTCGGGCCCAGAGTACCTACGTGCTGCCTGTGCAGGGCCGAAAGGGGGCCTTTCTTTTTATGGCCGACCGCTGGAACCCGGAAAACGCCATCGACGGGCGATATATCTGGCTGCCGATTGAGTTCATTCCCGCCGCGGACGGCTACGAGCCGATTCGGATCCGCTGGCGTGACCAATGGGACCTGGGTGTTTTTGATTGAGAGGCCCGCGGGGAGACAAGAGGACTTTAGTGTTTCGTTGACGGGCGGCCGCGGCGGCGCATCACCAGCGCCGAACCGAGGGCCGCGGCGCAGACGGCGAAGACCCCCACGGCCGCGTCGATCCACCAGAACTTCTTGCCGAAGAGAAGCCCGGTTATTTTGATGAAGATCAGGAAAGCCGCCGGCAGGGCAATCCCCCTTCGCAGGCGACTGAGCAGGCCGCCGGGCGAATGCGGGCGGCGGCTGTCGTACTGGATCCAGATCAGCGTTATCGCCGCATAGGCCGTGAAGTGGAAAATCGTATTCAAATGATACTGCCCCAGCAGCAGGAGAATGCCGGAGAGGTTATTGACGGCAAAAATAAAAATTGCCGAGACGGTCAGCAGGGCCGGCCAGAAGCGGAGAAACGACAGGATGCCGAGGGCCAGCAGGATGCCCAGCAGGTTGGCCAGGAAATCGGCCACATCGGCTCCCCGGTTGATCGACGGCAGTCCCTGCATCCACTCGTCCAGCGCGCCGTAACCGGCGATCAGCGCCAGGACCACCCAGACGGCGGGGCGGTTCCAGCGGACCTTTTGATAGGGACTGACAGCCAGCCAGACCAGAAAGGTCAGGGCCAGATAGGCCAGCACGTGCATGGTTTTGTCGGACATGCCGCTGCGCCGGGCCAGGTCCGGTACGGGGATATGCGTCAGCCAGAAAATCACCGGCCAGTAAATGCCTACGGCCGTCAGGATGTATCGATGTCGTCGATGAATCGGCATAGTGTGTCGGATCGTCTCCCGGGCCGCTTAGATTCCGTTTCCTTCAACAAATCCCCCGGCTTCCTGCGCGAGGACGGGCGCGGCGGCCCCAAAGACATCATAAGCCGGGCCGTACTGGGCCAGGTAGAGCAGGGAATAGGCCCGGGCAAAGGTGCTCAGGGGAAGAAAGATCACCGCCGCGATATAGGTTCCCACGAACGGAATGCACAGCGTAAAGCAGAAGCAGCAGGTCATGATCGTGAGGATGGACGTGATCGAGCCGATGACCAGCGCAATCAGGAGCTGGAAAAGCAGGTAGAGAACGAAGCGGCCCTTGTCGGCTTTCAGTATCTCGGCAAACTCCCTCCAGGCGACCATGGTTCGGCAGCGGCGAAGGGCCATGATCGGGACCACGAAGTCATGGGTGAATTTGGTAATGACGCCGAAGACAACGCAGGCAAAGATCATCAGCAGTACTGCCAGGGCAATGAGGATGACGCCCCCGATGACGATCTCCGCCCCGGCGACTAGCCAGATCGAAAACGCCAGCAGGCCGATCAGCGGGAGGATACACAGCATGGAAACGGCCCCCAGCGCCAGTTTAAACAGAAACAGACTGTTGGCCTGCGCCGCGAAGGTCTGCCAGGGCACGGCGACCTCGGCGCGGTTGGTGGCCACGCAGTGAAGAAACATGAATTTGCCGCGGCTTCGCAGCCACAGAAGCACGAGGCAGATCGCGACAATAAACAGGACGAGGAGTAAAACCGTCGGCGCCAGCCAATAGAGGTTGGCGGCCAGCCAGGCCCTGGCCTGGGCGGCTTCCGCCCCGGCGCTTCCGCCGCGCGGCATCTGAAATCGTCCGCCTCCGCCCCCGCCGCCTCTTTCGCCCAGCATTGCCAGCCAGGCGCAAAAGCCGAAGACGCCCCATTTTTTCAGATCAAACGGTTGAAAGAGAATCGATTTGGTTTTCTCGATGGCCGGACTGACCGGTTCGAGTACGCTGATCGACGGAGTAGCGGATTCCATATTTGATCTCCTTACCGCAAAACGGTTTCTTTTATACGGGACGGATCAGCACACCCTGCTGAGCCAGAAACTCTTTCGTCTGCCGGATCGAATAGGTTCCGTAATGAAAGATCGAGGCGGCCAGGACGGCGTCGGCTTTTCCCTCTTCGAGCACCTCGAACATGCTTTCGAGCGAGCCGGCTCCGCCGGAGGCGATGACGGGAATATCCACGGCCTCGGCGATAGCGCGGGTCAGGGCGATGTCGTAGCCGGCCTGCGTGCCGTCGGCGTCCATGCTGGTCAGCAGAATTTCCCCGGCGCCGAGCTGCTGAGCCCGGACGGCCCATTCGACGGCGTCCAGGTCGGTCGGTTCCGATCCGGCCTTGACGCAGACGTGCCAGTGGTTGTCTTTGTTTTGCGTGCGGCGCGCATCGATGGCCAGCACGACGCACTGGCTGCCGAACCGCTCGGCCGACTCGCGCAGCAGGTCGGGCTGGAAGACGGCCGCGGTATTGATCGAGCATTTGTCGGCGCCGCTCCGCAGCAGCAAACCGATCTGGTCGGCCGTGGAGATGCCGCCGCCGACGGTAAAGGGAATAAAGACCTTTTGAGCGACTTTTTCCACCATTTCAACGATGGTTTTCTGCGACCGGATGGTGGCGGTGATATCAAGAAAGACCAGCTCATCGGCCCCTTCATCGCTGTAGCGTGCGCCGAGTTCCACCGGGTCGCCGGCGTCGCGCAGGTTTACGAAATTAACGCCTTTGACAACGCGGTTGTCTTTGACATCGAGACAGGGAATGATTCGTTTGGTCAGCATGGGCCGCGGCCTTGATTGCACAGGGTTGCGAAGTTTTTCAGAAAGCGCAGGCCGTCGGCGGCGCTTTTTTCGGGGTGAAACTGGCAGCCGTAGATGTTGTTCTTTTGTACCGCCGCCGGCAGATCGAGACCGTATTGTGTGGTGGCTACAGCGGCCTGCGGATCGTCAATGTCGGCATAAAAGGAATGGGCAAAGGCAAAGTGCCGGCCCGGCCGCATGTCTTCCAGCAGGGTCATCCCCTCCGGAATATTTACAAAATTCCAGCCCATGTGCGGGATCGCCAGGCCGGGGGCGGCCGGAATCGGAATGACCTTCCCCCGGATTAATCCCAGGCATTTGAAAGTTCCCATTTCGTAGGTCTCATCAAATAAGATCTGGTAGCCGACGCAGATGCCGAGCAGGGGTGTGCCGACGGCCGCCTGCTCTTTGATCACCTCCGCAATCGGGGCGACTTTTTGCATGGCGTATCCGCTGGCTCCCACGCCCGGCAGGATCAGCCCGTCGGCCCGGCGGATCTCGGCCGGGTCGCAGCTTACCACGATTTCGCAGCCGATATAGCGAAAAGCGTTAATCACGCTCCGCACATTGCCCACGCCGTAATCAATTATGACCAGCATAAACGCTCGCTACCTTATCTAAAGGTGTTTGCCAATATGGTTGTTTCCTCAAAACAGGAAATTATATCCGCTTATGATAAAATTCTCAATCCTTATATCCGTGCGGGCGAGAAATGCCGGGCCGGATGCACCGGCCGGTTGCGGTGGGCTGTCCAATTGAAAAAATGGGTTTTGGGGGAGACAAAAAAACCGGAGAGGGCGGGATTCGAACCCGCGGTGCCCTAACGGGCACACTGGTTTTCGAAACCAGCTCGATCAGCCACTCCGACACCTCTCCAGTACGATTTGTTGGCAGGCCTGCACCTCGGCCACCGGCATACCATAGCATTTGCCGGCGTCCTTTGCAATCATTTCCGCCCAAATCTTCGGCCGGGAGCCGTTTTTTGCGGTTTTAGAATGTCAGCAGGGTTCGGACGCCGAAGACCAGCGCATCGCTGACGCCCGCGGCGGCGCCGGAATTGGAGACATACTGGATCGACGGTGTAATATTCATCCAGCCGGCCACCTGGGCCGAATAATACATCTCGATGACGCTTTCGTAATCTTCGGTATAGGTGCTGTCGGCCCGGCCGCTGAAGGTTCCGTGGGCATAGCCGAGGGCGAGGACATCGCTGTCGCGGCCGTCCAGAAGCCCTTCGTATTGAAGCCCGAAACTGACGAAATTGGAGATCTCGCTGCTTCGGCCGTGGGCATAGCCGTATCGGAAAAAGCCGCCCAGTCCCTGGATGTCTTCCGGGTCGCGGTTTTCCTTGCTGAGCATCTGGTCAAAACTGAGATACAGGCCCGTCTGGTCCCGGTATTGCCGGTCGGGATTGTTGAAATTTTCCGGTTCAACCGGCCGCGGCTGCGGATCATACCACATTCCCACTCGATAGGCCCCCTGGAGCGGTCCGTTGATCGAATCGAGCCGGGGAGTGATGCCGGTCTCGGCCATCATCACAAAATAATCCTCACCGCCCAAAGCGGTATTCAGTCCGGTTTCCCGCTTGTCGGCCTGGGTGTCGGCGGCCCCGACGGAGACGTACCAGTCCGCGACGGGGCTCCAGAACACAATCGCCCCGATTCCGTAATCGGGGAAGGGAATTGTGGGATTGTTGACCAGTGCCGCGTTGAGGAACTGGGTGTTTTCGTCGTTGGCGTAGCGGTTGCAGTCGAAGGAGACCGGGCAACCGCGATGATCGAAACCGCCGGTCATATCCAGTTTTCCGATGCGCAGGTGGAGCGTGTTGTCCCAGAAGCCCTGCTGGTACCACAGTTCGATGATGGTAAAGGCCTCGCGCGGGGCAAAATCGCCGTTGACGCCGAAGGCCGATTCGACGGAGGTTGCGTCAATGTCGTTGCGCGACCAGGTGCCTTCGGCCAGCATATACACCGAGCCGTTTTCAATGCCCGCCAGTCGTTCGAGGTCCATGTTCATTTCGAGATCGAAGCTGCCTGACCAGCGGCCCTGCCGGCGGTGGGTGGCGGTTCCGCCGCGGGTGTTAAGCTGGTAAATATTGGTCATACTGAATGCAAAATCGACCCCGGATGGTTCGAGGATGCCGTTGAGCCCCCAGAATCCGCCGGTCAGCGAGTCCCGCTGCCAAAACTCCTCGGCCGCATCGGCCTGGCAGAGCGCGGCGGCAGTAAGCAGAATCAGGACGCTGATGAAAGTGACTGGTTTTCTCATACTATTTCCTTTCCGTGGTGTGTTGTGTATTTCAGATTGGTGCCAGCATAAAGATTGTTTACAGATCAGTCAACCTTACACGTCCCAATCGACTCCGTCAGAACCCGAGGCGTTTTTTTTGAGCGGGCAATCGGCACAGCTTCCGCCGCATCCGCAGGCGCCGTCTTTTTTCTTCGGGCCGGTCCATTGGCGAATCATCCACCAGGCCGCCGCGCCCACCACTGCAATGACCGAAATTGTTTCCATTCTGTCTTCTCCGTTCTTATTTAGCGATTTGAAAAAGCGGCATTTTCCAGCCGTTCAAAACAGTCCCCGGCCGGCACAGAGAGGAGATTCAGAATTGTTTGCTGTTTCATTTTGCCCAGTTGGGGATGGCCGCAGGCGGCGCCTTCATTTTTCAGTTCATAGAACAGGTTGGGGATAAGGCCCTCGCGGAGCCGAAACACGACAGACTGATTGGTTGACAGCTTCCATGCCGTAAAGGTGAAGCTGTTTCGACTTATCGGTCCCGGGGCGCCCTTAAAATCCGTTTCTTTGCCGGTATAAAGGGCCAGGATGTCCCGTACCCCGTTCATCGGGCCGCTGACTTCAATCTCAAAGTCGTCTGCGGCCGCACTCTCTTCCGGGAAAAGCTGATCGCAGGCATAGCGGATGGCCTGGTACCCGGCCAGCACTCCCAGGCAGATCGGGTGTGATTCGGCGGCATGATGATCGTCTTCTGCTTCAGCATGGTCCGATTCCCGGGTTTCATGCCAGTGCAGCGCCTGTTCAAAGGAAATCGTCTTAACGGAGCCGTCCGAGTTACGCACCTGCAGCGGGCTGAGCTGTGCTCTGAGTGCGGCGATGGCCGCCTGCGTTTCATCCGTTCGTTTGCACCCGGAAAAAATCATACCCAGGACAAGGGCGACTGTCACACTCATTTTTTTTGTCATGTGTTTTCGTTTCATCCTGTTTTCCTGTTTTTTAATGGGATGACTGTTCGTTTATATCTCCGGCCAGTTTGGAAGGCATGCCGGGTCGTCCGGGTCATTGCAAAGCAGGTAGAATTCCGTAAAGACCTGCAAATCCGCCAGGTCCACCCGGCAGTCCCGGTTCAGGTCGCCGTCCATGCCCATTCCCGCCTGATGGACGCCGTGGCAGCTTGACGGGATGGAATTGGGATCCTCAAAAAGCCACAGATCTGCAAGCGGATGATTCGGATCGTTGCACCGCTTCCATTGAGCGGAGATCCCTGCCAGATCGTTCAGATTGACATACCCGTCCTGATTGACATCTGCTTTCAGAGACCAGCCATACCGGGCAACCGGTTCGCCGATCTCAGGCAGATCCACATAGGCGGTGCGGAACGAGTCAAAAAACATGCCGGACTGCGGCTGGGTCACCTCTCGGCAAACCCGGATAAAATGGACGGGCTCGGCAAATCGTCCGTCCAAATCAAAAGATGCGTCATAGAACCGGCCCGGTGTGCCGGGAAGCCCGTTGAGTTGTCCCTCGATGACGCCGATTTGCGTAAAACTCCGGCCGTCCGTACTGGCCCAGACAGAGGCGGCCGCCAGCGGCCCGCCATACAGGCGAATGACCAGATCATCGCCGGCCGCATCCCGGATTCCGTGGTCAAACTGCACGATGATTTCCTGGTCGGCGTGTGCAGCGGAAGCTGATCGCCACCCGGCCACATAATCCCGGTCCCCCCGGTCAAAGTCCCAGGCGTACAGGTCGCCGTTGCCGTCGGCATCGCCGGGGCCCAGCACCAGCCAGGTGGTTGCCGGGGTTACGGACTGCATCATCAGCGCCCCGGGGCCTCCGCAATACCCGTCCACAAAACTTTGAATTTTGTCTGTATGATACACGACCCGGTCGGCCCAGTTAATGCCTTCTATGTAGCGGGCCGACGCCGTTCCGCATAGTGCCAATATCCATCCCGTAAGGATTCCCTGTTTCATTCCGTCTCCTTGTTAAGGGTTAAGGTTTTTTGGCGTACCAGAATTCGCCGAAACGTTTTTCATCAAATCGACTGCAGAAAGGCACCTCCTCTTCCGTCCGCAATTCAACATGCTGGTCGAGAAAAAGGGCATGGGCCCGGCCGCGATGTCGAAACAACAGATTGGGTTTGGGACATCCGTCGAAAAGCACGGTTCCCGGGACCGACTCCGTCCCGTTGCCTTCACAGAACATCATGGCCCTGGCGGGATTCTTGAATTCGCGCTCCTGCCGGTATTCCGTGGGCTGATTGCATTTGCCCGAAACGCCCAGCGTTCCGTTGGCCATATAGCTCAGGGCAAACGCCCGCTCCCTGGCCGGATCCTCCGGCAGACTGTCCCGGGACCAGTCCGGTTTTTTGTGAGTCGGGCAGGTCAGCACGGAACGCTGTTTGCCCGGCCCGACCGGCTCTCCGTTTTCATCGATCCTGACTTCCAGTCCCAACGGGTTCAGCAGGGCCGCGTTGTTGAACCAATGCTGAGCGCTTTTGCCGTAACTGCCGGGATACGGTTCCGCTGACGGCATATTCCCGTTACAATCGTCTCCATACATCCGCAGGGCCAGGCCGAGCTGTTTGAGATTGGCCCGGCAGAGAACCGATCGGGTCTGCTCCCTGGCGGCAGACAGGGAAGGCAGCACAATCCCCATCAGCAGGGCGATTATGCCAATGACCGTCAGCAGTTCGATTACGGTAAACGCTTTTTCGATTTTGTGCTTCATCAACAAATCCCCGAAAAAGGATACGGGCCGAGCGAGGGCCCGCATCCTGAAGGAGCCGTCGTTCTATTTCCGTTTTCTCAGGCACGCGGCGGCTCCTGCTCCCAGCAGCAGGAGTGTCGCCGGTTCGGGCACCGCGGTACCGAACGAGTCAAAAAACATCCCGGTTCCGTTGCCGGTGGTTTCCCGATAGACCTTTACGTAATGGACCCCGCGGATTCCAAGTCCTTCAAAATCGTACGATACATCCGCCAGTTGTCCGGGCGTTCCAAGGTCCTGCTGCGCAGCGCCGACAATCGAATCAAGCTGAATCCAGTTGGATCCGTCCTCGCTTACATAGACCGAAGCTTCGGCTTTGGGACCGCAAAACAGTCGAATGACAAGGTCGTCTCCGGCGCCGTCCGTCAGCGCCGTATCGAATTGGACAACGATCTCCTGGGCCGGGGCCGCTGCCTTCCAGCCGGCATTTGTCATTTGGTCAATGCCCCAGTCGAAAGCATACAGGTTCCCGTTTTGGTCCGTATCGGAGGGGCCCAGCAGCCAATATTCTGTGGATGGACCCATCAGCGTGCCCTCGTAGTTTTGAATCTGTGAGGTGTAGCTGACCACGCTGTCGGCCCAGTTCCGGCTGTTTGCCGGCCCCGCCTGGCCGGCAGACGAGAGGGCACAGACTGCAAGCGTCCACAGTAAGCTTATCCCCCGGTTGTTGCTTGTTCGGTTTTTCATCTTTCCCTTTCCTTTCATTGTGTACCGATGACTGTACTTTTTTATGACACCAAACCATTTGGTGTCTTCTTTCTTCCTGTTGTGTTTTTCCGGTGACTTTGTAGTTCCTTATAAAGTTAGCCGCACCTTATTTTGGGATTAAAAAAAAGGATCTCTTTTCCCCCGGCTCCGCGGCTGCGGCAGCAGGGCGGGCATTTGGCTTGCAGACCTGTTTGTGCAGAAAAAACACGCTTCCTATGCAAAGACCAAACAGAAATAGAACGAGCAGTAGGGCGATCAGCGATTGGCCCCGGGTTCGTACCCGTGCGTTGAGTTTTGCGCAAAACCATCTCCAATGCAGTCCCAGATGAATCCCGCTGAACAGGACCATCAAAACCGACAGGCCGTAATGAATCGTTCCGTAATCATGCCTTCCCAGGCCCCACAGGGTCCAGCCGTAACAGCCCCGAAAACCCGGCGGCAGGACATACCGCATCACCAGGCCGGTCCACACCACCCCGGCCAGCAGTCCCAGAAGAATACAATCGACAGTGAAATTAATCGCGGTTCTCATTGTTTGTCAGAGCAGCAGACGCCCAACCTGATAGACAACCGCAGTGATGCCGTAGGCCAGGGCCGTCAGGCCGGCAAACTGGAACAGTGCCCACGTCCAGGTGCCGCTCTCCCGCCGGCAGACGGCCACGGTGGCAATGCACGGGGCGCTGATCAGCGCAAAGAGCATGATGCAGAAGCCCTGCAGGGGCGTGTAATCCTGCCGCAGTTTTTCGCGCAGGGTTTCCGATTCCTCATCGGTCTGTCCCATGGAATAGACAATACCCAACTGGGCGACAAAGACTTCCTTGGCCGCCAGGGCCCCGATCAGGGCCGTTCCGATGCGTTCATCGAATCCCATCGGCCGGAGGACCGGGCCGAGGGCGCTGCCGACTCGGCCGGCGATGGAATGCCGCAATGCAACCTGCCCGGCCTGCTCCTCGCTGAGCCCTGCCAGCGCCTCGTCGCCGACCTTTGGATAGCTGGTCATGGCCCACAGAACGATGGAGATCGCCAAAATGACCGTTCCGGCCTTTTTCAGATACAACCCGCCCCGCTGCCACATGTGCAGCAGCACCCCGCGCAGCGTCGGCACTCGATAGGGGGGCAGTTCCATCACGAAGGGAACGGTCTGTCCCCGCAGCAGGGTTTTGCGCAGCAGCCAGGCGCAGACAATCGCCAGCCCGATGCCGATCATGTAAATCAGCCACATCATCAGGCCGTGCCAGCAGGGCGCAAAGAACGCCGGGATCAGCAGCGCATAGATCGGCAGCCGCGCCCCGCAGCTCATCAGCGGGATAATCATCAGCGTCGTCAGCCGGTTTCGCCTGTCTTCAAGAATCCGGGTGCCCATCATCGCCGGGATCGAACATCCGAAGCCGATCAGCATGGGAATGAAACTTTTTCCGTGCAGCCCGATTTTGTGCATGACTCGGTCCATCAAAAAGGCCGCCCGGGCCATGTAGCCGCTGTCCTCGATAATCGCGATGGCCAAAAACAGCAGCAGAATGTTCGGCAGGAAGACGACTACGCCCCCGACGCCGCCGAGGATCCCGTCCACGAGCAGGGACTTGACCGGGCTTTCGGCATCGGGCGGCCACAGTCCTGCCGTCGCTGTCGCCAGCCCCTCAAACGCCGTCTCGATCCAGCCCATCAGGGGATCGCCCAGCCGAAAGGTCAATGCAAAGACCGCATACATCAGCAGCGCGAAAATCGGCAGTCCGAGCAGCCGATGCAGCAGCACCGCATCGGCCGCGTCACTGGCCGTATGGCGGGATTCAACCGACGGCCGAAACGCTTCCTGGCAGGCCCCGGAGATCACTCCGTAGCGCCGGTCCGCGATCACGATTTCCGGCTCGTCGCCGACGTGTTTTTTGATCCGCTCGACGCTCTGGGCCACGGCCTGAATCATCGGCTCCGGCCAGCCGCGGTCGAGAATCTCCCGGTCCTGTTCGAGCAGTTTGAGGGCCAGCCACCGGCGGCCGTATGGCTCGGCCAGCGGGTGGCCGTCGGGAATGAGCCGCATGATGGATTCAAGCTGCTGCTCGATTTCCTTGCCGTATCGCAGAGGCGGCCTGGCGGGGCGGTCCGCTTTGTGCCGGGCGGTTTGAATAATTGTGTCCAGCAGCCGGTCGATGCCTTTTTTACGGCTGGCCACCGTCGGCACAATCGGGCAGCCCAGCAGCTCGGACAGCTTGGGCAGATCCATATCATGGCCCTGCCGGCGGGCCACGTCGATCATGTTAAACGCCAGCACCAGCGTTGTGTTCATCTCCATCAACTGGGTAGTCAGGTACAGATTTCGTTCAAGATTGGAACTGTCCACCACGTGCACCACCAGGTCGGGCGGCTCGGCAACGAGAACGTCGCGGGCGATGATCTCTTCGATGGAATAAGCGGTTAAACTGTACGTTCCCGGCAGGTCCACGAACTTGATTTCGAAGCCGTTGTAAAAACGCAGTCCCTCCTTTTTTTCGACCGTTACGCCGGGATAATTCCCGATGTGCTGGCGGGCGCCGGTCAGGGCGTTAAACAGGGTGGTCTTGCCGCTGTTGGGGTTGCCCGCAAGGGCGACGGTGATGCGTGTTTGTTTCATAATATTGCTTGCCTTATAAAATTAGGTGCACCTAACATTTCTCCCAAAAAAAATTTACAGGACAGACAGCTTGATCTCGGCGGCCTCATTTTTTCGCAGGGACAGGTGATAACCCCGAACTTTGATATCAATAGGGTCTCCCAGCGGGGCCACCCGCTCGACTTCAATCAGCGCCCCGCGGCCGATGCCCATATCCGCCAGCCGCCGGGTAATGCTTCCCCGCGGATTGAGCCGCAGGACGGTTCCTTTTTGCCCGGGCTTGAGATCCGCCAGGGACGCCTCTTTTTTGGTATCCGTCATGACTTGATCCTTTTTATACGTTTCCACAAATTCCGTTAATCGTTCAAAAATCACCTTGGGGATGCCGTGTTCGAGTGTGCAGGCGCCTTCGTCGGCAATCGCCTCATCGACCCCCAGCACCTCCACAAAGAACTCCTTTAAAACCTCATGCCGTCGTACAATCTGCCGGGCCTTTTGCAGTCCCTCCGAGGTCAGGGTGATGACTTCGTAGGGGGCGTAGCGGATCAGCTTCTTTTCCGAAAGCGCCTGCAGCGCCCCGGTCACGGAACCGGCCTTGACGCCCAGCCGCCGGGCGATGTCTTTGGCTCGGATGCCGCCTTTTTCCGAAAAGAGGCAGAAGATCGCTTCCAAATAATCTTCCAGACTGGCACTGAGTTGTACGGATTGTACCATCGAGTTTCCTGTAAAATAAGTTACTACTGAAAATATAAGGGTGGACTTATTTTGTCAAGCGAAAATTGAAAAAAATTTCAAAAATTTGTTTTGTTCTTTGTTTATCTTTTTTTCCTTAAAGAGGTTATGGATGACTCGGCCGGTTCTGTTTTCGGGTAGCGGACGGAATTATTGAGCCAGTCGCTGAAACAGTGAGGTCAGCAGAAAGATTCCGGCGCTGACAAGGACCGTGCAGGCGCCGGTAGGCAAATTCAGGGAATAAGACAGCGCAAAGCCGACCGTGGTGGACAGCAGGCCAAACAGCATGGAAGTCAGGATCACGGCCCGAAATCCCCGGCAGATCTGATAGGCGGCCGCCGCCGGGCAGACCAGCAAACTGAAAATCAGCAGCCCGCCGACCGCCTTGAGGGTCACCGCCAGGATCAGCCCGCACAGGCACAGGAAGCAAAAATACACCGCTTTGGCATAGGGTCCGGTCGCCTCGGCCAGCGAACGGCTGAACAGGATGGCCTTTAATTCCTGGTTGAACAGGGCCGTGAAGGCGGCCAACACGATTGTCAGCCCCCCGGTTATGCCCGCGGTGCCCCAGTCGGCAAAGAGGACATTGCCCCACAGCAGAGAAAGCATTTCGCTTCGGCTGTTCTGTTCCAGCCCGACGGCCAGAAAGACAAGCCCCATCATAAAGGCCAGTAGTACGGCCTGGCCGGTGTTGGCGTCCAGGTTTCTGCGGCTGGGCGGCAGGAACGCCGCGCCGGCCGATGCGCTCATCGACAGCAGCAGCGCCCCGGCAGTGGGGCTCAGGTTCCACAGCGAGGCATAAACCGCTCCGACCATGGCCGCGTGAGAGATACAACTGCCGATAAACGGCATCCGCATGCCGACGATAAACACCCCCAGCAGGCCGATTCCGATCCCGGCAAAGGCCCCAGTAATGATAATCGGCAGAAAATACGCGTCCACGGCTATGCCTCCCTCCCGGTATCCGGCCGGTCTCCGTACAGTCGGCGGGCAAGGTCGGACCGGAGGACCTGCCGGCGGGAACCTTCTGTCAGGATGCGTCCCTGGTCCAGAAGAATCAGGCGGCGGCAGGAGTCCGGAATCAGATCCAGTTCATGAGAAATCAGCAGGATTGTAAGCGGGTAGGCGGCATAAAGCCGGTCGAGAATTTCCCGAAGCTGTTTTTTCCAGGTTGGGTCCAGGTTGGAGCCGGGCTCGTCCAGCAGAAGAAAGCGGGGCTGGCCGACCATGGCCCGGGCAATCAGCGCCTTCTGCTGCTGGCCGCCGGACAGCGATCGAAACGTCTGGTTGCGGCGGTCATACAGCCCCATGTCCGCAAGCCAGGAATCGGTGATTTCATAATCGCTCCGGTCGAGCGAAGCCGTCAGCCCCTTGCGGCCGCGGCGGCCCATCGCCACCACTTCCCGCAGCGTAAACGGCAGATGGGCGTTGTATTCGGCCTGCTGGGGGATATACCCGATCGATCTTCGATAGTGAGCGATTCGCCAAAAGGGACGGCTTGAAATCCGTTGATTTTCAAAGTACACCGTTCCCCGGTTGGGTTGGATCAGCCCGCAGCACAATTTGAGAAAGGTCGTCTTGCCTGCGCCGTTGGGGCCGATCAGCCCGGTAAAACTCCCGGCCGGTAAAGTCAGCCGCTCAATTTCCAGCAGGACATGCCGGTGGCGCCGAATGAGGATGTCCGTAAGGTTTGTGCAAGGGGTTATCATCGGCTCGCTCATTATGGAATCAGGCCCGCCGCGTTCTCACGCAGCATCCGGACAAACGGGCTTTCCGTTTCGGTTTTCGGATCGGGAAAATTGCTGAATATCACCAGCCGGGCATTTAACTGGTCGGCCAGGCGCCGGGGCAGTTCCGTGCCTTCCTGCAGGTTGGCAATGACCAGGCCCGCCTGCTTTTGTCGGCCGGCTTCAAGACAGCGGGCAATCTGCGAGGGGGTCATGGTGTCGGCGCCCTGAAATTCGGCCGCAACCTCCAGCCCCAGCCAGCGGGCAAATTCGGATTGATGCCTGGAGACCAGGACGGCCTGCCCCTTCAGGCCCGCTTGCTCCATCCGGGCGTGCATCTCTGCTGAAAGGGTCCGCAAGGAGGCCTCGAGCGTTTTAAACGCTTCGGCAAAAGAGGCCCGGCTCTCAGGAAACGCCGCGGACAGATGCGAGAGCATATCCCGGCAGGTATCCAGGTAGGTTTGCGGAATACAAAGCCCCGCACGCCCTTCAATGGGAACAATCTGCGCCGGCATACGGCTTAGCTTCTCATCCAGCCCGCCCTGAAAATCAAATCGAAACAGGATGCGGCTGTTCAGCAGCCGGCGAATCTGCTCCGGCGACATATCAAAATGCCCCGGACACATCCCGGGCGGAGCCACGCAAAAGACTCTCATCTGTCTTCCGGTCAGATCCAGCACGGCCGATTCGAGGTAGGTGTTCGTAACGGAAATTTCAGGCGGCCCGGCCGATTCCTCTTTGGGTCCGCAGCCGAAAACAAAAAGCAGCGCCGCGGCAGCCCAAATCCAGATCCGTTTATACGCCCGCCGTTTCATCGAGGGCCCTCAAACGAGCCGTGTTCATGGCCGTTTTTCATCCGCACTCGAACCAAAAATCCCTTTTTCTGCTGCGTATTGTACCAGGTTTCCTTCGGAATCGGGTAAAGACCCCCCAGCGTATCCCAGACCCATTCTTCCTCAAAATTCGGACCGATGCTGAAGACCGCCCAGGTCACCGGCGACTCCTTCGGCTCTGTGTACCATTGCCCCTGTGACTTTTCAAGACTGCTGCCGGCCGGAAAGCCGCTCGGCACCCAGAGTTTGGCTTTAATCCACCGGTCAATTTTATTGCGGTCCCGAATGCATTCGCCCACACTCCGGTATTTGTAGGTATGCCCCGGATGAAACTTATCCTCCATCATTACCGACATGGCCTGCCCCACAGAGGCCGCGGGCAGGTACTCGCCCTCGGCCAGCTCATCGGGCAGTTGGTACAGATGATCGGCCAGCGAGCCGGTATTGCAGTCCTCCCGCGTGGGCGGGTACTTTTTATGGTCCATTACATAGCATTCCAGCCCCAGCCCGATCTGCCGCAGGTCCGAATTGACCACCACAAATTTCGCGCGCAGCCGCGCCTGACGCAGAGACGACAGCGCAAGGCCCGTCAAAAGCCCGATCAGGGCAATGACCACCAGCAGTTCCAGTAAGGTAAACGCT
This sequence comes from Phycisphaerae bacterium, assembly GCA_018433925.1. Taxonomy (GTDB): domain Bacteria; phylum Planctomycetota; class Phycisphaerae; order Sedimentisphaerales; family Anaerohalosphaeraceae; genus JAHDQI01. The sequence continues at coordinate 15,594 of JAHDQI010000341.1, read as the reverse complement.
TTTTTCACGACGACAGAAGACTCCTTTTCCGGTTACGGGCAACCGAATAATCCCGGCACAAAGCGCAGCCAGTTCTCAGACAATTCCGCCAGATCCAACAGATCTGCCGAGTAATCCCCATTGACGTCGCCCGGCAGGTTGCCTCGGCGATGTCCCCGATCCGTCAGCACCAGCCCGTTGCCGTCATAATTGGGGACCCATAGACGATATCCGTAATCGCAGAAATCGCAGTCCGGGGCTTCCTGATCCAGGATGCCGACGGCATCAATCGGGCCGGCAGGGGGGGCATACCGCGTAAATCCGGCCCCCAGCCCCAGCCGCACCGGGAAATCACGGCCGTTCGGATCGGCGACGGTGACGGTCTTTCCGGGGCCCCAGTTGTCCGGGTTTTCAATCTGGATATTTTCAATCCGCACCAGTCGCCCCTGGTAAAATTCCGGACCGGCGTCCCGATTGGGATCAAAGAGAAACGTGTTATCAGGGTATTTCAAATCCGCCAGGGTGATCGGTTCGGCTTGAGGCAGCCCCACGGCCGGCTTAACCAGCTCGATGTCAAAGTCAAAGAAAGGGGCCTTTTGGTGCTTTTCGTTGATGTTGGTCTTGCCGCCGTAAAACTTATACCAGCCCGTGACGCGAATCCGGTCGCCGGGGTGAAATACGTATCCCGTGTTCGGATCGGCATTGATTCGACACAGCTCAGCGAGCAGTTCCTCATCCGTATAACTGTCGTTCGGATCGCCCGTGGTCACTTTATGGTAATATTGCCCGAACCACACGGCCGTGCCGGCATGGTCCTCCCCCTCGCCCTGAAAATACATCTGCCACTGGCCGCCCATAAACCCGGCCCCCGGCGCCGGGTTCAGGATCATCTCCGGGGCATTCAGGACGATGCCCTCGACAATCACCTTGTCTGTGGCATCATAAGTCCCTTCGCCAAATTGATCGGTCGCCTGCAGTTGCCGGTGCGTGATCTTTGCCTCCGAAGGGATTGGATCGTCAGCCCATGCGGCCAAGCCGGTTGCCAGAACCATAATCATTGCCCAATTTCCCGCCTTCATGACCATCTCCTCAAAAAAAGTGTTATTTTTTCTTGCATAAGCGCATAACTTTATTATAATCGTGCTACGAATGCATAAAAATACAGATTTTGTGCTACGGAGTCAATCAGAAAACATAAGAAAATAATCCCGGCTTGACAGAAAGGCCGTAACCTTTTAATGAAAAACGAGTTAAGGAAGATTCAATGGATCCCAAACCGAGGACGATGGAACTGACGGATGCCGCGGAATATCAGCCGCTGCTGCGAGGCGAGCCCCAGACCTGCGGGATGCGGTCCGGAAGGGTGTATTTGAAGCCCGGCGAAAGCTGCGGCGAGCATTCCACCGGCGACCATGAAGAACAACTGGTGTTTCTGGCCGGACGCGGCACGGCCTATTCCGGGGCGGACAAACACCCGATTCCCGTCGGCGTCGGCAAAATTCTGTATGTCCCGCCGCAGATGCTCCACGACATTTGCAATACAGGCGACGAGCCGCTGGTGTATATTTATTGTGTCACGCCGATACGGAAGGGCTCGAAGACATGAGCAAGATTGAACGAGTCGGGGTCTCGCTGGACCGGGAGCTGCTGGGGCAGTTCGATGCGCTGATCGAAAAGCAGGGCTATGCAAACCGTTCGGAGGCCGTTCGTGACCTGATCCGCTCCCGGCTGGATCAGGAGCAGTTGGCCGACCCCGAAACCGATGCGGTCGCCGGCATCTTCCTGGTCTATGACCACCACGCGGCCAATCTCTCGGCCAAGCTGACCGACCTCCAGCACAATCACCTGCTGCATATCATCACCTCGACCCACGTTCACCTCGATCACCACAACTGCCTGGAGATCATTATCCTCAAGGGCAAGGTTCGGGAAATTCAGGCGCTGGCCGACCGCATGACCAGCTTGAAAGGCGTCAAGCTGGGCCGCGCCAACATCATGACCACGGGCAAAGAGCTTACCTGAGGCGGCGAGGTTCGCGGCCTACATCTGCGGCGGCGATTCAATCCCCAGCAGATCGCCCAGGCCGTGGCCGATGACACGGGCCGTCAGGTCGCACAGCAGCAGCCGCGTCGGACGCCGGTCGGCCTCGGCCTGCAAAACCGGGCAGGCGTTATAAAACCGGCTGAACGCCTGGGCCAGGTCGTATAAATAGGAAGTCAGGTGATTGGGCCGGTGCTGTTCGGCGGCCGCCTCAATGGCCTGATCGTACTGGATCAGCTTTTTGGCCAGGTCAACTTCCGCCGGATCGCCCAGCGCAAGCTGTTCAATCCCCGCCAGGTCCCGCTCGATGTCCACGCCTTTGCCGGCCGCCTTTCGCTCGATGGACCGGATGCGGGCGCAGGCGTACTGCATATACGGGGCCGTGTTGCCGTCCATCGCCAGCATTTTGGCAAAACTGAAGATATAGTCGCTGTCCCGGTTGTTCGAGTAGTCGGCGTACTTGACCGCCCCGATCCCCACGGCCGCGGCAATCCGCTCTTTTTGCTCGGCCCCAAGCTCCGCATTTTTCTCCTCCACGACGGTCCGGGCCTTCTCCACGGCCTCTTCGAGCAGGTCCTTCAGCTTGACTGTTCCCCCTTCGCGCGTCTTGAACGGACGGCCGTCCTCGCCCAGCATCGTCCCGAAGGTCACATGCTCCAGGACAATCCGCTCGTCGGCCCACCCGGCCGCACGGGCTACGGCAAACAGCATCTTGAAATGCAGCGACTGACGCGCATCGGTTACATAGATAATCCGGTCCGCCTTTAAATCCTGAATCCGGTATCGCAGCGCCGCCAGGTCCGTCGTCGCGTACAAATACGCCCCGTCCGACTTTTGAATAATAAACGGCAGCGGGGTGCCTTCCTTGTTCACAAACCCCTCCGGGAACACGCACATCGCCCCCTCCGACTCGACCGCCAGCCCCCTGGCCTTTAATGCCTCCACGACACCGGCCAGTTTATCCGCATAAAAACTTTCCCCGCGAACATGTTCGTCGGTTAATTGGATACTAAGCTTTTTATAAATTTTATTGCATTCATCAAGAGTAAGCTTTTTGACTTCTTCCCATGCTTTTCTTTCCTGTTTGTTATCCTTTCCGCCATGTTGAAGCATAACAGTGATATGGCGTGTCAGTGACTCATAAGGGATTGTATTATAAATAAATTGATTATTTCCGTCTTTTACACGGGTTTCTATGGTACGATTCATTCCCTTGAATGATTCGTCAAGTAGATTAACATATTGATATGCCTTCAAAAGAGCAGGCCAAAGAGTTTCACTTCTTTGAGAAAATTCCTTTAAGAATGGATGAAAATAAAGCTCTCCATCTCCTTTGATATCTTTTGAGTCTGCAAGCCAGTCTTCTTGATGACGCTTTATTATCTGATCAAAGTAGGCAGTCAAATTTTGGTTGTCAGGAAAGTCTTTTATGAGATCAATGTCATAGTATGATTTTTCATTTTTATGAAGATTTTCTGCCATACAAATATGCCACAATGCAAGAATCACTTTGCCAAATTGAGTCCCCCAATCTCCAATATGATTCTGCCGTATGACCGTATGGCCTTCAAATTCCAGTAATCGAGCGATAGTATCTCCGATGATTGTACTTCTTAAGTGTCCGACATGCATTTCTTTGGCGATATTCGGCCCGGAGTAGTCCACCACCACCGTTTGCGGCCGCGGGGCCGGATCGATGCCCAGCCGCCTGTCATCGGCAAACATCCCCAGCAGACGGTTTCCGAGAAACGCCGGTTTCAGCCGCAGGTTGATAAATCCCGGCCCGGCCACCTCCGGCTTCTCGCAGAGATCCTCAATCTCCAGTGTTTCAACCACCTGCTCGGCCAGCTTGCGCGGATTGGTTTTGGCCTGTTTGGCCGCGGCCATCACCCCGTTGGCCTGGTAATCCCCAAACGCCGGATTCTTCGAGACCATCACCATCGCCGGACAGTCGGCCAAGCCGATTGCCTTCCGCATCGCCTCGGAAATCCGCTCCTCCAAAATTGCAATCAAACTTTTCATCTAAAATTACTCATCAATGGTCAATTTCTTCGCGTCGCCCCACAGCATCTCCAGGTTGTAATAGTCGCGGTGTTCGGGATCGAACAGGTGCACCACGACATTGACAAAATCCAGCAGGATCCACTGCCCCTGCTCGTACCCGGCCCGGCCGAATCGGACCAGGTCATATTTCCCGGCCGCCTGGGAGATCTCATCGGCCACGGTCTTGCCCTGCCGGCCGCTGGTGCTTGTGGCAATCACAAAATAATTCGTCGCCGGGCTGATCCCCGTCAGGTCCAGCGCCACGATGTCGGTGCAGTGCCGGTCGCGGGCAATCTTCATCGCCTCCAGCGCAAAGTCCCGGTCGGTTTCCGGGGTCTTTTGAACCGCTTTTCGCACCGTCTTTTTGACCGCTTTTTTGGTTGTCTTTTTTTTCGCTGCCAAGGGTTTTGACCTCTCCTGCAATCAGTCCCGAAAAAAAACAGGGGCGACTCTCAGGCCGCCCCTGCAAGAATACTCCGAAACACCCGGTTCGTCAACAGCGATCGGGGCTAATTCCCCATCCCGAACGTCCTCGAGAACCAGTCGGCCAGCATCGGCGAAAATTTCACTACCACGCCGCTGAAGACCACGCTGACCATAGTCATCAGTTTGATCAGGATATTCAGACTCGGCCCGGAGGTGTCCTTAAACGGATCGCCCACCGTATCGCCGATGACCGCCGCAGCGTGCACAGGGTTCTTGCTGCCGTCCGGCAGTTTCTTTCCGCCGTGCGCGCCTTTTTCGATGTACTTCTTGGCGTTGTCCCAGGCCCCGCCGGCGTTATTGAGCGTAATGGCCAGCACAAAACCGGTCGTCAGGCCGCCGGCCAGCAGGCCCATCACACCTGAAACGCCCAGCAGCACGCCGGTCAGGACCGGCACGATAATTGCCATCAGCGACGGCAGAATCATCTCCCGCTGGGCCCCGGCCGTCGAGATCGACACGCACCGGGCATAATCCGGCTTTTGCGTTCCCTGCATAATCCCCGGCGATTCCTTAAACTGCCGCCGGACCTCGTTGACCATGGCCCCGGCCGCACGCCCGACCGCCTTCATCGTCATTGCGCAGAACACAAACGCCATCATCGCCCCGATGAACAGCCCGCAGATCAGCTTCGGATTCATAATGGTCAGGTTATAGGCATTCACAAATTCCATCACCGTGGCCGTCTTGACCGATTCCAGCGTAAACACATGATCGCCGACCTGGAAGACGCCGTCCGAACTGCCCATCGCCAGCTTCTTGATCCAGATGCGGACTTCTTCGATATAGGCCGCCAGCAGCGCCATCGCCGTCAGGGCCGCCGAGCCGATTGCAAAGCCCTTGCCCGTGGCCGCCGTGGTATTGCCGAGGGCGTCGAGGGCGTCGGTCCGCTTGCGAACCTCCTCGCCCAGCCCGCACATCTCCGCGTTGCCGCCGGCATTGTCGGCAATCGGTCCGTACGCGTCCGTTGCCAGCGTAATCCCCAGCGTCGAAAGCATCCCGACCGCCGCAAAGCCGATGCCGTACAGCCCCATCGACAGGTCGCCAAAACCGCCGGCAAACGCGAACGCGCACAGAATGCCGATGACAATCGTCACCACGCACCAGCCGGTCGAGTACATCCCGACGGCAAACCCGTCGATAATCGCCGTCGCCGGTCCCATCTGGGCCTGTTCGGCGATGCCTTTGGTATATTTATATTCGTCCGAGGTGTAGCGCTCGGTAACCTGGCCGATGATCACACCGGCCGCCAGACCGGCCACAACAGAGCCGAACAGGCCCCAGGTAATCATTCCGGCCGCGGCCATGATCACCAGCGCGATCAGGATCAGTACGGAACTGCCCCCGGTCCCGATCAGCAGGGCGTTGAGCAGGTTTTTCTGCGAGGCGCCTTCTTTGCAGCGAACCATGAAGATCCCCGCGATCGACAGCAGAATGCCGATGCCCGCGATAATCATCGGGGCCAGCACCGCCATCAGGGGATCCACCCCGCGGGCCTGAAGAGACGCCGCCGGCAGGGCCGCTCCGAGTGCGGCCGTTGCCAGGATCGACCCGCAGTAGCTTTCATACAGATCGGCGCCCATGCCCGCCACGTCGCCGACGTTGTCGCCCACGTTATCGGCAATCGTCGCCGGGTTCCGCGGATCGTCTTCCGGAATCCCCGCCTCCACCTTGCCCACCAGGTCGGCTCCCACATCCGCCGCCTTGGTATAAATGCCGCCGCCGACACGGGCAAACAGCGCCTGCGTCGAGGCCCCCATGCCGAACGTAATCATCGTGGTGGTAATTTCAATCAGTTTCTGCGAGGCGTCCATGTTCGGATGCACCAGGTAAAAATCGCCGAACAGTTTCAGCCCGTTGGCCATATTCTCCGGCGTATAAATCAGCTTATCGAGAATCAGGTACCATGCCGTGATATCCAGCAGCCCGAAGCCGACGACCACCAGCCCCATCACAGCCCCGCTGCGGAAGGCCACCTGCAGGCCCCGGTTTAAGCTCTCGCTGGCCCCCTGGGCCGTTCGAGAGGAGGCGTTGGTCGCCGTCTTCATTCCCAGGAAGCCGCACAGGCCGCTGAAAAAGCCGCCCGTCAGAAACGCCGCCGGAACGAACGGGTTCTGCACGCCGTAATACGACAGCACCGCGAAAATGATAAACAGGATGGCGAAAACGAGGGCTACGACCTTATATTGACGAAACAGGTACGCATAAGCCCCTTCCCGAACATAGGTGGCGATCTCGATCATCTTGTCGGTCCCGGCCGGGGCCGACATCACCTTCTTATAAAAGTAGATTGCGAAGAACAGAGCCAGAATTGAGCAGGCCATTGCTCCGAACGGAGCGCCCCATTCCAGGCCGAATCCCGCACTTGCGGTTGACTCCGCGGCAAGCGCCGGAACCGAACCTGCCAGAAGTACCATTCCGCACAGTAACACCTTGCTTAGACCGTTCACGTGATCATCCTTTCCTGTTAATGCTTTCCGGTTTCGAGTTCGTTCGATAAAATCCAGAACAGTGTACAGATTTTGCCGTCTATTTCAACCTATTTCCGCCGAAATTCCCGTCTTGATTTCCCGCCGCAGGGACTTTTCTCAGGTGTGGTAATCGGCGTTTATGGTTACATACTCTTTGCTTAGATCGCATCCATAGCAGTAATCGCTGTATCGGCCCGCCCCCAGGTCCACCGTGATCGTATGCTCTTGTTCAGCAATAATCCGGGAGACCTTTTTAACGTCAAATGCAGCGGGTCTTCCATTCCTAAATACCGTAATTTCCCCAATTTTACAGGCCAGCTTATCCGGATTCAGCTTCACACCGCAGGATCCGACGGCGCAGAGAATCCGGCCCCAGTTCGGATCGGCCCCGTGAACAGCGCATTTGACCAGGTCATAATTGGCCACGGCCCGGGCCGCCTGAAGGGCCTCGGCCTTGGTTGCCGCCCCGGTCACACAAACGGTAAACATGCGGGTCGCTCCCTCGGCGTCCAGGGCCATCTGCCGGGCCAGATCGCAGCATAATTCCGTCAGGGCACGCGAAAATCGCCGATAGCCGGAGTCCTGCTTTTTGATGGGGCGGTTCTCGGCCAGTCCCGAGGCCAAAATCATGGCCGTATCATTGGTGCTTTGGTGGCCGTCCACGGTCAGCCGGTTAAGGGATTGCCCGATTGCGCTCTTTAAGGCCTTACCGAGCAAAGGTTTACTGATTGCCGCGTCCGTGGTCAGCACACACAGCGTCGTAGCCATATTCGGCCCGATCATCCCCGCCCCCTTGACCGTACCGGCCAGGACCACTTCCTTTCCATAGATTTCGATCTTGACCGAGGCGGTTTTCACCTTGGTATCCGTCGTCAAAATCGCCCTCGAAAAGTTCAGCCCCGCCCCCATCGTTTCTGTCAGCCGGGAGGCGGCCGCAGCGATTCCCGCGGTCACCTTGGTAATCGGCAGCGGCTGGCCGATGATGCCCGTCGAGGCAATCAGGACCTGATCGGTCTCGATCTCCAGCTCCTTGGCCGCTTTTTTGCACATGACCAGGGCCGAAGCCAGTCCTTTGGCCCCCGTACAGGCGTTGGCGTTGCCGCTGTTGAGCACCGCCGCGTACGTACGGGACGTTTGCACATGCCGGCGGCAGAGCGTCACCGCCGCCGAAACAATCTTATTCGTCGTAAAGACAGCCGCCGCCTTGGCCCCCGTCGGGCAGTGCAGAAGGGCCAGGTCCGGTTTGCCGCTGGCCTTGATCCCGCAGGCAATGCCCGCCGTCCGAAATCCCTTTGGCGCTGTTATCGTCTTGTTGGTCATGGATAAATCCTGCAAAAAACTGATTTGGTTTCACTTTCCGCTTTTTTTTCAATAGCTTGTGCGCCCCGCCTGTCCGTTGGCGGGACGGTATTATAAAACGGTCCGGTTTTTGGTACGACGATCTTCCAGAAATTCCGGGCCGTTCGTCAAAATGCCTTCCGTCGCCAGATCGCGAAACGGGGCGGCCGGATCATAAAAGGTCCGGCTCAGGTCCACCGTATTGACAATCAGGTCTTCTTTGTGCTCGGCGCATTGACTGATGATCCGTCCGTCCGGCTGAATAAAACACGAAGGATACGGACAAAACCACCCGCACGAGTTCGTCATGCTTGCCCAGAATCCGTTGTCGGCGGCGTTGGCCTGCATCGTCTGCCGCATGATCTCCGTGTGCACACTGGGTCCCTGCTGCCGGGCATTATAAAACGATTGAAATATTACCTTCACATCCTCTTTATAAAGTGCGCGGTAAAGTTCCGGAAAACGAAGATCAAAACAAATCAAAAGTGCGCATTTTATCTTATTGATGACAAAATAGACAAAATGATTGCCCGGCGTGTAATGTTTCAGATCCGCTTCGGTACAAAAACGCTTATCATAACGATCGACGATCTTCCCTTCCGGGCTGATCAGGTACAAACAGTTATGCGGCAGGTTGGGTTCAGTAAGACGATGAGACGATCCAAGCGCGATCCAGATTCCCAATCGGCCCGCCAATGCCGCCAGGTCAAGCGTTTTTTCCTTCAGCAGATCCCACCGATAGCCCTCAAATGAATCAAAATCAACGCCCGCGTACCCGCTCAGCGCGCATTCGGAAAAATGCGCGATATGCGCGCCCTTTTCCGCCGCCGCTTTCATCAGCGCGGCGATCCGCTCGGCGTTGGCGGCAAGATCGGCCGTCACGCCGAACTGACAGGTTGCGATACGAAGAACTTCTGCATTCATGATTGAAAATCCCGATCCGTCGCGAAAAAAACGGAAAATCCTTGATATAACTGCTAAAATAGTAAAAACTTAGTAAGAATAACGTAGCACAAGCCGCCCGCAAATCAAGCGGAATTTTCCGCCGGCGGCGATCAGGCAGACTCGCTAAGGAGACAGGGATGGAATGCGTTTTTTCAATCGAGCTTCCGCAGTGGACAAAGGAATATATTCGACAAAACGGCGAACCGTTTTCCGATTTGGAAGAAAAAATGCGGTTTGTCATCGAGCTTTCCCGGCGAAACGTGCAGGAAAAAACCGGCGGACCGTTTGGCGCCGCGGTGTTTGAACAAAACTCCGGCCGTCTCGTCTCCATCGGCGTCAATCTCGTCACTTCTTCCGGATTCAGCGCGGCCCATGCGGAGATTGTCGCCTTGTCTCTTGCGCAAAAGGCGTTTTCCTGCGGTCGTCTGCCAAATCGGCAGGATTGTTCCTTTGAATTGTTTTCCAGTTGTCAGCCCTGCGCCATGTGTCTGGGAGCGATTCCCTGGTCCGGCGTTGCCTCGGTTGTCTGCGCCGCACGCGATCAGGATGCAAGGGCGGTGGGCTTTGATGAGGGCCATAAGCCCCGCCGCTGGCGGGAAGGATTGCGCCAAAGGGGCATTCAGGTAGCAGTTGACGTCCTTCGCAAACAGGCCGCGGCCGTGTTAAACAGCTACGGACAGCAGGGCGGCCAGATCTATTAGTCTTTATAAAACAAGCACTTAGACTTTTTTGCCGCCGCTTTTCCCGCCCCGACAAAACCAGATGCCTTGCGCCCGAAGGCGGCGCATAAAAAAAGAAGGTTTTGCAGTCCGTGCAAAACCTTCTTTGTGTGCCACACAACTTTCGTGGATGTTATTTTTTCTTCTTGGTGGCTTTCTTCTTGGTGGCTTTTTTCTTTGTGGCTTTCTTCTTGGCTACTTTCTTCTTCGCGACTTTCTTATTTGCGGCTTTCTTCTTTGCCATGGTGTAATCACCTCCTTTCGGATTTGTCTGAACTTTTCAATTAACACACTCGTTCACAACGTTGCTTTATTATACAATAATATCGTCAAAAAGTTCATTCTGTCTCCATAATTTTTTGTTTCAACCGGATTACCCAAAGGCGCCGGACGGCCGCGATGCTGGCTTCCAAACCGGCGCTGCGATGAAACGCAGGCCATCTTGAACACAGAATACAACAAAACAGGTTTTTGTAAAACGCATTGAAACATACCGTTCGATGTAAAATTTTGAATGTTTAAAAAAAGAGACGACGATGGTGCTTGACGAATGAAAACAAAGATCAGGGTTTTCGTATGCAAAAACAGAGGCCTGAAAGACGAAAAAAATTTTTAAAAAAATTTTTCATTTTTTTTAAGATTTTTCTTGCCGCATGGTAAGATAACAGCAACTTTCCACAGTTTTTTGTGAAATTCAGATGGGTGACAGGAAACAAATTTTGTTTGGCGGGACCTTTGATCCCGTTCATCGCGGTCATCTTCAGGTGGCCCGGGCGGCGCTTGCATACCTCGGCGCCGATCACATTGTTTTCATTCCCGCCGCCCAGTCTCCGCACAAGCAGAAGCCGCCGGTCGCCTCCGGAAAAGAACGCGCCGAGATGATTGCACGGGCCCTTTCCGATCAGCCGGGCGTTTCAGTCAGCGATTGTGAGCTGCATCGCCCGCGCCCCAGTTATACCCTCGATACGGTTCTTTATTTTCGCAATCAACTCGGCCCCGAGGTGGCGCTGTTCTGGCTGGTCGGCGCCGATGCCGTCAGCGATCTGCCCCGGTGGCATCGGGTGGATGAGTTGCTCGACGCCGCCGACATCGCCGTGATGTACCGCGCTGGATACCCCAAACCCGATTTCGGCGAGTGCCGCTCGGCCTTCTCTGCCCCGCAGATCGAGCGGCTCCGAAAAAACGTCGTGCCCGTTCCCCTCATCGACATCAGCAGCACCGAAATCCGCCGCCGCCTGGCCGCCGGAAAAGAGGTCGCCCACATGCTGCCTCCCGATGTGCACGCCTATATCCAATCGCATCGGCTCTATCGCCCCGGCGACTAATCACCCCCGCCGATCCGCCGAATAAACGCCTCCTCATCAATTACCTCCACCCCAAGCTGCCGGGCCTTATCCAGTTTGCTGCCCGCGTTCTCACCGGCGACCACAAGATCGGTTCGCTGGCTGACCGCCGACGAACTCCGGCCGCCGTTGGCCTTGATCGCCTGCTGAATTTCCTGACGCGTAAAATGCTTCAGCGTCCCGGTGACCACAATCGACAGTCCCTTCAGCGCATCTGAGGTGCGGGCCTGACCGGCTTCCGGCCGCACGCCCGCCTCAATCAGCGCCTCAATCACCCGCGCGGTATCCGCGTTATGCAGATACTCATAAAGACTCCGGGCCATCACCGGCCCGATCTGGTCAATCGATTCCAGCCGCTCGACCGGCGCCTTCATCAGCGCCTCGAGGGTGCCGAACTCATCGGCCAGGATCTGCGCCGACTGCCCGCCCACATTGCGAATGCCCAGCCCCGCGATCAGCCGCCACAGCGGCCGCCGCTTGCTGCGTTCAATGCTCTCGAGCACATTGGCGGCGCTCTTGTCGGCCATGCGTTCCAGCCCCGCGAGCTGATCAAAACGAAGGCGATACAAATCCGCGAAATTTTTTACCAGCCCCTGGCTGACCAGTTGATCGATCAGCGCCGGTCCCAGTTTTTCAATATCCATCTGGCCCTTGCCCGCGAAGTATTCCAGCCGCTCGCGAAGCTGCGCCGGGCACTGCAAATTCACGCACCGCAGGTACACCCCGTTCTCGTCCTTCTTCACCGGCCCGCCGCAGACCGGGCACTGCCGCGGCACGTCAAAGGGTCGGCTTTTAAACAGGTCGCGGTTCTTTTCCTTGACCGCCATCACCTGCGGAATGATCTCGCCGGCCTTTTCAATGATAACCGTATCGCCGCACCGCACATCCAGCTTCGCCACCAGGTCAAAATTATGCAGACTTGCCCGCTTGACCGTCGTGCCCGCCAGCTTCACCGGCCGCAGATTCGCCACCGGCGTCAGCGTGCCCGTCTTGCCCACCTGCACATCGATGGATTCGACCACCGTCTCGGCCTGCTCGGCGGCAAACTTGTACGAGATGCACCACCGCGGCGCACGCCCCGTAACCCCGAGCATATCCTGCTGATCGTACCGATCCACCTTGATGACCACCCCGTCAATCTGATAATCCAGCCCGGCCTTTCGGTCGGCCCAATCGCGGCAATACGCAATCACCTCCTCGATGCCTGCGCACGGACGGATGTGTTCATTGACCGGCAGGCCCAGCGCCTTGAGTTTCTGCATCGACTCATAATGCGTCTCCGCAAGCCGCCGGCTGACCTCCCCCAGCGAATAGGCAAAAAACGCCAGCTTCCGCCTCGCCGTAATCCGCGCATCCAGCAGCTTCAGCGAACCGGCCGCCGCGTTGCGCGGATTGGCAAACTCCGGCTTCCCCGCCTCCACCCGCTCCGTGTTCAGTGCCGCAAACGCCCGCTTGGGCATATACACCTCCCCCCGAACCTCCAGCACATCCGGACCGTCGGCCAGGTCCAGCGGAATCGCCCGAATCGTACGGATATTGGCCGTCACATCATCCCCCGTCCGCCCGTCGCCGCGCGTCGCCGCCCGTACCAGCAGCCCCTTTTCATAACGCAAACTGATCGCCAGCCCGTCAATCTTCAGCTCCGCGGCATAGGCATACGCCGCCCCCTCCAGCCCCTTGCTCACCCGCTTGTCAAACTCCCGCAGTGCCTGCTCGTTATACGTATTATCAACACTCAGCATCGGGATCGTATGCCGCACCGAGCCGAAGCCCTCCACCGGGCGCTCCGAAACCCGCTGGGTCGGCGAGGCGGCCGTAATCAGGTCCGGATGCTCGGTCTCAAGCTCCTTCAGCTCCGCAAACAGCCGATCATACTCCCGGTCCGATATCTCCGGCGCATGGTGAACATAATACAGCTCATCATGCCGACGAATCTCACGGCGAAGCGCCTCAATCCGTTTTTTCACATCCTTCATCGTCTCTCTCTCATCACGAACAGTCCGCACCGCCTTTATTATAGCGAATTGTCAAAAATCGGAAATAAGCAATTGCAAATCAAAATGCGCCGATTATCGGGCCTGCCCAAAAAGTCGGGTTTTCACCCTTAAGCCCTCGCCGCCAAATGACGACATACAAACAGGTTTTTTACACGGAATCTCTCGATCGAGGAGAACACGGTGGAAGCACGGCGAAATCAGCGGGCCCTCTCGGCCATCCGGGCCCTTCGACAAAAACAGGCCCGGCAGCATCAGCAGATCGGCATCCTCTGCAAGGACATGGTCGGCGCACACGGCCAGTTCGCACAAAAACTCTCCCGCCTGACCTTTGTCGCCGGCTTTTACGAAACCCTGCTCGGCTGCGGCGATCTCCAGACCCTGCTCGACAGCGCCGCGATGGCGATCCAGGCCCGCGCCGGCGACCCCAACACCGCCATTTTCATCCTCGAAAAACAGGGCTTCGACATCCATCTCGTCGCCTCGCAAAAAGACAAAACCAATCTCAGCCGCGAACATTTCCAACAGTGGTTTACCTCCCAGGCGGTCAAGAATATCGCGATGACCGGGCAGGTCTGTTCGGCCGAGCGGATGCTGACTCTCGGAATGCAGGCCTCGCCGGCCCTCTTAAAGCAAATCTCCGTCGCCGCCGTACCGCTGGGAATCCTCGGCCGGGCCGTCGGATTTATCCTGCTGTGGAGATCGGCCCAAAGGCCTCTTTTGCGAGAGGAACTCGAATCCATCGCCGCCGCCGCCTCCGGGCTGCGAGCCGCCATCCTCGCCTGCCGCGGCGCCGCCGACCCAAACTCCCCGGCCTCCCCCCTGACCGCAAACAAACTGACCGCCCCCTGACAATCCCCCGGACGCCGCCCGCGGCCGGGCCCGTCTGCCTCTTAGAACAGCCCCTGCACCTTGCCGCTCTTGAGGTCCACGTCGATCCGCCGATAGGCCGGGTTCGACCCCGTCCCCGGCAGCAGCTTGATATCCCCGGCAATCGGCACCACATACCCGGCCCCTTCGTACACCATGAGATCCCGGATCGGCAGCGTCCACCCGCGGGGCCGGCCTTTCAGATCCGGATCGTGCGAGACGCTCAAATGCGTCTTGACCATGCACGTCCCGAGACGCCGCAGTTGCGGGTTCTCATCGATCATCTTGATTTTCTTCAGCGCCTTGTCATCAAACACCACACCCTCGGCGCCGTAGATTTCCGTCGCGATCAGGGCAATCCGCTCTTTCAGCGGCATCTCCAGCGAATACAGATACTCAAAATCCCGCTCCTCCTGGGCCGCGGCCGCCACTTTCTCGGCCAGTTCAATCGCCCCGTCGCCCCCTCGCGCCCAGTGGTCCGATACGGCCGCTTCGGCCCCGGCTTCCTCGGCAAGCCGCCGAATCAGCGACAGCTCTTCCGGCGTATCCGTCTTGAATTGATTGACGCAGACAATCGGGCGAATCCCTGATTTGCGAACGATATCAATATGCGCCATCAGGTTCTCGCACCCCTTTTCGAGCAGGTCCAGATGCTGACGCGTATATTCAATGCTCAGCGGAGCCCCCGGTTTGACCGCCGGGCCGCCCCCGTGCATCTTCAGCGCACGCACCGTCGCCACAATCACCACCGCGTGAGGTTTCAGGCCCGACATCCGGCATTTCAGATTCCAGAATTTTTCATACCCGATATCCGCCCCGAACCCGCTTTCCGTGACCACATAATCAGACAGCTTGGTTGCCACCAGGTCCGCGATGATGCTGCTCTGGCCGATTGCGATGTTGGCGAACGGACCGGCATGTACAAAAATCGGCTGCCCCTCAATCGTCTGCAAAAGCGTCGGATTCAGCGCATCGATCATCCAGGCCGTCATCGCCCCGTCCACCTCCAGGTCGGCCGTCGTGATCGGCCGCCCGCTTTTGTCATAGGCCAGCACAATCTTGCTCATCCGCTGCCGCATGTCCGCCAGGTTTTTCGAGACCGCCAGAATCGCCATCACCTCGCTCGAGACCGAAATCTGCGCCCCCGACTCCATCTCGAAGCCGTCCATCTTTCCGCCTCTGCCGATGGTGATGTTCCGCAGCGACTGGGCGCAGAAATCAATGGCCCATTTCCACTGCACATTCCCCGGGTCAATATCGAGCCGTTCCAGCCCGATTTTTTTCAGCCGCTCGTCGTCGTAGTTGTGTTCGTGCTGCATCCGCGCCGTCAGCGCCACCATCGCCAGGTTGTGAGCGTTGGTCACGCATT
>JAHDQI010000275.1 GCA_018433925.1 Phycisphaerae bacterium | reverse complement strand
GGCTTTACGAATTCACTATATAGATATTTCAGGACAGAAAAGAGGTAAAATATGTTTGAGCGCTTTACAGATCGTGCACGCAAGGTAATGGCTCTTGCCAATCAGGAAGCTCAACGTTTTAACCATGAGTATATCGGAACCGAACATATTCTGCTGGGGCTGGTCAAGGAGGGTAGCGGGGTTGCGGCCAATGTTTTGAAGAACATGGATGTTGATTTAAAGAAACTGCGACTCGGCATTGAGAAACTGGTAAAAAGCGGCCCGGATATGGTGACGATGGGCAAACTGCCCCAGACGCCCCGCGCCAAGAAGGTGATTGAGTATGCGATCGAAGAGGCCCGTTCGCTGAATCACAACTATGTGGGTACCGAGCATATCCTGCTGGGTCTTCTTCGTGAGACGGAAGGGATTGCCGCCCAGGTGCTGATGAACCTGGGGTTGAAGCTTGAGGATGTTCGTCAGGAGGTGCTCAATCTGCTGGGGGCCGGTGTGGAAGATAACACATACACCTCGATGGGGATGAAGATGAATCCCTCGGTTGCCCAGGCGGCGAAAGCGAAAAGCAAAACTCCTGCGCTGGACAGTTTTGGGCGGGACTTGACGGAACTGGCAACCAAAGATGAGCTGGATCCTGTGATCGGCCGCCAGAATGAGATTGAGCGGCTGGTTCAGATTTTGTGCCGGCGGACAAAAAACAACCCGGTGCTTCTCGGCGAGGCGGGGGTGGGCAAAACGGCGATTGTGGAAGGGCTGGCTCAGCGGATTACGGGTCATGAGGTGCCTGAGATTCTCAAGGACAAGCGGCTGGTGGTGCTGGATCTGGCGATGATGGTGGCCGGGACGAAGTACCGCGGGCAGTTTGAAGAGCGGATCAAGGCGGTGATTAATGAGGTTCGCCGGGCGGGCAACGTGATTTTGTTTGTCGATGAGCTGCATACCCTGGTGGGAGCCGGCGGGGCGGAAGGGGCGATTGACGCCTCGAATGTTTTGAAGCCCGCGCTGGCCCGCGGCGAGGTGCAGTGTATCGGGGCGACGACGTTTGATGAGTATCGGAAATATGTTGAGAAGGATGCGGCTCTTGAGCGGCGATTCCAGACGATTATGGTTGATCCGCCGAGCAAAGAAGAGACGGTGAAGATTCTCAAGGGCCTGCGGGATCGCTATGAGCAGCATCACAAGGTGCGTTTTACGGATGAGGCGCTGTATCAGGCGGTGGAACTTTCGAGCCGGTATATATCGGGCCGGTGCCTGCCGGATAAGGCGATTGACGTAATCGACGAGTCGGGGGCCCGTGTGCGTTTGAAAAATATGACGCCGCCGCCGGATTTAGCCGAGTATGAGGCGAAGGTCGAGAAACTGCAAGGCGAGAAAGATGAAGCGGTGCGAAGCGCTGATTATGAGCGTGCGGCTTCCCTGCGGGATGATATTCAGCGGATTCTGGATGAGAAGGCCGAGATTCAGAAGCAGTGGCAGGAGAAGAATAACGATGTTGTGGGGCAGGTTGACATGGAGGTGATCGCGGAAGTGGTCAGCAAAATGACCGGCGTGCCGCTGACCCGACTGGAGAAAGAGGAAGCCCAGAAGCTGCTTGAACTGGAAGCGGAACTGCACCGGACGGTGGTTTCGCAGGATGAGGCGATTACGGCGATCTCCAAGGCCGTGCGCCGCAGCCGCAGCGGACTGAAGGATCCGAACCGGCCCATGGGCAGCTTTATTTTCATCGGCCCCAGCGGCGTCGGCAAGACACTGCTGGCCCGGGCCCTGGCGGAGTTTATGTTCGGGGACGCCGATTCGATGATCCAGATCGACATGAGCGAGTACATGGAAAAGCACAATGTCAGCCGTCTTGTGGGGGCGCCTCCCGGGTATGTGGGCTACGAAGAGGGCGGTCAGCTTACGGAACGGATTCGGCGGCGGCCGTACGCGGTGCTTTTGCTGGACGAGATCGAAAAGGCGCATTCGGATGTGTATAATATGCTGCTGCAAATTATGGAAGAAGGGCGTTTGACGGATTCGTTCGGGCGGCACGTGGATTTCAAGAATGTGATTTTGATTATGACCAGCAATATCGGGGCCGACCTGATTAAAAACCAGTCCGGTTTCGGATTCGGCAAGCGGACCGAGCAGGCCAATTATGAGAAGATGAAAGAACTGCTGGATAAGGAAATCGAGCGGCATTTCCGTCCGGAGTTTTTGAATCGGCTGGATGCACAGATTGTGTTCCGGCCGCTGACGCGGGAGGATCTGCAGACGATTGTGGAATATGAGCTGAACAAGGTCTTTAAACGGCTGATTGAGCACGGTTTGCATCTGGAGTTGGAGGGGGCGGCCAAAGAGTTTCTGATTGACAAGGGATACAATCCAGAGTTCGGAGCCCGGCCGCTAAGGAGGGCGATTGAACGGTACATTGAAGATCCTCTCTCGGAAGACCTGCTTCGCGGGAAGTTCAAAGGCAAAAAACTGATTCATATTTCCGTTCAGGATGAGGAACACCTGCGGTTTGAGGGGGTGGAAACCGAGGAGCCCCTGAAGGCAGACAGCGTGGTGGTTCATTCCGAGGGAAAGGCCGATTGATCCAGTGTGACCGGGAAGGTCCGGGGAGTTTTTGAGTGGGTACAGAGAATGCGTTTTTTGAAAAAGATTCGTTTGCCCGGTATTGCGGGGTAGAATTGATTGAGGCCGGTGACGGATGCGCCCGAGCAAAGCTGAAAATCTGCCCGCACCATTTGAATGCGGTCGGGATCGTTCATGGGGCGGCGATTTTTACCCTGGCTGACGCGGCCTTTGCGGCGGCCTCCAATTCGCATGATCATGTGGCGGTTGCGATTAACATCAATATTTCCTATTTGAAGGCCGCGGAAGGCGGGGTGCTTTCTGCGCGGGCCGAGGAAATCAATCGGGACGGAAGAATCGGCAGTTACTCCATTGCCGTGACGAATGAACAGGAACAGGTCGTTGCCGTTTTTGAGGGGCTGGCCTACCGGAAACTGAAATAAGAGAACCCTACAGCAGGCATCTCGAATCAGAGATAATTCAGGAGATTGATTTATGAAAAAACAAGTTTTGTTGTTGAGCTTTTTGGCGGCTTTTCTGCTTTGCGGATTCTTGGTTTATGCGGCCGAATCGAAAGAGGCCCCGAAGAAAAAGCCGTCTTCTTCGGTTCCTGTTAAGCCCTCCAAGCCGGAGGGTGTGATTAACGATCCCTCGCTGCGCGAAAAAATGCCGGCAGGGCGTATTCGGCAGGAGACTCCGGGGGATCCTGAAGCGGCGTTCCGCAACCGTCTCCATAGCCAGGTTGAGGTTCACCAGGAACTGATTCGTGAATTGACAGAAATTAAAAAGATCGCAGAAGAGGAAGGCGCTGAGAAAACCTCTGAGGCCCTCCAGAAACTGATTGACCAGCGTAACGAGACACATCGGCAGAGGATGCTGGAGACCCAGCGGCGGCGTTTGGAAGCTCAAAAACGGATCCAGGAACGGATGAAGGCCCGCGAACAGAAGGGTTCGGGAGAGACGGGGGCTGGGGCCGTTCGTCCAGGAAAGGCAGCCCGGAAGGGGACGGCTAATAAAGCTGAAGAAAGCAACTAAACAAGTCATTCGGGTGGGAGATGGGCACATGCCGAATTTTCCGCTTTTTTTTCTTTTCTAATGAGGACAAAAAAATTACGCTATATCCTGTATTGGGACGATACAAGGGTAGTAGTTGAATTAAACAAGCTGGGACTTTGATTGAAACAGAGCTGGTCCAGATCAGATTACAGGCGGCTTCGTGAAGGCCACAGCGAGATCGTACGCCGGTGGGTTCGTGATTATGCTGATATTGTATATACCTGGATGCTGAGCCGCTGGGCGGTCAGTCCTTCCGAGGCCCAGGAGCAAACATGCCGTCTTTTTCAGGGGGTCTTTTCTCAATTGGAGAGCTTTCATCCGGGCAGGATTTCGATGTACGGCTGGCTCATCAGCCGAGCCGAGTCGCTGTGTCCGCAAGGCCGGGAGCGTTCGGTGGTGCCTGCCGAGGCGATTGCCCCGGATGATCTGCGCGCTTTGAACTTGATCGGTTCACAGGAATTGCCCGATGAACTTGTGGAGCATTCGCCCGTCGTCCGGTTGATCCAGGCGACCCTGACGGATATGGATGAATCCGAGCGCCTGACCCTGCTGCGGCGTTATCATCGGATTGATCGGCGGTCGGAGGGAGACGGGGAGTCTGTGAATTCCGCGGATCTGCCGGGAGGGGATCAACTGGTGCGTGCGCGGTATTATTTTCGCCGCTGCCTGTTTGGCCGAATTCATGCGCTTGACCCGGAGATTGGAGAATTCGGAGCCGATACCCGGACGGCCGTTTTTGAGAAAAATCTTGAGAAGATATTCTGTTCCATGGAGCCGTTTCAAAAGCTTCCGGAAGGGGTTCGTGAAGACCTTGAAAATGAAGTGGTTCGTTTGGCTGAACAGATCAAGCTGGATAAAAAGGCGGGCGGGGCTTCGTTCCGTAAAACGGCATGGATTTTAGCGATTGTTACGCTGCTTTTTGCGGCGGGGATTGGGCTGTTCTTTATGCATCAGCGCAGGCGGCCGATTCCGCCGTCTGTGCCGGCCGTGAATCCGATTGAAGTTGAAGCAGAAGTTAACGAGGCGGAGCGGAAACCGGCAGGCAACGAGATGAGCCCCCGGGAGATGGAGGCCTACCTTATTCGAATTTTTGAGGCGGGTTCGGCGGGTGATATGGAAACGCTGATCGAGGCCCTTGAACGGGGGCCTTTTCCGGCCCAGGTGGCTGCCGCCATTTACCTGGGGCGTATTGGCGATGAATCGGCCATGGGGCCGCTCAGCAAGGCGGCCGAGCAGTGGTATGCGGAGAATCTGGGGGAGAATCCGTTTTTGACGGCCATTGAGCAAATTGAGCAACGCCTTCTGCAGCAGCAAGAACAGGAGGAGGCCGAGCGGCAGGCGGAAACAGAAGCGGATGAGGCGGCCGAAGTGGAAGGCGAGCTGATTGAGGCGCTGCCGGAGGAGAGCATTGCCCCGTCTGAACCGAATGAGCCGGACGATGTGGTACCGGATGAATCGTCCCCGGCCGAGATCAATGAACCGGACTGGGTGGAGGGGACCGATCCGAACCAGATCGAACAGGAGGATCAGGGCTTTGAGGATCCTAATGAACCGGAGGAAGAATGGTCTGAGGAAGAATATGAGACAGATCAGGTCCAATATATAGGTGGTGATTTTTGATCGTTTTTTACAAAAAAAGAGTTCGCTGGTTGTAAAAACAGCTATTTTTTCCTTGTCAAAGCGGTTTTGGGGGGTATAGTATGGTTTTTTTGGGGCATGTGCCCTAATCCCGGCGGCGTAGCTCAGTTGGTTAGAGCATGGGATTCATAAGCCCAGGGTCAGTGGTTCGAATCCACTCGCCGCTATTTTTTTGCCCCCATCGTCTAGCGGCCTAGGACGCCGGGTTCTCATCCCGGTAACAGGGGTTCGAGTCCCCTTGGGGGTACTGCCTTCAGGCAGGTAAGATCAGGGGAGTGCCTGCGTGTATTGATCCGCTCCCGCTGGTCGCTTGCATTGTTGCCGCGGTTCGGTAATCGTCCCCCCTTGGGGTATTCGCCAAAGGTGAATAGAGCCGTAGAGAGTAGTAAAAGGAAATCGTCTTCATTACGGAAGGATATCCATTTTTTCCCGTTATCGATGTTATCCTGTTGTGTCGTTGATAAAATAAAAGAGAAAAAGCGATTTTTCCTTGATTATGGGCTGAAAACGCGGTTTTTGGGAGGTTTTGTAGGTATTTTTCCTGATGCCAAGTTTGTCCATTCCTTTTCCTTTTTTGTCCGTTTTGGTCAATTTTTTGTCCGCTTTTTGGCCGAAAATTGCCGCTTTTGTTCCTGTTTTTTCCGAGTTTTGCCAGCGTTTTAATGCTGCCGAGAGAAAAGAAATAAGGAAACCG
>JAHDQI010000099.1 GCA_018433925.1 Phycisphaerae bacterium | reverse complement strand
TGCTCTTCCGATCTGCTGCAGCTAGCGCCACAACCGGTACACCAGAGGTCAGTGCTTCCAAGTCCTCTCGTACTAAAGAAACATCCCCGCAAGATTCCTGCGCCCACGGCAGATAGGGACCGACCTGGCTCACGCCGGTCTGAACCCAGCTCGCGTACCACTTTAATCGGCGAACAGCCGAACCCTTGGGACCGCCTTCAGCCCCAGGATGTGATGAGCCGACATCGAGGTGCCAAACCGCCTCGCCGCTATGAACGCTCGGAGGCGATCAGCCTGTTATCCCCGGAGTACCTTTTATCTGATGAGCGATGGCCTTTCCACACAGAACCACCGGATCACTAAGTCCTGCTTTCGCATCTGCTCGACCTATCAGTCTCGCAGTTAAGCACCCTTTTACCTTTGCGCTCGACGCGTGATTGCCAACCACGCTGAGGGTACCTTTGAACTCCTCCGTTACCTTTTTGGAGGAGACCGCCCCAGTCAAACTGCCCACCTAGCACGGTTCCATGCCCGGATTCACGGGTCACGGTTAGGCGACTAACATAGCAAGGGTGGTATTTCAAGGTTGGCTCAGTGATGCCCGGAAGCACCACTTCACAGCCTCCCACCTATCCTACGCATGATATGCCAGGCGTCAATACCAGGCTACAGTAAAGGTTCACGGGGTCTTTCCGTCTTGCCGCGGGTACGTGGTATCTTCACCACAACTACAATTTCACCGAGTCCGTCCTTGAGACAGTGCTCCAGTCGTTACGCCGTTCATGCACGTCGGAACTTACCCGACAAGGAACTTCGCTACCTTAGGACCGTCATAGTTACGGCCGCCGTTTACCGGGGCTTCAGTTAGGAGCTTCGCCCCCGAAGGAGCTGACCCATCCCCTTAACCTTCCGGCACCGAGCAGGCGTCATTCTCTATACATCCACTTTTCGTGTTGGCAGAGAACTGTGTTTTTGATAAACAGTCGCCAGAGCCACTTCACTGCGCCCTCAGCATGCCGATATCGAAATATAAGCATCTGGAGGGACCCCTTATCGCGAACTTACGGGGTCAATTTGCCTAGTTCCTTAAGGACGGTTATCTCGAGCGCCTGAGGATATTCTCCTCACCTACCTGTGTCAGTTTTAGTACGGTCATGCTGCCATCAACCTACAGAAGCTATTTCTCGGCACTCTCGTCAGTCACTTCGGCATCTTAAATCGGCCTGGTCCTTGCGGAACCCGCACGACTAATCACGGGATGACCTGTGAGAATGCGTCACTTCTTTCGTCCGACAACATGGTGCAGGAATATTAACCTGCTGTCCATCGTCTACGCCTTTCGGCCTGGACTAAGGGGCCGACTAACCCTGGGCGGATTTCCCTTCCCCAGGAAACCTTAGGTTTTCGGCGAGCAGGATTCTCACCTGCTTTATCGTTACTCATGCCGGCATAATCACTAACAGTCGCTCCACGGCTCGTTTCCGTACCGCTTCGACGCTGACTGCTACGCTCTCCTACCACGTCTTAAAACATCCGCAGCTTCGGTTTTCGGCTTATTCCCGGTCATTATCGGCACCCAACTGCTCGATCAGTAAGCTATTACGCACTTTTTAAATGGTGGCTGCTTCTAAGCCAACATCCTGATTGTCACAGCAATCGGACTTCCTTTCTAACTCAGCACGAAATTCGGGACCTTAGCTGGCGGTCTGGGTTGTTTCCCTCTCGACCACGAAGGTTATCCCCCGCAGTCTGACTCCTGCGATAAGCCTGTTGGTATTCGGAGTTTGGTAGAGGTAGGTAGGCGGGTAGCCCCCTATACCCAATCAGTCGCTCTACCCCCAACAGGTATTTCCGCAAGGCTAGCCCTAAAGCTATTTCGGAGAGAACGAGCTATCTCCAAGTTTGATTAGACTTTTACTCCTCTCCACAGCTCATCCCCTAACTTTTCAACGTTAGTGGGTTCGGTCGTCCAAGGATTTTTACATCCTCTTCCACCTGGCCATGGATAGATCACTTGGTTTCGCGTCTACTGCCTGCGACTCAATTCGCCCTATTCAGACTCGCTTTCGCTACGGCTACGCACCTGAGATGCTTAACCTGGCCACAAACAGTAACTCGCCGGCTCATTATGCGAAAGGCACGCAGTCACCCGTTGCTGCCCCGAAGGACAGCCATAGGGCTCCTACAGCTTGTAAGTGTATGGTTTCAGGTCCTTTTCACACCCCTAGTAGGGGTTCTTTTCATCGTTCGCTCGCGCTACTTTGCACTATCGGTTGTCGAGGAGTACTTAGCCTTGGAGGGTGGGCCCCCCAGCTTCACACGGAGTTCCACGAGCTCCGTGCTACTCTGGTACGCCGAACATAACGGAGGACATCGGTTTTCACATACAGGACTATCACCTTCTGTGGTCGGACTTTCCAGACCGTTTTGCTGACCGTGTCTTTGTAACTCCTGATCGGCGCCCGCAACCCCAAAAAGCAAGCTTTTTGGTTTGGGCTTTTCCGCTTTCGCTCGCCGCTACTAACGGAGTCTCGGTTGATTTCTTTTCCTGCAGGTAGTGAGATGTTTCAGTTCCCTGCGTTCGCTTCGCATGGCCTATGCATTCAGCCATGGATGACGGAAGACGGTTGCCCGCTTCCGCCGGGTTTCCCCATTCGGACATCCCGGGATTAACGGATACTCGGCTCCTGCCCCGGGCTTATCGCAGCCTGTCACGTCCTTCATCGCCTCTCGACACCAAGACATCCCCCATACACTCTTTGTAACTTGACCATATCAATCAGCGATTGCATGGCCTTTCGCCGACTGCCTATCGGATTCAATAAGCAGTCCAGGTTGGTGTTAACGCTTGAGTGGTGAATGAAAATACTTGTTTCATTTCCCACGATTCAACCAATCTGCACTTGTCAAAGAGCATTCTATAAAACCTGTCGGCAATCCCGCCGACTGATTTCCTACTGGAGACGATGGGACTCGAACCCACGACTTCCGGCTTGCAAAGCCGGCGCTCTCCCAGCTGAGCTACGTCCCCGGACCTTTGCGATTACCCAAAACGGCAATCGCCCGAAATCAAGTAATGGGCCCGGGAAGACTTGAACTTCCGACCTCACGCTTATCAGGCGTGCGCTCTAGCCAGCTGAGCTACGAGCCCGACAGATAGCCGCATCTGACAAAGGACGCATGTCCGCAGGGCCAGTCGGCTCTAAAGCTTCAACCACCGTCTATTCCTATCTCAAAGAACAATAAAAAATGCCGCTGCTCAAGAGATCAGCGACATCGGCTGAGACCCGGAAGTTTACTCACTTCCGCTGAGCAGTCAAGTAAAAAAACTGATTTTTAGATTTTTTTTCAAAATCCAAAAGCCGTTTCTGTTTTCACCACCGTTTTAAACCCGTAACCTCGCTCCAGTCATGTAAGTCTATAGCGAATCGAAAAAACGTCAATCTAAATTTTTCGATTTTTTTGAAGTTTTTTCGATTTTTTTTACAAAATCGGGATATCGGACCCCATAAGTCAACATAAAAACGGTATTTTGTATACTGCTAATGACCAAAAACCACAGAAATTGTTTCAGAAAAACTTACTTTATTTTTCAGAATCAATTTCCTGTCGTCTATATATGTCTATATTATTCAAGACGTTATATCATTTTTATCCGATTTGGGCCGCTATTTCCTGTACTATGGCTTGCCGTGCGACCTCCAGCGGTCCATCCAGCGTCACCCCCGCGGCCAGCGTATGCCCCCCCCCACCGTATTTCTGCGCAATTGCCCGAACATTCACCTGGCCTTTGCTCCGTAACGAACAACGAAACCGCCCGTCCGAAAGTTCCACCAGCAGTGCCGCCGCTTCCACTGTTGAGATTCGCTGGCATTCATCGATAAGATTTTCCGTATCCGGCCCGCTCGCTCCCGTATCATCAAAATCTTTTCTCAAAATATACTGAACGGCGATCTGTTCACTCTCAAACAGCTCCAAATGCTCCAGCATTCGCACCATTAGGCGCAGGCGTGCCGGCGAAAAACCCTGGTACAGTCGACGATATACTATATCCGGCCGGGCGCCTGCGTTTATCAGTTCCGCGGCGGTGTG
The DNA here is from genome assembly GCA_018433925.1 of Phycisphaerae bacterium. GTDB lineage: Bacteria > Planctomycetota > Phycisphaerae > Sedimentisphaerales > Anaerohalosphaeraceae > JAHDQI01. The sequence goes on along the minus strand of JAHDQI010000099.1, from coordinate 1,023 downwards.
AAAGATTCGGCTGTCAGCATTGCCAAATCGGAACCAGCCTGTATCTGTGGACAGGGCAATAAAGATCGCCTCCGCAATCGACGCCGTAATCGGCCAGCTCGCTGTTTTGAACAAATCAAATACAATCTCTCCTGCCGCCGCCGCATCCGGATCAATCAGTTCCACATCGCCAAGACCGTCTCCTGTTACATGGTGATCAATCACCAGAACCTTCTTTTTCCCTCTGACCTTCTCAAGCCATGGAGAAAACCCCGGAAGCTGAATACGGCTGTTTGTGTCTACAAGAATGATCAGATCGCATGTATCAAAATACCCCTCCATCAATTGATCCTGCGTAATATCATTGTCCAAAACAGGAATTTTTTTCTCAAACATGGCGGCATACCAGTTTGCGGGCGGTGAAAGCAAAAGTCCAAACACACGCTTGCCCCTACCGGTCAGCCCGTCCATCATCGCTCGCAGGCATCCGCAGGCATCTCCATCCGGCCGAAAGTGAGTGGTAATCAGCACAGAAGAAGCATTGTCGATTAATTTAATTGCTTGTTTAAAATCCGCTCCGTTCATGCATTCTATCCTGTCTTTATAATTCCCCTGTTTTCTAACAATTACTTGCAGAATAAGTCGGCATTTTTGATTCTTGATCGAAAATCATTAAAAAAAGACATGCTTCGCTTAAAAGAAATCAAAGTCAATTTCTCATAAATATAGGGATATTCAACAAAAATAACAAAACAATATTTGTTTATAGACCCCATATGTCCTATATGAAATGATTTTACTTTCCATTTTCAATCTTAAGTGTATCTGTATTATCTGCTCAGATGCTTGTATTTTTCGACAAGTCCCTGTTCAAAAATAACTTATATAATATAAGATATCCCCCCTCTTTATAACTATCATGGAAAAGTGCGCAAAAAAATTGGCGAGGAGGTGGGTCCGTCTGGGGGGGAAAACGGATGACCACTTAGCCTCGCCGAGGTTTATGATCAAGCCGCACTTGGCGACTTAACTATCTATGTTCTT
>JAHDQI010000138.1 GCA_018433925.1 Phycisphaerae bacterium | reverse complement strand
TCTCTTCAGTCGACTTACTTCATCACGGGGGATTTTAAAACCGCCGTTGGGGGTGTTAGTGAAAAGTCATTAGTCGTTAGTCGCCTGGATTCCGGGTCAAGCCCGGAATGACAACACAGACGAACATGGACGAAGTGGGACTTGGTGGACATAATGGTCGGGATGGAGAGAAACCTTGCGGATTGGAGGGGGTTGGGTAGCCTGTAAGAAAAAAGCGGTGGGCTAAGAGCCCACCCTACAGGAAATGGACCCCGGCTCGGGGGCCGGGGTGACAAGGGACTGCCGGAGATGGAACGCCTTCGGCGGGCTGAATGATACCCCCTCGTCGCTGCGCGACACTCCCCCTTGAAAAAAAGGGGGAGCGCTTTATGCGGAACGTCTTTGGCGGGTTGAAATTTTCATAGACCTCCGCCGGTGTCCCCCGTACAATATCCCGGATGCTGAAACGCTGTCGGAAATTGGAAATGAGCCGATCACCGGCCGAACACGGCCGGGTCTGACCTTTTTGTTTTTCCCCGGATTGCGAAAGCGGAAATCATGGAAGAAAAATATATTCGAACGATTGCGCAGGAACTGAATATCCAGCCCAGGCAGGTGACGGCGGCGGCGGCGCTGCTGAAAGACAAAGCCACGGTGCCCTTTATCGCGCGTTACCGCAAAGAGGCCACCGGCAGTCTCGATGAAGTGGCGATCACGGCAATCCGCGACCGGCTGGAGCAACTGGCCGAACTGGACAAACGGCGGCAGGCAATTTTGGAATCCCTCGAAAAACAGGAGACACTTACGCCGGAATTACAGGCAACGGTCATGGCGGCCGAGACGCTGGCTGTTCTTGAGGATCTCTACCTTCCTTATCGTCCCAAACGCCGTACACGGGCCAGTATTGCCAAAGAGAAGGGCCTTGAGCCGCTTGCCAAACTCCTGTTTGAACAGGGAGATTTTGATCCGGACAATGAGGCGGCCGCGTTTGTCAACCCGGAAAAAGAGGTCGAAACGGCCGAGGAGGCCCTTGCCGGAGCGCGGGATATTATCGCCGAGTGGGTCAGCGAGGATCCGGAAGCCCGGACACGAATGCG
>JAHDQI010000344.1 GCA_018433925.1 Phycisphaerae bacterium | reverse complement strand
CGCCTCCGAAGCCAGGAAAGCAATGACGCCTTTCAGTTCCCACGGACGGCCGATTCGCCCCATGGGTGTTTTCTGTCCCAAGCGTATCAGAAATTCATCCATTACGGGATTGTCGGCATAAAGATCCTTGTTTCGATTCGGGAAAGGACCCGGGCTGACACAATTGACCCGAATCTTGTCTTTTGCCAGATAAACCGCCATATAATGCGTCATGTGGATCACCGCGGCCTTATCGGCGCTGTATGTAATCGAGTTGGGCGTTGTGATTCCCTCGTATACCTCAGGGTAGCTGGTAACCAGTCCGTACATGCTGGCAATATTAATAATACAACCGCCTCCGCATTTTCTCATATGCACCGCGGCCTGTTTGGAAGCAACCGCATAAGCGCTTGAATTACAATACGCCTTCTCAAAATCCTCGAAGCGGATGCCGTCAAATTCCCCTCCGCAATGAACCACCGCTGCATTCACAAGGATGTCCATTCGCCCGAAATCGGCCGCGATCTTATCAATACACTCACATAACGGACGGTCCTGCATGACGTTCCCGACAACGCCTTCGACCGCCAGTCCATCGTTTTGAAACTCTTCAACGGCCTTCTTTAACAGCTCCTGATTGTAATCCACAATCACGGTTTTGGCACCGGACTGCGCCAATGATTCCGTAAAAAAACGGCCCAGCCAGCCGGCTCCCCCGGTCACAATCGCAACTTTTCCATCAAGATTAAATAATTCCCTCATGTGCTTGTTCACACCAATTTCTCCTATAGTAATAATCTTATTTCATAAACGCACGACAAGGCAGACTATGGTGGATAAACCGTGTCCTGCAAATAATACCAGAGATCCATTGTCTGAACAGGGTCCGGCCATGGGCCGGGGCCTTTTGCAAAAAGAATCGCGCGATTCCGCTGCGGCCCGCAAAGTTCTACGCCTCTTCGTAAATACTCCTCGATGGGCTCACCGGGCAACCTCTGCCAGCCACCATAGTAAAACTTTCCGCTTTGGAAAATACGGTTTACCGCATCCGGCATATCCCACAATTCCGGCTGGCCAAAATTGATGACCGTTAGATCTTGGGTCTGGCAAAGAACGTCCAAATGATCTGGATAATATCCGCAAGAATGGTGGTAACCGCCACAGAAGGCTTTATAAAGTTTACAATTGGCCGGCCGTATAAAATCCCCGAACATTTCCGGCGACAACATAACCATGCTGTCATTGCTTACTTTGACGCCGCCTGAAGATAAATAAAGTGGGCCGGTTCGCAGGGTGCCAATAGACTCACCAATCACCTGTTTATATAAGGCAAGCAACCGTATGATGGCATCGGTAATATGCTCGATCAGGCGATGTAGTTTCTCGGGATTTTCGTAAAATGAAATCCATATGGACTCACCGAGTATACAATCGGCCAGGGTGAGGGGCCCCACAGCAAGCGGACACTCTATTTCCACGCCGTCCGGAAGATTCTCTTTGAAATACTGAAGATGTTCAAGAACCAGAGGGATATCGCCGAGATTTTGTATATCATCCAAGTCCGTATCAAGAGCTTGGTCAATCGTAATCCGTTCCGAAAACCAAGCAGCCCCTTCATCATTCAGATGATATTTCATCCCAAAACAAGTAGGCAAAATACATACAAGATTAGGCCGAACGGACAGTTGGGCATCGCTCGGTGTTCGTGCCCAGCTTAATAACTCCCACAAGGCTTCGTAAAGCATCGCTTCAGGATCGATGACCTGTCGAGCCAAGTGAACATGAGGGTAGTTTTCAAGTTCCGGAACATGATACCCGCCGCAGAGAACATGGTCTCCCAGTTTGTAAGAACGATTGTCCTTAGAATTTCCTATCGTATTTTCAGTATGCCCCAAAAGCAACGGCGCGTAATCAGGGACTTTTCTCTCTGCTATCCGTTGCTGCCGCTGATGCCCACGCCTGAGTCGATTTAAATCAATCGCTTCTTCCACCAAACTCCTGACTACATGTAGATCCAACGCCATCATAAACTCTCAGAAAATTTATATTTTTTTACAACAGTTTTTGAATTCATGAACCATACAAATAAATTCATACTTCCATGCCGCTTTTCATGTCAGCCATCCTTTTTTCCTCCACTCAGTCAGGTCCAGAAAATCCGGATCCGGATATTGAAGCTTTCTCAGCAATGACATCCGCGATTCATCAAAATAACCTCCATCCGCCACTTCCACTGCCGCGTGCAAATAATCCGCCCGGTCAATCCCCACCAACACAGAGGTAATTTCAGGAAAAGACAGCACAAACTTCGTCGCCAACTGCGAAAGCGACGGCACATCCTTCCCCAAAAAAGCGGTACATTTCTCTCGGTGTTTTATGACGGACGCAAGAGCCGGATGCAGATCTCGACCCCGATCGGTTAAAATTCCTTTAAACAGAACACTGCGGGCAACCAAGGCAATGTTACGCTGACGAGCCGCAGTAAAATGTTCACTGTGCCGCTGATCCATCAAATGAATCGGCAATTGGATCACATCCCACACATCACTCTGAATCGCTTTTTCCGTTTCTTCACCGGTATACACAGAAAGGCCAATCGAGCGGACCGGTCCTTTTTGGCGATATCGGGTCATGATCTCAAGAATATCCGGGTTGTCGAGAATCTCCCGGTTGGCATTATGAATCATATAAACATCAAGATAATCCGTCTGGAGATTCTGCAAGCTCTGCTGAAACGACTGATCTATAACCTTCGCAATCTCCTGCTGAGGCAGCAACCGCCCTTTCTCGTCCAGCAACGACCCGCACTTGGTACAAAGAACAGCTTGATTCCGACGGTCCCGCAGAGCCCGTCCTATAATCATCTCACTTTTGCCATACACGTGAGCCGTATCAAAAAAATTGATGCCCCTGTCCAGGGCTTCCCGGATTAACCCTATGGCCTCTGACTGAGAAATCATATCGGCCTCACTGTTTACACCGATCCCGTAGGGACAGCCGATCTCAACCCCGCCGAAGGAAATCTCAGACACTTTAATCCCGGTTCTGCCAAGTGTTCGTTTATTCATTGCGCCTGCTCCACAGGTTGCTCCGCCCCCCGCAGAAGCCCTGCAAGTAACGGAAGGATAATGCTCAGAAAGAAAGCCAGCGGAGCCACCCAGAGACTAGCCCACCCTATCTGGGTTACCCCGAAACCAGCCAGAACGCCAAGAACCACGCCTGTGATCAGGAGAAAAAGATTGACCCTTATTTTCACCATTGACAGGATCATGATAGCTAAAAGCGGGCCCAAAAAGGTACCCAGTAAAATCTGCGCAATATCAAAAATAGTCCCCAGACGTCCAATCAGGCCTGCCGCACCGGTAGCACACAGCCCGATGACCAAACTCGAAATTCTGGCAAAACGAATTTGCCGGTCCGGCGGAAGCGGAGTGCCGAATCGCATCCTGAAATCAATTGTGATTGTGGCCGCCAGGGTGTTGATCCCGCTTGTAATGCTGCTGACGGTAGCCGCCAGTATCGCTGCCAGAAGAAGACCGGCAACACCCACCGGTATCTGAGTCGCGATGAAATAGGGAAAAATCTTGTCCTGATCCCGGGGCAATCCGGCATCCGGAACAAAGTGATACCAGCACGCCAGAGACACCCCCACCAGAGCCAACATGATAATAATCACCATGGCGCCAACAATATTGAACGTAAAAGATCGACTCGCCGAACGTTCGTCTCCGGCGGCGAGGTACCGCTGCAGGGACATCTGGTCGGCGATATACATACTGATTACGGCCGTTGTATACCCGACCAGTGAGGACCAGACGGTAAAGGTCCGAGTCGGATCCAGCGAAAGATCGATCCACTTCGTCAGTCCCTCCTGCTGAAGATAACGGCCTACTTCACCGAATGAAACCGGCAGGTTCATCAGGACAAAAAGAACCGTCACTGCAATCCCGGCAAAGATCACTACAAACTGAATCGCATCCGTAACAATCACCCCCCGAATCCCGCCAAGCACCGTATAAAAGGTACTGCTTAATCCGATGATGAATACAACGGGCCAAAACCAGGCGGGACTGAGACCGGCCGCTACCAGGATCGCAAGGGTCGGCGCATAGATCAGCGTAGCCATCCATCCAATCCGCAACAGAACATATAATACAGCCGCCAGTGTACGTACCCCGGAT
>JAHDQI010000048.1 GCA_018433925.1 Phycisphaerae bacterium | reverse complement strand
CTTTTCTCTTTGACCCAATCAAATCGCGGCAAAACTCGGAAAAAACAGGAGAAAAAGCGGCAATTTTCGGACAAAAAACGGACAAAACAGAACAAAGAGCGGACAAAAAAGGAAAAGGAATGGACAAACTTGGCGTCAGGAAAAATACCTACAAAACCGCGTTTTTGGCCCAAAAACACGGAAATCCGCCCATTTCACTTTTCTTTACAAACGCTTCTGATACAATACCCCCCATGATGCGCAGAAAGAAAAAACTGAAAATCCTGATTACCGCCGGCGGCACACGCGAATACCTCGACCCCGTGCGGTTTCTCTCCAACGCCTCCAGCGGCAAAATGGGCTATGCCCTGGCCCGCGCCGCCCTCCGCGCCGGCCACAAGGTCACGCTCATCACCGCCCCCACCGCCCTGCGGCCGCCGGCCGGGGCCCGCGTCATCCCCGCCGTCACCAGCGACCAGATGTTCATGGCCACCCGCACCGAATTCCCCCGCTGCGACTGCCTGATCATGGCCGCGGCCGTCTCCGACTATAAACCCGCCCGCGCATCCGCGACAAAACTCAAAAAAACAGGCGACCCCCTGACCCTGCGACTGAAACCCACCCGTGACATCCTCGCCTGGGCCGGCCGCCATAAAAAGAAACACCAGACCCTCGTCGGATTCGCCCTCGAAGACAGACGCATCAAAACCAGCGCCGAACAAAAGATGAACGCAAAGCATCTCGACCTGATCGTCGCCAACGCGCCGGCCGCCATCGCCGCCGACAAATCCACCATCCACCTCAAAACCCCCTCCGCCCCCTGGCAGACGTGGCATCATGTCTCAAAAAACAAGGCCGCCGCACAGATCATAAAAAAGGTAGCTGCTCTTTGAAAAGCGTCAGAGATCCCTTTAATCGGTAATGCCCAGGTCCTCTTTCGTCAGGATGCTCTCGAAGGCATACCCGGCCGCCTCGATGTTCTCGCGGGCCCCCTGCCTGCGGTCGATGGTGCAGACAATGCGGTCCACCCTGGCCCCGGCCTCGGTGATGATTTTAGCCGCCTCAAGCACCTGCCCGCCGGTGGTGGCAATGTCCTCCACCAGCAGCACCACATCGCCGGCCTTCAGCATCCCCTCGATCATCTTGCTCGTGCCGTAATCCTTCTTGCTGTTGCGGATGATGACCCACGGCCGGCCGGCCGCCAGCGCCGTCGCCGCCGCCAGCGCCACCCCCCCCAGCTCCGCCCCGGCAATCACCGTCACCTCGTCAGCCATGTGCTTGACGAATTCCTGCCCCAGCGCCCGCAGGATATCCGGCTGCGTCTCAAACAGGTATTTATCGAGGTAGTATTTGCTCCGCTTGCCGCTGCGAAGCAAAAAATCCCCTTCCAGATAAGACGCCTCCTTAATCCGCGCCGCCAATTGCTCTTTGTCCATTTTAACTCCTGTAAGTATTCTCTATTTTCCACTCTATTATTACCCACTGAATGCCCGGAAATACACTGAAAAGTTGAAAATTAATGATCCTTAGCATCCGGTTCCAAGACGCGATAAACGGCCCAAAATAATATCTTAAGATTCGAGAAAAAAACGAGTTACGATTGATCGGACCGGGCCGCCAATCGCATGGATTCAGGCCGTAAGTTTATTCGAAACAGAAATTTACATAAACACAGAAGGGACACTTTTTTTCTTGTATTATTGCTCTCAATCCGGTATATTACTGATGTGTAAGGTTTACTTATTCCTTATGACTTAAGGATGGAAACATGAAAGGGGGACTGGCCGAGAGGGTGGACGGGAGTATGAGGGTGTGGTTGATTTATCTTGTCCTTTCGCTGAGTGCTTGTTCGCTTGCCTCTTCTTTTGATCTCCACTTTTCCGTCGCGGCCGAGACCGAATCGACTGCCGTATTTCCCGATTCGTTCCGGGCGCTGGGCCGAACGGCCTCAGAACCGAATACCCTTTCAATGTCGCTCCTGCGGCAGCCGCCGCCCCCGCCCACCCGCGGTTATTTACAAATCACAAAAGCCGACACATCCAAGACGATTCTCCGGGATCCCCTGGTGTATGACCCGAACGCGGCAAACCTGATGTATCCGATGACACTGGCGGCCTTTGACACCGGGCCGGAGGGGCTAACCGGCGACAGCGTGCTGACGCTTGAAAACCCGGCAGCCCTGCAGCAGGCGCCGCCGAATACACTGGTGTACCTGCGGCGTTTTGACGCAGCGGGAGCTTTTCTTGAAAGTTACGATCTGTCCGATCCGGCCAATCATACGATTCAGTGGCCGATTGCAGCGGCGGCGGGGAAATACGCCGAGGCGGATCTGCTGGTCATCGACAAATGCCTGGCGGCGGATCTGGCCGTCAGCGGGGTGATTAATCTTGAGGATTTTGCCGTCTTGGCGGCGGCCTGGAGCGCAGCGGACCCGGCTCCGGCGGCAGATATTTTTCTGGATGCAAAGATTGATCTGGTGGACTTGTCGATCCTGGCCGAACAATGGCTGTGTTTCTGTATGGAGTGAGGATGGCGCGGCGAATTGCAAAACAATATGGCTGGTTTGCGGTGCTGCTGGGGATCTGGTCAGTACTGCCCGCTTCAGCAGATCAGTCGGGTCTGCTGCAGACGGATGTTGACTGGCTGGGGCCGCTGGAGACTGTGCAGATTACAGTCTACGATGTCAATGACTTCTGCCAGATTACCGTAACCAATCCAATCGGCGTGGCGCAGACCTTCGCTGGCCAGGTACAGGACGGCCAGGCAACGGCCTCGTATGTACCTTCGTATTTGCCCGGGACGTATCAGATTTACGCCGAAACAACCGGTTCAATCCCGTTGACAGAGACAGATACGTTTGCCGTGCTTACCCCATCTGATGCGATTTCAATCGCGAACTGGCAGTGCGACGCAACTCATTATGTGCCGGGGCAAAACCTGACGTTTACGTTTGATTTATCCGACTCGACGCTGCTGCCGCTTTCCGGTTTTTCAAGCCAGCTCAGCGATTCCCGCGGAGACAGCAACGACGGGCGTCTTTCGATTTTGCGTAAAATCATGGGAATTGCCGAGGACGGAACCGCAACTGCACGGCTGTTTATTTATTTTGATACCATCGGCCAATGGTCGGATATTCGGGCCGGAACAGAGGTTCGTATCAGCTTGTATAACCCGGACGGATCGGCACCCCTGAATAATCAAATCATCCGAACGACGGGCTTTGAGAACAATGACGGCGTGCATCTGTCTTCGACGCTGACGGAAACCCTGTGGACGGTGTATGTGGACGCGAATTTCGGCGGCAGCGATAAGATCGCCTACCTGGATTTCGAGGTGCCGCCGGAGCTGTCGATTTCGGACATTTTGATCGCCGTGGAATATATCAAATACAACTACAATACCACGTTTGAAGACGAGATTTATATTGCCGAACAGTATCTGAGGCCGACCGGATACGGGGTGGTGTTTACCACCGGTTCGGAGGTTGGCGCTCTCGGGCGAATGCCGGCGTATCTGCCGATGACGCCGAATGAAAACGGCCTGCTGTTTTATGGTGTACATGCAGCCGATTCGCTGGGCCAGACCCACATCAACAACGGCACCGTCACCGAGTCAGACGGGGACTATACGAATATATGGAAATGGGATGACTATATTGATACAACCGCGAATTTTTATATTTATGCGGACAAGTGGGGCTATGCGCATGATTATGCGGGCCCGATTACGCTAAGCGCCGAAAACGCACAGGGCAGCGGCAGTCTGGCCATTACGGGTTTTTCGGCCAATCCCGACTGCTATTTCCCGGGCGAGCCGATTGATTTCAGCTTCACGCTGACCGACGACCTTGAGGAGCCGGCGGCCGGCTTTACGGGCACGATTGCCGATCCCCTGCCGAATACAAATAACGGAGGCTTCTTTATTCTGCGGAACCTGCTGGATGCCCAGCCGGACGGATCCTCTACGGCCCGCCTGTATCTTTACTTCGACACCACGGGGCAATGGTCCAATATCTACACTCCGACAACCGTGAAGATATCGCTCTATAACAGAGACGGCATCACTCCGCTGACCGATAACATTGACTTAAGCACGGGCTTTGAGAATAACGAGGACAATACCCTGTCGTCTACCCTGGTTTCAAATCAGTGGACGATTGCCGTAGCGAGCAACTTTTCCGGAGCGGATAAAATCGCGTATCTGGATTTTTCCATTCCTCCGTCGTATTCCGTGTCCGATATCGTATTCTCCGTAGATTCTATTTTTTACAATAACAATCGAACCTACCACGATGAGATTTACATCACGACCGCCCGGACCGTACAAAATAATTTTCCGGTAAACCCGAATGGAGATTATGAATTCATGGAAGGTTCCTCCTTTACCGGCCTGGGGACTTTGCCGATCAAGCTGACCTTGAATCCAAACCCCAACGGCTTTGTCTATTACGGTTTTGGCAGTGCGGATATTCCGGAAACCCATATCAATTTCGGCGATTTGTCTTCCGCCGGGAATCAATACCTCAACCACTTTACCTGGAATGATGTTATCGATACCACGGCGCAGGTATTTGTCTATGCCGACGGGGTACAGTATTCCAATCATGCCGTCTCATCGCCGATTGGGATCGGCCCGGAGCCGGATTCCCGGACGCTGGATCTTTTTGATTACGCGCTGGATCACTGGGGATACACGCTGGGGCAGACCCGTCAGTTCAGCGCATCGGTTGACGATGGTGCCGGCAATCCGCAGAACAACCTGACCTTGCGGGAATCAATCAGCGACTCGAACAGCGGGAAGCTTTCTATCGTCAGTCGTCATACGGGAACGGATCCTAACGGCTGCTCTGTTGTACGGCTGCTGATGCTTTTTGACACAACCGGTCAATGGTCGGATATTCACGCCGGCACCCGGGTGGACCTTTCCGTCTTCGGCCCTGACGGCACAAGCGGAGTTCCCGCGAGTATTGAGGTCATTCAAGGCGACAGCAACGCGGATGGATACCTTGCTTCCACTCTCACGGAAACAGGCGGGGTCTATTCCTGGACGGTGGAGGTGACCACGGGGTTTACGGGAGCCGACCGTCAGGTCTGGCTGGATTTTGTCATGCCCGAACCCTACAGCGCCTCACAGGTTGTCTATTCGGTGAACTCCATCAAGTATTCCTGCCGCCGGGACTGGGCCGATTCCATTACAATCAAAAATGTTACCGTGAACATGAACAGTTTTCCGGTGGATTATTTCGGCCAGTATGAATTCAAGACCGGTTCTCTTTTCGGCAGCTTGGGGCGACTGCCGCTGTATCTGTCTCTTAATCCGGGGGCGGGGTCGGTGTATCCCAAGATGATTTCGACCGAGGAGGTCCCGCTGACCGGATCCATGTCGGTATCCAGCGGCCGATACACCTACAGCCATACCTTTGACGAGGCCGGCAAAGATTACGAAACCAAGCTGTGTGTCTCCCGCTATGGGTACCTGGACAATGAATGCCTCTGCACGGACAGCATGATGCTGTACTTTACCGGCGAGCCCCGCTATCTCGGCGGTCTGGATGACGCGGTTGTCATGCTGGGTGAAACCTGGGAAAAAAATCTGCATGAGCATTTTTACGTTGAACTTGACTTGAACAATGTGCAGTATATCTCTTCCGATCCGAATCTTGTGATTGTCGATCATACGGCGGTGTTTGCCCCGACGGCCTGGGAACACAGGGTTACGGGGGCGGTCATCACGGCACAAAGCAAGACCGACCCGAACCTGATCGCCTTTTCCGATCCGTTTACGCTGATCGCGGCCGAGTGCACAGCTTCCTATGATTGCAGCGATCCGCAGGGCCGGCCTGTATCCTGCAACGACTATCGCTGCGAGGCCTATGACAGGCAGAATTCCTACCACTCCAACACGCAGGGAGTGGACCTGAGCGTATTCAATCAGGATGTGACGATCAGCAATGCCTTCCCGGATCCGAACGAAACCGTCCTGCTCTGCGCTACGATCAAAAACACGGGAACAACCAATGTTTTTGATGTCGTCACTCGTTTTTATCTTGATGATGTCAACAGTGTACCGATTGATTCCAACTCGGTAATCGTCCTGCCCACAACCTACATGGATCTGCCGCTGCGGACACACGAGGCCTGTATCCAATGGACGGTTCCGGCGGACCTGCACGGCGGCCACCGCATTTGGGTGGAGGTTTCCGGCCGCTATCCGCTGGAGATGGAAGAGGACATGCTCAGCAACAACTACGCAACGGTGGATTTTTTTGTGCACGATCCGGAGATGCAGCAAACCGATCCGGCGGCCGTGGGGGACTGCCCGGAATTGCTACTCAAATCCATGCCCAAAACGATGCCGATGACCCTGTTTGACGCTTCTCCGCAGTGCCAGACAATGACGATGCGGATTCCAATCCAGGTGAGAGTCTGTGAAAATGAGACGCTCTGCGGTCCGGTTATGGGCATTGAGCTGGGCTACTGGAATACCCTTTACTGGCCTTCCTGGAGCGGCTACTGTCAGGAATTCGGCGTGCCCCAGGAAATGATCACAGACTTTATTCGAACGTATGAGAAAATCTATGGGTTGGGATCGCAGGGAGCGGCCTCCAGTCTTCCTTCGTGGACGGACTTTCCCGGTCTCTTTGAACCCCCGGACGGCTGGGGCGACGGCTGGCTACCGTGCCATCCGGAACCGACGATGTTCTGGCCGAATAGTCTCTACGTGCCGGGTGTGATGGATCCCGGGTGCGGCGGGGTCTGTCCGATCAGCGCGTGGGATTGCGGCCAGGGAGTCAGCTTCCAGCCGCGATTCAGCTCGCCCCTGTATAACGCCTACGAATTCAGAACCTATGGCGGAGCCAGGCAGATTACCCGTTGTCATACCGAGGGAGACTCTATCGAAGTGCCTTATCAGATTTGTTATACGCCCGGCGACGATACGCCTTTTCATATCCCGTTTACTCCGTTTCAGGGCGGTCCCGGCGGCAGTACCGGCGGCTCCGGGGGGGGAGGCGGCGGGAGCGGCTGCTGCTACGGCCCCAATGGTCCGGCCGGCTCCGGTCCCGGCGGCGGCCCGCCGATTGAATTTACAATCGCAGGAGATCCAACGGATGCTTTTGGCAATCCCCTGCCTTTCGCAGTTACTTTCTGTTCGACGGGCACTTCCGTTTCCAATGAACAGGAGGATATCCTGCTGCTGACGCCCAACGGAGGCGGTCCGGACGTCGGGATTCTGCTGCAGCAGGGATGGAACCAGTTTGCGCCCCTGCTGGAACCGCTGGAGGAAACGGCCGATCGCAGGATATCGCTGAAGGCGGGCTGGAATTTCTTCGGCTATTCGAGCATGACACCTCTGTTGTGGACAGATGCGGTGATCGAAAACGGCATCGAGGAAAAATCAATTGAACAGGCCCACACGGCGGGCTGGATTCAGGGCGTTCTGTATACCCTTGATCATGAAACTCTGCTGTATCAGCTTGTTCCCGGCGACGATGATTTTCTTCGCAATAAACGGGCCTACTGGCTGTATGCGGCCCAGGCAAACCTGACTCTGAAACTGCCGTCGGCCGGCGGAAGCCCGGTGGGAACCTCAGCGCCCTGGGAGCAGATGCGGATCGTCAACGGACAGGAAATTCGAACAATGGAGGACGCCGCCGCGGCCGGCTGGATTGACCCGGCAGCGTATTATGTTGACCCCAACGGACCCGGCTATAAGCCGCTGCCGGCGGAAGTCAACGAAATTGAGGTCTGGCAGGGATACTGGCTCTGGAGCCATCTAAACGGCCTTCGGCTGCTGGCCGATCAGGAGGAAACGGCGATCCTGCTGCAGAAGGAAAAAACAACGGCTATTCCTTCCAAGACAAGCGTCACGCCTGTAAAAACAGAGCCCGAAGAAGGCCTGCCCGCACCGGACTTTTTGCTCAAGCGGATGGATGGGCAGCCCGTTTGCCTGCGCGACTTCAGGGGCAGCGATGTGCTGCTGGTCTTCGGGAATACGCGCTGTCCGTATTGCAGCGGCAAGATTCCGCTGCTGAATCGACTGCACAAATCGGGCGAATTCGAGGTGATTTTTGTGGCCCTGGGGGCAACCCCGAAGACGGCCGCCCGGTTTGCCGGAGAGCAAGACATTGCGTTTCCCGTTTTGGTGGACAGCAATCAGCTTGTCGGCCGAAGGTATGGGATCCGGGCCGTACCGGAGGTCTTTGTGATTGACGCGGACGGGATCATTCGGCAGCAAAGCACAACGGAAGGTCCGCTTTTGTGGTATTTGCTCGAGGGTAAAAAAATCCCGCCCTCTTTGCAGGCACTTCATCCTGAAGTCACTTCGTACGATTAAGCCGGGAGGCCGCGTGGATAACACACGCAAGGGCCTTCTTAAAAGGGCAGAGACCGGAGGCAGCCCATCTGGTAGAGGGGCCATGCCAAGAGATTATACGCACCGGCACAGAGGGAGCAGAGGGCAGCCAGCGGCAGCACAATGAATGAAAGCGGCCGATGCATCAAAACAAGAGCCATTCCGAACAAAACCTTGCATATCGCCCCCAAGAGAGGACCGTACACCGGCCCGAAAATCGCTGAACTGACACGGAAGAGGGGATGGAGCTCGTACTCTGATCCGTGCTGGATCATGAAAACGCTGGTGGCCGCCGCATCAAAAAAGAGGGCTAGGATAAACAGCAAAAACAAGACCTGCCGGGCCCTATTTTGTTCAATCCTATTCTGTATATCAGGATGGTTCATGCGTCAGTCTGTATCGTTCCTGTCCGGTTTGCGATACAATAACAGGCAGGGACCACCGGAGTCAAGGAATTCCAGGGTAGGATCGCCCGGGCGTTTTTTAATTCTGTGAGAGGGCCGAGCGGATGATACGGGCGCGAAGGATATCTCGCTGGTCAGGGTCAAGGATTTTGCCGGCCTGCATCTGGAGATGAGCGGGCTGGATTTTGAGAAACAGGTCATTGATGGTCGCAATGGGGATTTCGCGGACGCGACCGGTATGAACGCCCAAACGCAACTGGCTGAGCAAAATCAGGGCCTCCTGCGAACTGATCAGGCGGGCGCTGCGGAGAACGCCGAGGGCCCGCTGAATCTTGTCATCCAAGGCATCGGTTTTTTCATCAAGCAGTTTCTGCCGGGCGGTGCGTTCGTAGCTTACAATTCGCGGAATGACGCTTTGGCAGAAGTCATCGACTACTTCGGTCTCTGAAACGCCCAGTGTGACCTGGTTGGAAAGCTGGTAGAAATCGCCAACGGCCTCGGACCCCTCGCCGAACAGGCCGCGAACGGCCAGGTTACAGTCACGGGCAGCATTGAAGAATTTCTCCGTCTGGCCGGTCATTTTCAGGGCGGGCAGGTGCAGCATAACCGAAACGCGGATGCCGGTGCCGAGGTTGGTCGGACAGGCGGTCAGATAGCCGAATCGCGGATGAAAGGCATAGCTGATTTTCTTTTCAAGCTGATCGTCGATCTCATTGATGCGTTCGTAGCAGGCGGCAAGCTGAAGGCCCGGCGCATAGACCTGCATACGCAGATGATCTTCCTCGTTAATCATGGCGCTGAATCCCTCTCCTTCGGCGATGACGACGCCTCGGGGTCCGCTGCCGCGGGCATGCGGCACACTGATCAGGTGCCGCTCGGCCAGAAGCTCTCGATCCAGAACGGAAGCACTGTCCAGATCAATGAAATAGAGCGGCTGATCGATCGACAGCGCCAGCAGGACCGGGGTAAGCGTCTCAAGCAGTTCCTGACGCCGTTGGGGGCTCAGGCAGGGTTTGAACTCGAACGCCGCCAGATTCCGCGCCAGCCGTACGCGGGAGGAGACCACGATTTCGCAATCAGGGCCGGCATGGCAGAGCCAGCGGCTGGGCTGCTTGGACAGATCGGCCGGCTTCATTGAAGTTTCCTGATCTCGTCCCGGAGACGGGCGGCGGTTTCGTATTGTTCATTTTTGACGGCACTGTCAAGCTTCCGCTTGAGCGCGGTCAGCCGAATCTGTTTTTCCTGATCCGGTCCCACGGAGGCGGGCACCTTGCCGCAGTGTTCGGTCCGGCCGTTATGCGTGCGCTCAATCAGAGGCAAAAGATTCTTTTCGAAGATCTCATAGTCCTGCGGGCAGCCGAGGAGGGTTTCCTTGCTGAAGCGTCGGAGTGTCATGCCGCACTGAGGGCAGCTTTTTTCCTCCGCCGGTGTTTTGTCATCCGCGGCGGCTTCGGGCTGGACGCTCAGCAGGGTACTGAGCAGTTCATTGAGCGGAATCTGTGCCTGTACAGTCAGTCCCTGTTTCTGGGCACAGGCCTGACAGAGATGGGTTTCTTTCCGCTGACCTCCGGCAATCTCAGTCAGATGAATTATAGCGGCCTGCTTTTTACATTGTTGACACTGCATACGAATCAAATCCTGCGAATTTACGGTATCTTATGATTTCGTTGAATCGGACCTGCGAAAATAAGCTCGCGGCCGGCTCAATCCGGCAGATAACGGACGCGGCATCCCGGCGCCTCGGTCACCTCGATCCAGGCCAGTTTTTTTTCGGGCGGCAATTTCGGGGCCAGTTGATCGTATATCAGCCGGGCCACCATCTCCGCGGTAGCATTGGCTTTCTTGAACGCCTTGTGCTGTTCAAGCCGGCGGCCTTCAAACTTGCCGACGATGTCTTCGAGCAGCGGTTTGAGTTCAAGAAAGTCGATTCCCATCTGCCGCTGGTCCAGCTCGCGGCAGTTTACGGCCGCCTGCACCCGCCAAAGATGCTCATGGGGCTGCTCCCGGCCGCCGCCGGAACGCTCAACCCCGTGGGCGGCTTGAAATTCCGTTTCTACAAGTATCCTGTACATATCGGCAATTATACCCGGCCTGTTTCGGTTTTCAAGAAAAAGAAAAAGAAGACTCCGGAGGCCTGTTAATCATATGCCTTGCCCGAAAAGGCCAAAATCGGGTAGAAAATGATCGGCAAAAAGAACAGTCCGAGTCCGAAGCCGATTCCCTTGCCGTGGGCCTTGGCGATCCCAAGAGCAAAAATGAAGGTAAAAATCAGGTAGATAAACGGGGAAGCAAGCAGAAAGACGACGGGCAGAAATCCAAAAACATCCGTAAACATTAAATTGACTTCGGCAAATCCGCACAGCCAGCCCATCCACTCGTCCTTATCCGCAACACGGGCCAGCACTACCTGGCGGTACATGGGCACAAAAATGGCCCAGCCCGGCTCCCCATTGTTAATGAGGACGGCCACCTGGCAAATAATCATAATCAGGCGAGCGATCAAAAAGAGAATGATCAACATACACATATACGGGGCCAACGCCGCAAAAAGACGCCCGATGCCCCGGACTTGTTCTTCGGAAAACCCGGCTCCGTGCTCATCCACTAACTCGTTCATGCGGGCGATCAGAGTATCGGAATCGTGCAGACCCGCGGACGCCAGCAGGATGCCATTTTCATCCATAACCGTTATGCCGATCAGCCAGTTGAAGGATTCCGACTGAAATGTGTCTTCATCGGTCTCCAGAATGTTAAAAAAGCCGATCTGGACTTCCCGTGTCTGGCCGTCTGAGGATGCGGCCAGGGTTCGAACAAGGTAGTGAGAGGCGCTGAATTCTTCGCGGGAAACTTCGACAACAGACTGAATTGTATCGAGCGAGCCGATATTCAGGGCTCCGGCCAGCGATTGCACCTCGGCATCAGTAACATAGATATCATCGGGAAACTCATACTTCAGGTCTGAAAGATCGGCCGCATTGCGATGGAGGCGACGGACAACAGACTCGGCAAAACGAATGGCGTCGGGAGTTTGGGGGACGGCGGTTTGCTGCGCGGCGGCGGGCATATCGGGGTCCGTTTGGGAATCGTCCGGCTTGACAAGATTGTATACCACGAGAAAGCCAACGACAAATCCGACGAGTCCGGCAATAATACCGGCGGCGATTTTAATCCTGGATTTGGAGGGCCTGGGGCTTGATTTTTCCGTCTTTCCACCTAACGAAGCCGATTCGGGGACCTGCGGAGGGGGCGGCGGAGGGGCTGTGTGTGTTTCCTGGGGCGGCAGGAGCGTCAGTTCATCCGACTGTCCGATTTCTTCGTCCGCTTGCAGTTTGAAGGAAAGTCCAAGATCGGGACCGGCACCCGGAGTCGGCACAGGGGCGTTTTCCTCTTCCGGGGTATCATCCGGCTCGAGCATGGGGAGTTCTTCCGCGGGACGGCGGGGCTGGGGGATGATGCAGGGTCTCCGGCAGGCACGGCAGTCGAATTTTCTGCCGGCATATTTGGCTAATACGCAATAACTTTGTCGGCAGGTCGGGCAACTGAATCGCATGGTATTGCTTTCGGTGACAACCTGCTGGTCTTCGGGGATCAGGGCGGTGTGGCCGCATTTGGGACAGGGAATTTGCCGACCAGCCGCAGCGGCCGGAACTTTATATGTGGACTTGCATTGTCCGCATATACAGATGATTGTCTTAGGGTCAGCTTTGTTCAGGGTCGGTTCGGGGGCGGGTGTTTGCGGAACGATAAGCTGAGTATTGCAGGATGAGCACAGCACGGGCTGGCCGGCATATTCTTTGCCGATCTGCAGGATGGTATTGCAGTTGGGACATTGAAAGCGAATCATGCTGTCGATTACTCCTTATTCTTTAATCCTCCGTTAAGGACGCTTCCAAAGCGTAGCATGTTTACCGCTGTTTTTCCAGTTTTTTCCAATGAATGCCGATTCTTGTATTTTGGCTTTCGGTTCGTTATACTGCCTGTTTCTGTGTCCGGAAATGATTAATGTAAGTGTATAACAGGAAAGAGATTATGGCAAAACTGGCAAAACTGGACGACATTGTGTCGCTGTGCAGGCGACGGGGATTCATTTTTCAATCGAGCGAGATTTACGGGGGGCTGGCAAGCTGTTATGACTACGGGCCCCTGGGGGCCGAATTAAAACGCAATGTCCGTAACGCCTGGTGGAAGCACGTGGTGCAGATGCGGGATGATGTGGTCGGACTGGACTGCTCGATCCTGATGCACCCGATGGTCTGGAAGGCCTCAGGCCATGCCGATAAGTTTGCCGACCTGGTGACGGTGTGCAAAAAATGCAACACCCGCACGCGCGTTGATCACTTGCAGGACAGTCGAGAGGGAACGGCCGAAGAACACACCGAACACGTGGATATTGAGACGGAAGCGGCCCGGCCGCACGATTTGGCCGGCAAGGTGTGCCCGGCCTGCGGCACCGTCGGCCAGTTTACCCCGCCGATGGCTTTTAAACTGATGTTCGAGACCCAGATGGGGGCCAATGTTGACGATACAATGACGTTGTACCTGCGGCCGGAGACGGCCCAGGGCATTTTTGCCAATTTCCGAAATGTGCTGGACTCCACGCGTGTGAAGGTGCCGTTCGGCATCGCCCAGATCGGCAAGAGTTTTCGAAATGAAGTAACGACCAAGGCGTTTATCTTCCGCACACGCGAGTTTGAGCAGGCCGAGCTGGAATTCTTCTGTAAGCCCGGCACGGATGAGCAGTGGTATGAGCACTGGAAACAGCAGCGGTTTGACTGGTATTTGAATCTGGGAATCAAGAAAGAGAATTTGCGCTTCCGGGATCACGATCCGGATGAGCTGGCGCACTATGCCAAGGCGTGCGTGGATGTGGAATACAAGTTTCCGTTCGGCTCGGGCGACTGGCAGGAACTGGAGGGCATTGCCAACCGCACCGATTATGACCTGCGCCAGCACCAGCGCGGCATCCGGACGATGAACGACTGGTACGAAAGCAAGGGCGACCTGACGAAGATTTCGCTGAAGGCCGAATCGGAGGATTATCTCAAAGGGCCGCTGGCGTACTTTGATGAGGAGGCCCGTGAACGGTATGTGCCGTATGTGATCGAGCCGTCGGCGGGTGTGGACCGGAGCACGCTGGCATTTCTGGTGGATGCCTATGATGAAGAGGAGGTCAAGGGCGAGCAGCGGAATTTGCTGCGATTTTCGCCCGCCCTGGCCCCGGTCAAGGCGGCCGTGTTTCCGCTGGTCAAAAAGGACGGCATGCCCGATATCGCAATGAATATCTACAACGATCTGAAAAAGCAGTTTACGACATTTTATGATGAAAAAGGCGCCGTGGGCCGGCGTTACCGACGGCAGGATGAGGCGGGCACGCCGTACTGCATCACCGTGGACGGCCAGACAAAAAAAGACAATACGGTCACGGTACGCGAGCGTGACAGCATGGAGCAGGCCCGTGTGAACATCGACCAGGTCAAAACATTCCTGCGAGAGAAACTGGATTTGTAAGGCAGTTATTATTCTTCTTTGTCAT
Organism: Phycisphaerae bacterium; assembly: GCA_018433925.1. Classification (GTDB taxonomy): domain Bacteria; phylum Planctomycetota; class Phycisphaerae; order Sedimentisphaerales; family Anaerohalosphaeraceae; genus JAHDQI01. Next base: position 7,373 of record JAHDQI010000048.1, on the reverse strand, counting down.
TTTCGCCTGCGCGGGAATGACAAGATAGAGTTTGCGGAAAAGGAGCGATGAATGCTTGTGGATCAACTGGACAGCAGCGGTATGTATGGGGGGCTTGGGGAGCGGATTGCAGTGGGGCTGGCGCTGCTGAATGAACAGTCGGTGCGGTCGGCCGCTGACGGCCGGTATGAGGTGCAGGGAGAGGATCTGTTTTTCATCGTGCAGGAATACCAGACGAAGCCCATAGAAGAAGGGCGGCTGGAAATTCACCGGCGGTACCTGGATATTCAATACATCGTTTCCGGCCGCGAGTGCATCGGGTATCATCCGTTTGAGGGGCTGACGGAGCAGACCCCCTATGACAACGGAAAAGATATTGCGTTTTACAAAATCAATGGGGCACTTACCCAAATCAGACTCCGCGCAGGGATGTTTGCCATCTTCTGGCCGCATGAGCCGCATATGCCAGGCCGAACCATTGATATTCCGGAGACAGTCAAAAAGATCGTGATCAAGGTTCGCATGGAATAGCGGAGCTTCTGTTGCAAAAGTCCAAAAAAAACCGGCGGGATCGCCCGCCGGCTTTTCTTTTCTGTAGGGCTTGCTTTTCTTTAGTGTCTGCGCAAGCGTAAGGCAAAAGCGCCAAGGGTCAGCAGCGCAAGGGTCGCCGGTTCCGGAATCGGCAAAGCGATAATGCTTCCGGAAGAACAATGGCCCGGGCTGGGAACGCCCAGCGTCATGAAATCAGAGGGCGCATACCCGTCGGTATTTGTGTAGTCCTGCATCACAAATATCCAGGTTTCTCCCGGCTCAAAAATCAAGTCCGGGTTCATACTCTCAGAAATGAGAGGGGTATTAAGGCCCACATTATCGATCCGAAAGGCCAGTTCTCCATTAAGCCGATTCTGATCATAATTCTGAATCGTTGTTTCCGGATCCGCTACATAATGCAGATCAGTCCACGCAATATTGGTCATATTGGTGATGCTGATCGCGTAATTGGGAATCTGAGGATCATCCTCATTCTGGAAACAGGGCCGATATTCCGTCAGTTCATCGCTCATGTCGATGCGTTCATCTTCCGGAAACCAGCCGGCATGGCCCAATTCGTGCACCCATCCCCGAATGTCCGTGAAATCCTGCCCGGTTTCAAGGACATTCTCAATTTCTACCAGATACGCTCCGGCCGGGGATACAGAGAAAATAAGAAAAGCACTACAGAAAAGAATAAGAAACAGTTTCTTTTGCATCCGCCACCTCCTTACTTGTAAGAGAGGAACATTAAAAAGAAACTTAACCCAACAAACATCCATTGTACTACGCCGATCCGAAGCAGCAAGGAGAAATTTGAAAAATTATAAAAACCAGTATTTATACGGGGTCCTGGAAAAAAGATTTTTCACATTAATATGGGTTTCTCTTGTCGAGAACTCCAATAAGACTGATATAATTTTACACTCCTTTCTTTATTTGGTTAAAAATCAATTACTTTGAATAATATCGATCTTTTTAGTAGTATGTGGAGAAGCAGGCAATTGTATGAAAAAGAGGCCGTCCATTGTTTGCATGAGATTTGGGTTGCTGCCCGGCATGGGAATCAGGACATCGAAAGGTGACTATATGAAGCGAGTTATTTTTTTGACGCTGGGAATCTTTTTTTTTACGGCCGGATGCGGCTCTATGGATCAGATGGTCAGGGGTATCGAGGAGAGCACATCGGCAGTGGCCGAGAATACCGAAGCGGTTGCCGCCAGTACTCAATCAATTAAACAGAATGCCGAGGAAGTGGAGAATTCCAGCCGGTTTATCCGGAATAACCAGCAAGCCATTGCGGAAAGCACCGAGGCAGTGCGAGCGAACGCGGCCGCCCTGCGGGAGATTGCCGAGGCGATTGAAGACAATGAACGCGCTGTGCGTCGTTCGACGGAAGCCGTGGCCGCCAATAGGCAAGCTATTTCTGAAACCACCCGGGCAATCAAGGAAAATGCCGAGGTAATTGCCGCCTCAACGGAGGCCATTGCCGCCAATCAGATGGCCGTAGAGCAAAGTACACAGGCCATTGCCGCCAGTGCCGAACAAATTCGGGTCCTGGCAGATTTGGCCGAAAAGATGGCTGCGAACCGTTCGTTAGGTATCGTCGCGGGTATTGGGATAATTCTGTTGTTGTTGATGCCCTCGGTTCTGGTGCTTCTGCTGTGCAGACGGAGCAAACCTCTTTCCTGAATCATTTTCTCCAGAAAATACCCCTAAATTGTGTAACCTTTTTTAATTCCGGCACTTCCACGCTCATTTTTTATTCCTTTACGCATTTTCACAAAAAATCCGCAAATAATAAACAAGTAGGTAGCTTGGAGACGCATTGGAGTGTTATTATAGTGGACGTCAAGAGGGGGGAATGAAAGGAAGCATTACAAAAAAAATATTATAGCAAGAGAATTTAATTCTCTTGAATATTCAATGAACAGGTCTGTAAAATTATTGATGTGGCATATTCTTAAACAGGCAAAAAAACATCATTTTTTTCTTCAACAGAAAGGGATCAAGAAATGGCGAACTACAAAATCGAAGACGTGGAAGGAATCGGACCTTCCTATGGCGAAAAACTTCGCAAGGCCGGGATCGAAGATACCGATCAAATGCTGAAGGCCGGTAAAACAAAAAAAGATCGGGCTGACCTTGCGAACAAGACAGGGATCAGTGAGGCCTTAATTCTCAAGTGGGTCAATATGGTCGATCTGTATCGTATTCAGGGAGTCGGGTCCGAATACGCAGAACTTCTGGAAGCATCAGGAGTAGATACGGTCAAAGAACTCAAGCACCGTGTCCCTGCCAATCTAACCCAGAAAATAGTGGAAATTAATGAGAAAAAGAAGCTGACCCGTCGTGTGCCAACGGAGTCGATAGTTAGTGATTGGATTGAACAGGCCAAGAAGATGCCGGCCGCGATCGAATACTGAACATGACAAACACCCTCCGGCGTTTCTTTCTTTTATGATGCTTTGCAGTGCTCTCTCTATAGGAGACCCGTGAGTGTTCTATAGAACAGCAGCGATGAAATGGGAAATACGATACAACCATTTTAGAATGAAAGGACGCGTCATGGAAAACTTATTGCCGTTACTCATTCAATTGATCAGTGGAGCTGTTGGGGGAAATATTGCCGGTGCCCTGTTTAAGAAAATATCCCTCGGTACACTTTGGAATTCTGTTGCCGGTGTTATCGGCGGCGGACTTGGAGGTCAGTTGCTGGGTCTTCTGGGCATCTCTACAGGCAGCGGCGGGATGGACGTTGGCAGTATCGTAGGAAGCATTGCCGGCGGCGGGGTTGGAGGCGGTGTCCTGTTGGCTATTGTGGGTGTACTTAAGAAAGCTATGAGCAAATAATTTTCTCTGCTATTTGAACGGGCCATGACACGTTAGCCGGACAGCACCTCCGGTACAGCACCATGAATGGATGGGGCAATTTGCGTAAAGAGTGCCTCTCAGATTATTCACATAACGCAAATTATAACTCGATAATCGAACAGGTCGTAGTCGCAATTGCGCCTACGGAGGAGTTCTTGCCGGCTGTTGAGAAGTGTTTTTCCTTAGAATTTCTCTCTTGACAACTGTCCTGAAATAGTGTATATATCTGCCCGCTAAAGACTTAGCGGTCTTTAGGGCGGTTAGCTCAGTTGGCTAGAGCACCAGCTCGACACGCTGGGGGTCACAGGTTCAAGTCCTGTACCGCCCATTGAAGGATTTACGTATCTCGGATAAGCCGATCGACAATCTGTGCAGCCCGGAATTGGAGATCATGGAAAAACAGGAAACTCCGGATCGTGTGTATAAGTCTCCGCGTCAAAGCGCGGTGGAAACGCGTTTTTTGCTTATGCCCAGCCAGGCCAATCCCTACGGTACGGCCTTCGGCGGAGCGATAGTGGCCGAGATTGATATGGTTGCCTCCATGGCCGCCCAGCGACACTGCGAAGGGCTGGTGGTTACGGCCGGAATCGATTCCATCCAGTTCGAACAGCCCATCTACATCGGCGACCAGGTGGCGCTGCGGGCCTGCGTCAATTACGCCGGGAACACCTCTATGGAGGTCGGCGTTCAGGTAGTTCGTGAAAATCCTCTGCGCAGCGAAAGCTGTGTGGCCACTACGGCCCATCTGACCTTTGTGGCAATTGACGAAACCACGAGAAAGCCGATTGCCGTTCCCGGTCTTCGGCCGGAAACCGAAGAGGAAAAAAGACGCTATGATAACGCCCGCCGGCGCGTTCAGAGACGCAAAGAACTCCGCTCAAAAAAGGACAAGAGAGCTTAGAAGCCCCCCGCAGGCCTACTGTGCTGTATTCCAGTTTTCGCTCTTGCGCATTCTTGTGATCGATGTTTATTGTTCCACCAAAATCCGTACCGGTCCGAGCAGGCCGGACGACTCAAGAGGCCAGTCGCGCCGAACGGTAATGTTGGTATTCGTCCGCCGCTGATCGGACGGCCGATTTCGATCCCCGATCAGGCGATTTCGCCAGGAATTGACCACTACGATTTCCAGCGCATTGCCGACGGGTTTCAGCGCATCCGTAATCTTTACACGAAACGGTTTGGTCCAGACAATCCCCAGATTTTTTCCATTTAAACGCACCCCGGCAATCCCCACATCTTCGACCCGACCGAGATCGAGCCACACTTCACGACTTTTTTCAATCTTCGCCGTATAATTGAATGTGTTTTTATAGACAGCGGCGCCGGAATAATACTTAATACCCTGGTTCGAATGGTCTGCCCAGTCGATCAGTTCATCAAACTGAATCGAAGCCGGCCCGCCCCAGTCCGGATCAAAGGATACCTGCCACGGCCCGGCCAGGGTCTGGACTGGGGCATAGTCTTTGTAGTTGACAACGGTTTTCAGAATTTGTTCGGGCGGAATCTTGTCTCCAAATACAACAAAAACAGAACCGTAAGGATCCAATCGAAGCGGAATGGCTGTTCGGCCGTCCTTTTGGGTAAAGGCCGCCTGTCTGAGGACCTTGCCGGTCACGGCATCCCAAAGCTGCGGGATTTTTTCGGCTATGCGGAACCGGCAAAGAACGTCCTGCGTCTCAGCCGTCTGGTTGCTGACAAAGTACAGGTCTTTTCCATTTTTCGTGTAGTGAATGTAATCAAGGGCGGCTTTGGGGTCGTCGGCGGTGTATTCAAAATCCGGAGGCAGGCCATCGTCGAGAAGAACCTGGCGTGCCGTCCGGCCCCAGATAAGCTGTCCTTTTCCGATGGTTTTGCGGCCCTGCGGATCGTCGGGCGGGCCCCACAGTTGATCGGTCAACTGGCTGAATCGCTGCCGGGCTTTTTCTCCGCCGACCAGCGAGACCATGCGCTCGGGTCGAGGGCCGATGACAATTGCCCCCTGTTTGAGCAGGTCGGCGATTTTTTCCAGCGCCTCCAGCGAGAGCACCTTATGGTCGGGCAACGCCAGCAGGCGATATCGCACACCGCCGGGAACAACGATCCTGCCCTCCTCAACGGTCAGTTTCTGCAGGATTATCTCATCAGTAATATCATAATCATAGCCGGGCAGGACTTTTGCCGGGTCATCTTCTTTCAGCCGCGCAACGTTGGGCACATGATCGCCGTAATAATACAGGACATCGGCAACAAAATCCCCGTGACGCAGCATATACTGGCAGCGATTGATGTACTGCATGAAGGGAATCGAGTAATTCCACCAGGTGACCTGGGGGTTGACATGCGTGCCGGCGAAATATTCCTGGCCCGGCAGGCCCATTTCCTTCGGCGAACAGGTAAAGGTATGGAAAAAGATCATGTTCAGGCCGGAGCAGAATTCGTGATCCATGCTGGATTTGAGATCTTTCCAGAGCACATCGTTCCAGTGGGGTCCGATGGTGGTGAAGGATTCGGCAGCTACGATTTCTTTGCCGTAAATATGCGCTACCGAGGAGGCCTGCTTGACATAGAAGCGGTTTTCGGGATTGGGCCGATGCGGCGAAGGCGCCCAGAACTCGGCCATGATGAGATCGCTTTTGCCGAGGTTTTTGATCGCATCCAGCGGTCCGGCATGGGGGCCGCCTGATTCGGGCTGAATCTCCAGGCCGTGCCGATGGGCATGCTCGGAAAAAACGGCATAATGATTATCCGCCACGCAATCCCCCAGGGTCTTTCTCATATCTGCGAGAAAGGCGTTGCTGATTTCCCGGTTTTCAACGATCTTGCCGGCAACCACCGGCAGGTAAAGGATCGGATCATAGCCGCGGTATTTTTTGAAGTAAGCGGCAAAATTCGGGCTCCAGTTCATGCCGCCGCATTCCCAACTGTCTGTCTCCAACTGCCTGAGAACCGTGCCTTTGAGCGGCCCGGCCGCGGCCAGCAGCGGTTCGACCACCTCGTTCCAATAGCGATCAAAGGCCTCCGGGGTCAGGTAGTCAATTACATGACCTTTCCAGTCGGCACTGTAGGTCGATACATGGGCATCGGTGATGGTATAGCCGAAGCGCAGCACGGTCCAAATACCCTCCGGGACGGTCCACGTCAGTGTGCCGTCCTCCGACAGGTTGTCAGTCAGATTGAGAATCTCTTCCACCCGTACATCCTCCTCGCCGGGCACGGAAGGCAGATGATTGAGCAAAAAACGGCAATCCGGAGCCGACATGCCCAATTCACGGGAGCCGGTTTTCAGATGAAGATTTTCAATGCCCGGCCGCGGCGAATGGGCAGTGATGGGCTTTCCCCGGCTGTCGAGCAGAACGACCTCGGCCACCTGGACATTGCGCGGCGAATCCGGAAAACGGGGATCATAGGCCTCTTCAAAAAGGATTCGCAGCGTCTGAACAGGTTTCCGTTCCGGGGCCAGTGTATTAACGCGGCCGTCATGCAGTTTGATAAGATGAGGCTGTTTGACGCCGTCCACCTGGAGCCGACAGGACTTGGGGCCGTATCCCGGACGCCCCAGAATCCGGATGCCTGAAAGAATGATGGGCTCGGTAAACGAAAATTCGAGCCATTCGGGACTTTCCGTCGAGGGACCCTGGCCGGGTTCGGTGCCCACACTTACCCAGAATGTATCATTCTTACCGTCCATTACATAGGCCGGGGGGAAATCCTTTTGAAAGGAGCCGGCGGCAATCGAACAATCGGGCTCTGTGCCACGCGGCTTCTGACGCCAGGCCAAAACGCAGATATCTCTGTAGTAGTTACGGTTTTGAGGGAGCGGAAGTTTCTCGTTGTATTCGGCGGGGCCTATAATCTCGATCTCAGACCAGGTTAACTGCTTGGCGGCAAAAGCGGGGGTGACATTCGGTCCGCCAAGGTTCCAACCGCTCTGGATAGACAGGCCCATCTCCAGACCCAGCCGTTCGGCTTCGCGCAGGGCGTGTTTGTACAATTCAACCCATTCCTGACTG
>JAHDQI010000071.1 GCA_018433925.1 Phycisphaerae bacterium | reverse complement strand
GGCGATCCTGGCGGGAGATGTTCTGGGTATGGCTGGTCCGGGTAAAAAAATCTCCGGTCTGATGGCCTGTACTGTCATCCGGCCTGGGGATATGGCGGACAACATCCTGGACCGCCAAAAGCACCCGGAATGGCAGGGAGAGCGGACGAAGATGGTCTATGCCTTCCCAACCAACGAGAAACTCTGGGCACAGTATGCCGAGATCCGGGCTGATTCCCTGCGGAATGATGGGGACGGTTCAGAGGCGACGGAGTTTTACCGCCAGAACCGAGAGGCGATGGATGCCGGGGCGATAGTCGCCTGGCCGCAGCGGCATAACCGGGATGAACTATCGGCCATCCAGCATGCAATGAATCTTAAAATGCGTGATGAGGCAGCATTCTTTGCCGAGTACCAGAATGAGCCGATCGTCGAGGCCGAAGGCGAGGATATGCTCAATGCCGACGAGATCGCCGCCAAACTCAACGGCTACAACCGCAACGTGGTCCCGGCTAATTGCACGATGTTGACACTGTTTATAGATGTCCAGCAGAAGGCCCTGTTCTATATGATGTGCGGCTGGGAAGGAGATTTTACCGGGTATGTAGTCGATTACGGCACGTGGCCCGAGCAGAAGCGGCTGTACTTTACCCTGCGGGACATCCGGCGGACCATAGCCCAGCAAAAGCCCGGTGCCGGGCTGGAAGGAGCGATCTACAACGCCCTGGAACGGTTGACCGAGGAGAAACTGGGCCGGTTTTACCGGCGTGAGGACGGCCTGGAGATGAAGATCGACCGCTGTCTGATCGACGCCAACTGGGGCCAATCCACCGATGTGGTCTATCAATTCTGCAGGCAGTCCCGGTTTGCCGGGATTGTTTTGCCCAGCCATGGGAAGTATGTCGGGGCATCCTCCATCCCGTTTTCGGAGTATAAACGCAAGAAGGGAGACCGGATCGGGCTGCACTGGCGGATTCCTAATACGGCGGGAAAACGCGCCGTCCGGCATGTCCTGATCGATACCAACTACTGGAAGAGTTTTGTACACGCCCGCTTGGCAGTGGCCATGGGCGATCCGGGAGCGTTGTCACTATTTGGGAGGGACCAGACTACCCATCGCCTCCTGGCCGAGCACCTGACGGCCGAGTACCGCATCCAGACCACGGCACGGGACCGGGTGGTCGATGAATGGAAACTCAAAGCCATTCGCCCGGACAACCACTGGCTGGACTGCCTGGTCGGCTGCGGGGTGGCTGCCTCGATGGAAGGAGCCAAACTGTTCGGGACAGAGGTCGAACGGGAAGGACCGGTCCAACGGATTCGACTTTCCCAGATCCAGAAAGGCAGGCAACTATGCAGGATGTAAAATCAAAATCGCAACAAACAAAAGGACTGGTCTGCCGGACCTGCGGGGGACGGTCATTTAAGGTCATCTATACACGG
>JAHDQI010000267.1 GCA_018433925.1 Phycisphaerae bacterium | reverse complement strand
TTCCACAAATATATCCGTTTCGGATGCATCTAAAGGGTGTGGGGAAGAGGATTTGGGATTGATCCAAACCCCGTTATGATAAAAACGAAGTTCATTTAAAAGGTATCCCCAATCGGAACCATAATTCCCAACTCCTTTTCCTCCTATGGCCGTAATTTTAACATGTTTGGCCGGCAGATCATTGAAATTCACAACATCGGATTTCTGGCCGTCAACGGACTTCGTCCATATGAAATAAGGATTAAGTCCATCCATCAGAACAATCCAGTCTGCCGGATCCCCAACGTCCGGATTATCCAGCATGCTGGTCTCGATACGTACCCGCTTTAAAGCACGGTCCGGATCATCCGCATCGGCCGCATCGCAATTCCAGATCCAGAGATCGTCAAGATAATAGACATAATCAAAACTGAATATGGCCCAGGGTTCAGGATCCGTATCGGGCACTCTGGCATACCAGTAAGTACCCGCGACTCCCGTACTGTGGATCTCCCCGGTAAGCCCGCTGTTATCTACGGTTCGATTGGCTCCATAAGTAGCTGAGTTACCCCAGGCAGCCTGTGATTCCGTCGCCGCTGTAATCCCCCCGTCAGGGTAACTTAAACGGCCGCGGGTAGTCAACGACCAAAGTTGTCCAATGGTGGTCGATCCGCCGCTGTCCAGACCGTCCACGCGCCAGACATAATTTTCATCATCATCCAGTACCGGGATATCAAGTTCATAGGCGTCCTCTGCAATGTTATCGGCGATCTTCACCATTGCAGCTTCTGACTTGCCGAACCACACATCCTGACCCGTGACGGCTCCGAACCCGGGAATCCAGCTCAAATCTGTGTCGATATCCACTTCAGAATTATCGGCCGGATAGGGATTTCTGGCCCGCGGTTCGTCATAATAAAACCGCAGTTCCTTGAGGATGTAATTACCAAAGGTACTGCGCCATTCATAATTGCCGACTCCCAGTCCGCCCAGGGCTTTCAGTCGCACATATTGGGCCTGGACCCCGCCGAAGTCGATCACATCACTCTTGCTGCCGTCCTTGTTCCCCTGGGCCAGAATGAAATTCGGCTCATTATTGACCTGCAGTGTTGTATACGCAACCCCGTCCGCGGAGTACTGGATCTCCACCTTTCGAAATCCATATCCATTGTAAGTGTCTTCATAATTCCAGACCCACATTTCCGTAAGGGGATACGATTTGTCAAATTGGATTTCCACAGTGGGTTCCGCAATCGGCCCCAGCCATCTTCCATAATAGGAATTGGACGCCGCGTACGGGGCATGCATCGAACCGGAAATCCCGCTTCCATCCACGCAATACCGGGCGTCAAATCCGTCCGTACCCGTGGGACCGGAAGCCGAAACGATGTTGACCTGCCATTGAAGGCGCGGAACGGCTTTCCCTACGGTCACCTGGGTGTACCCCGGATCCCCCGGCAGGTTCGGATCGATCCATACCGGATGGATTTCTTTTCCGGGCATGCATTGAATCTTGCCGTCCCCAAAATAGGCATCCATAAAAAGGGTACAATCTCCTTCCAGAACCATCTGGCTGTCGTTCATGTAAAGGCGCTGTCCGTCCTTTATTCTCAGGACTTCGCTGTTTAAAGAAAGCGTTTGGCTGAGGAGGTCCAGGCCGCCGCCGTGGATGTACAGTTCCCGTGCCCAGGAGTCCGTGTCAATCACTGCCGGGTAATTGCTGCCGCCGATCAGCGCTACGAGATCATTCAAATCCGGCAGATCCGGGCTGCCCAGTTCATTCCGCCAGTTGGCGGCCGTATTCCAGTTATTCCCGGAACTTCCCGTCCAGGCATTGTAGGGCACAGGGGCGGCGTCTGTGGAGATTTCAAGCAGAGGGGCTTCGCTTCCGTCGCCGTACATTTCCTTGGTGGAAAAGAAATAACCGGCCGTATATTTCGTGGAAGCAATGATGATCGTTACAAGCCCATCGGGTCCCCGGTCATTTAAAAAATCCACAAAATGAGTTCCTTCGGGATCCATAGCCATGGCGCTCTTGTCGCCGACCTCATAGGAAATCGTGCCCAGCTTCACCAGGTAGGGATGCTGTGTAATTGGATTGGATACCAATGGGGCATTGGTGTACGTAATACCGGTTTCACTCCAGTCATCGGAACCATCGAGAAGTCCATAAACAACCAAGTCAGTGTTATAGGGCAAATGTGGCTCCGGCAGTTCGTTCGAGTCCGGCGGGCCGTAAAGATAAAACGCCGCTGAAGTGACTGTTTCGAGGGCAATCCCGCCAAGATCAAACTTGAGATACGGCACATAATTTTTGGAGATTTTTAAGGCCGTCTGCTGACCGCGATTGGAGTTCTGGCTCCAGTAATCCAGGTACGTATCAGCGCCCTGCCCGTCGGCCGTGGTCAGCAGATACTCCCCTCCGGCGCTGACGGCCGCTATTATTGACCACAAAAACGCAACGACCCAGGGCCTTCTCCTCAAACCTCGCATCTTCCATTCTCCTGTTTTATTTGGCCGGCCCGGTGGAATTTCGAACGATCAATCGACATTCGATTAAAATCCTCCGTGAAGCCGGTGATTTGATATTGTCCTGTGAACGTTCAATAAGCAGTTTGGCCGCGGTTCTCCCTGTTTGTCGGCCATGCTGCCGAACGGTAGTCAATTGCGGATGCATCCAGCTCGAGAATTCAAGATCTGCATATCCGACGACAGAGAGATCGTCGGGAATTTTCATGTTGAGCTTATCGGCAACGGCATACGTTACTTTGGCGACATGGTCATTGCAGGCATAAAGGGCCGTCGGCCTGGGGACACTGCACAGGAGCTTCAAAATCTTTTCTTCCGCTTCCTCCATAGACAGAATCGTTTCGATCATGCAGGTCATACCGGGTTTATTCTGAAGGGCCTGCTGGAAATACTGTTTTCTCGATTTGGCCCATTGGTAAGACTCGTCCCAGGCCAGGTGCGCGATGGATCGGTGTCCGAGGTCAAACAAATGCCCGGCCACCATTTCGGCGCCGCGTTTTTCATCGGTTTCGACAATGTCCACGAACGACAGACGATGTTTTCCGGAGATTTCGTGATCAATCGTGACAACCGGCAAATTTCGGGTTTCGAGCTCTTCGATATGCTCCGTATACAAAGGGGCCAGGTGAGGCCACAAAATGATCCCGTCGACTCGCCGGTCGATGAGTCGATAAAGGCGGTCCAGCAGAACATCGCTGTAGGATTCATGCTTTTCATCCAGTTCGCACCAGGTGTTGATATAGGAATAGTCATCGGAAGTCAGTCCGTCGTGAATTCCATACAGCACATCCGTCCAATAGGAATCATACGGGGGCACCATCACCCCCATGGTATGAGTTTTCCCGGTCTGAATGCCCTTGGCCAGCATATTCGGTCGGTACCGCAGGCGCTTTGCCGTATTCAGCACTTCTTGTCGGGTGGTATCGGAGATTTCACCCCGTTTGCGCAAGGCGCGCGAGACGGTGGTGATGGAATACCCGGTTTCATCGGCGATTTCACGAAGACTTACGGAAGACTTTGTCTGTTTTTCTGCCATTCTATTCCTTACTTCTGCTTTTCAATCTTCAGCGTTTGGAGGCGCTGCCGGCCATTTCAAATGCACGGCTTGCTTTTCCCCTCGGGCATTCCTGCTGTATGAAGCCCGAGGGGTTCGCAAAACACTGCGTATTCTGTTTCGCACGAAAAAGTCGGCGTCTGAGATTGTATAATCAGCCCCTTTTCCGGCGAATTAACGCCAGACTGCCGATTCCCAGAAGCGCCATAGTAGTCGGTTCCGGAACCGTTGTGATTAAGGTATAGTCACCCATCGTCGAGACGGCTAATCCTTCGCCGGTCGTGTTGGTAATCAGCCCGGCGAAAATGTCTGCATTGGCGTCAGCGGTGCTGTAATTGGCCGTTAGTACCAGAAGTTCAGCGCTGCCCTGGATATCCAGGAAACTGCCGGCGCCATAAAAAGCAATATCACCGGCTTCAATTATGCCATTATCACGGATCGTGGCATACATCTCGTTTGTACCACCGTCACTTTTGCCTACACTTAGAAGTCCCGTATCTACTCTGCCGTTCCCCCAGACGTTCAGCTCCATATTACACCCGTTCTTCCATGGTCTCAGCTCAACATCAACATCCAGATATCCTTCCACATTGATCGTTCCATACTGTGGAACGGGGTAACTCGTGCTGTCATTGCCGCTTCCGAAAATCTTTTCGGAAACTCCTACCTTGCCGGTTGGATCAATATGAAGTGTGCCGTCGTAGAATATGAAACGATAGTAGTAACCGAGATAATCGGGGCTGCCGGGAGTAATTAAATCATAACTTTCATGAAGCGGTGAATTGTCGGGGCCTCCTGAATTTGGCCCTTTTACATAAATCGTATTGCCTGCCGACCCTCCGATATGAGGTGTGTAGACGGCAAACGCCCCGGAAACCATTACCATTAACATAGCGATACCAACTGTCCACTTTCTCATCTTACATCCTCCTACCAAAAAATTAGGGTTAACAAAAAAGTTCTCCCTTTTCCATGGGATTAACAGGCCTATTCTCCTACCTAATCAAGATGGCGATACGATCGCGTCGGGGAATACTGTGGAAACAATCTGATGATTTCAAAACAGCAAAAATACGGTTGCAAACCTCACCGCAAACGTTAAACTTAACTTATAATAGGATTTTCAATAAACCCTGTCAAGGTTTTTTTGTTTTTTTTAATATTTTTATGGGAACAAGGGTTTTTTCTCTCTGTTATGCTTTTATAAGTGTTTTTAAAAAATAGACTTAAGTTCATTTAAACGGGTCCGGCATTGAATTTATAATCGGATCGTCGTGTTTTTATAAGTTCTTTGATCTCAATCGCCAATAAAGGGTAAATATAGTCCGGAACCTGTTGCAGGCAGGATGTCACAGGGTCAAGTCCTGTACCGCCCAATGAGGAGTTTGTTCTTTATTCATGAATCGGGAATTCTGCTTTTTTCCGGGCCGGTTGCGGCCGGGGGGGAATTGCTGTTGAGCCGGATGCTCGATTGGAGTATGATAGTTGCTTGAGAAATTGTTCCGGTGTTTTGGTACGCCGAAAACCGGACAAACAAGGTCTTTAGTAAACAGCCCCTGCGGCGGAAAAGACGAGATGGCTAAAAAATTATATGTCGGCAACCTGAGTCCTGAGGCAAGCGAAGCCAGCTTGAAGGCCTTGTTTTCGATGTTCGGGACCGTACAAAAGGCGTATATCATTCCGGACGCCGAGTCCGGCAAGTGCAAGGGGTACGGCTTTGTTGTCATGAGCAGCGACGCGGAAGCCCGGGCCGCCATCCAGGCGCTCAACGGAAAAAAATGCGGTGAGTATACAGTGAAGGTGGAGGAAACCAAGGGCAAGTAACGGCCGCGTTTCGGCAGGGCGGCTTCGGGTTTGCCCCCGTCGGCTGTCTCCATGGGGGCCTTTGTTCCATTTCTGTAGGCATTTCTTACTTCGATAACAACAGATCACGAATTGTCATGATATCCGTTCCCGAAATGGACGGCAGGGAAAGCTGCCCTTCTTTTTTCAGCGGCAGTGTCAGGAGTCCCAGGCCCGGCGTATCAACGGATAGCCCGAGGCCGGCCTGATAGGGAATCGTCATGCCGGGCTGAATATTTTTCAGGGATCGAAACAATTCGAGGTAATTAACGCTGACGGGCAGGGAGACCAGTTTTTTGCTGTGTGCCGGAATCGAGCCCTGCAGATCCGCCTGTCCCGCAAGAAACGGCTGGGCCCCGCTTGAAAGTGTGTAATCCAAATTCGTCAGGGGCAATGCCGCCGGATAAGGATTGTCCACTTCGATGTCAAAGAGGAGCTGGGCATCGCTCAGCGTGACCTGTCCGAATTGGATTCCCGCGACTCTGGCGGTTGGCCGTTGGAATCCGAGGGCCTGCAGGGTTTCACAGCCGCCGCAAAGCAGGCAGCACAGCAGGGACGGCAGAATCAATTTTTTTCCATCCATCCTGATTTCTCCCAAAAAAGAATCGATACAATCCTTTGCTTGCTGCTTTTATTTTACCCCGGCCTGCGTTGCGGGCAAAAGCAATTCCGTTTTGGCCGCGTGAAATTCCTGCCTATGGGTAACGAAATTGGACAATTTTTAGGCGTAATACCAGACCTTTAATGCCTTGTGGCGAGAGCTTTGTTTTCGGCCTGCCGAATCCATCGGCACTGATCCTTTATTTTTGCATTGAAAAGAAGCGTTTTTTAGGCGTAAGAAGTGACTATTTTCTTGAAAAAGATTTTTATCGGACTATAATGGATTCAATCAGGGGACAGGAGATGGGAGAAAAAGGAGACATAAGAAAGACGCGCGTACATCCGCCGGCCCGGCTTGGAAATGCCGGGGGCGGTTTTTTTGTGTAGCCAGGACGGCCGTCGGGCGGAATTGCCTGTTTCGGCCAAAAAGAGGAAGATGGTTTTAACAGGAGGCATATTATGAAACGCACAGGGTTTTCTTTTTTTCTTGCCGCATTTGTTCTTTTCTGCAAAGCGGTTTTGCTTGCGGGGGAGCCGGCGGTTTTTTATGAAACCGATTTTGACTTGCTGGCTCTCGGCGCCACCCAGTATGATCCGGGTCATCCGGAGCAGGACGGCTGGTTTTTGGCAGGGGCCGCCGACTTCGGCTACGGCGAGATTCAGGATGGGATGGCCAATCCCGGCCGGGCCCTTCATGAACATGCCGATAGGAACGCGGGCAGTTGGGAACAAACCATTGACAAGCGATTTCTTGCCCCGCCGGATTTATCCATTTACCCCCAGGTAACGCTGGAGGTGGATTTCTACGCAACCACCAGCAACCTGGAAGCACGGAACAGCTACATTGCTGCTCTTGAGGTTTTTGGCGGCCCCCATCCCGGCTATTATATGATCGGCTTCAGTGTGACAAGCGGCAACGGAGACATTAAGGGAGAGGCCGGGCTTCGGGTGAATCTTTCCTGTTTCAACGGGTCGGACAACAATGGGCCGGTGCCGCTGACGATCGGCTATAATCTGGCGTGGGAGACCTGGCATCATGTCAGGGTCGTAATCGATCAGGCGGCGGATAGCTATGTGTCGCTGACTGTCAATGACCAGACCCAAACGCTGGAAGGGTATGCCCTGCCCCGTTCCAATGATGAAGGCATCTGGAAGCGGGGCCAATTGATGGAGTCGATTCAAACCCTGATTGTTCCGGTGGATGATTTCGGCGAATCCTCTGA
>JAHDQI010000116.1 GCA_018433925.1 Phycisphaerae bacterium | reverse complement strand
TCAGAGGCACTTTCATGACGGCACTAAAGTTGAGGAGCTTAGGGAAACAAAATCCTCACCGGCGGGAATGGGGCGATGAAATTGAGGAGCAGGCGATAGGCCGAGCCGGGAATTAAAACTGTAACTGTATATAATAGCTTGGTTTGTGGTATTCATGGATGAACTGAACTTGGACGGGCATACGGGAGAGTACCGGAGAAGATCTTTGAAAACGAAATAAGCGGATTGGGAAAATTCCCCTAAGATGCTTGATTTTTCAGGAGCCATTGATTATAAAAGGTTGTTTTTCAGGGGGATACAAAAGTGAAATTCGGAGTCAGGGTCTGTGGGGTCGGAAAAGAGAACTCCGTCTGAAGGGAGCGGGGCAAACTTTGAATGGGCAAGCCGCTTATTCGAGGAGCACGGGGCTTTTATCCGCTCGGTCATTCGTTTTGCGGTTTCTGATTCCTCGGAATATGAGGATTTTTATCAGGATCTGTATCTTTCTTTTGCCCTGAATCCTTTCACCGAAGAACTGCGCAATCCGCGGGGTTTTCTTTACCGGGTTATTGTAGACCGTGCCAAAGACCGGTATCGAATCCAGTCACGCCGACGCCGATGGCGTTATGAATTATTTTACCTTGCCCGCCAGGAGTATATTGACCGTCCGGAAGGGTCTGATGTGATCCGTCATGAAGAAGCCCAGGCACTTTTTCACCGGATCGAAACCCACCTGTCCCGTAACGAAGCCCGAGCTATTCTCTATCGGTATAAATATGACTATTCTCTTGAAGAAACGGCTCGTGAAATGGGCGTTAAGCCAAAGACAATCAGCCGTTATATATCAGTAGGGTTAAAGAAGATGAAACATTTTTTGCACAAAAAAGAAAGGGGCTGATAGCCATGAAGAAGGAGACACATTCTGTTTGCCAGCAGACCGGGATGTTTTATTACGATTTTATCACCCGGGCAGAGGAGGTGCCCTCGGGAATACGAGACCACATTAAAACCTGTCGGCAATGCCAAGAGGAGATTGGCCGGCTGCAGGAAGAACTGGAAAGGATTCCTCCTGCCGACGATCTCATGTCGACCGAGCTTCTGCGTTTGCAGGGGCCGTTGTTTGGCCGATGGGCTGGATGCAGACAAATTCGGCCGTTTTTGGCGGTTTATTCCTCGGCCGGCCGGTCGCTGAAGGCGCCGACCCCAGTCGCAGCTCACCTGGCTCATTGTCCGGCCTGTCGGCGGGATTTTGAGTCCCTTTACCTACTGGGGCTTTCGGCTTCACAGACAGCGTCGGCCGGCCGTTATCTGGCCGGCGATGACGCCGCCGAATCGCAGCTTGAACCGGAAACAATATCCTTGTTGCGGGAGATTCGGCGCCGCGGGAACTCCGGCGTTCTGACGCGCATTGCCCGGGATGAACAAACCGGGGGATTTCGGGTTTCTGTCGGAAGCGATCCGGTTGGATCGGGAGTCACCGGAGCCAGGGCTTCGGCCGGGCGACCTCTGCATTGGTTTCGGCACGGCCTGGCCGCCGCGGCTGTTCTGACTATTGCCGTTCTGATGCTGTGGAGAACCCCTCCCGCCAGGGGGCTGAATATCGCGGAGGTGTATCGAGCGATGGATCATGTCTCCAATGCGGCTATTGCTTCGTATGGAGCTGTCGCCGGCCGAAATGTTGCCATTGCTTCCTACGGGCTTGAGGAGGCCGATCCGATTCAACAAATCTGGGTGTCAAATACCCTGGATATCCATTTATATATTGAAAAGGATAGGGTTGTGCTCTGGGATATGACAAGGCGGCAGAAGATTATCAAGACATCTGCCGGGTGGGAACGGGTTCCGATTGGTATGTCAACAAAAGCCCTCGAGATTCCGTGGGGGCTTTTGCCTTTTCGGTCACTTTCTGATCTCCCGGCTAAGTATCGATGGCGAGATGTGGATGAACCGGGTCTTCCTCTGGAACCGAATTCGATGGTTTATGACTTGACCTGGACTGAAAATGCCCAGGGTACGAGGGCGATTGAGCGGCGTTGGCGCGGCTATTTGAACGCCTACACCAAACGGCCATATCGTATTGAATGGTGGGACAAGCTTCCGGGAGAAGATTTTACCCTCACTACGATTATGCTGATTCATTATCCTGAAAATGAAGAGATTCTTGAGCGAATTCGGGCTGAGGGATTCGATTATTTACCCGGGAACCAGATGTAGGCCGAAGACCCTGCCGTTATGACGGATTGTTCATTTGATTCAACAAATAAGTCCTCAGCGGGTTGTCTGCGAACATGGCCGTCGGCCAGTCCGACCGTGACGCTTTGGCGGGGGTGTCGCCCCTTGACCGCATCGGCCTGCTGGTCCGGGTGAATGGATCGGTCCCGATTGATATCCAGGCCGGGCAGATAGAAAGAGGACTGACGGGACGGGTTGTCGAATAGATTATCTATGTCCGCGGCGGCAGCTTTCCAACTGATCAGGGCGTAGCCGGAGTCCATATAAAGCAGGGTTTGAGACGGCCGGCGAAGCTGATCTTTCCGCAGGGGGAGTCCCCAAAATTCTTCTATATGATCAACAGATGCCGATTTGGCGATAGAATAATTGATTCCGTAGTTGCTGCACAGAATGTTATCCGAGATGACAGAGCTTGTTTTCTTTCGGGCCGGACACCAGAGAATTCCGTCACTGGTAAGGTCTTCAATCTCCAGATAATGAAACCACCACCACCCTCTCCAGTCATTGGAATGATCGCCGGGAAATCCGCCATGCGGCGGTGTCTGAATGCAATGATTGAGCATACAAAAACCCTGCGGAAAAGACAGGTTCTGATCGCAGTAAATCGCGCTAATCAGGTTCAACTGCCTGAGGTTGTTGGCACAAAGGATTGTGATGCCCGACTGCCGGCCGGATTGCAGACTCGGCAGGACCAGCGCCAGCAGCAGTGCCAGCACGGCAAGGACAACGAGCAATTCAACCAGGGTGAACGCTTTCCTGTGTTTCATATTGCCAGTCTATCGGGCCGACGCTCCAAAGTCAAGAGCCGAAAGCCGGGCCGGTATTATTTGCAGGCACGCATGAGCACGATGCGATCATTTGTTGTTGAGCACCAGCCCTGGTGATACGGGTCGTTAATGCAATTGGATATCATATATCCGCTCATTCCCGTGCCGATACAGGTGCCTCCCTGTTCATCTTCCCGGCAGCCCCAGCGTTCAAAGAAAATATAGTGCGCCCCGCCGCAGAGGAATCCTCCAACCGGCTGTGGGCAGGTCTGTTGAGTTGGATATTGAATCAGTTCACTGCATGAGTAAGTGCCGTAATCCCCACCCTGGATATGATGGAGGAGTTGGGGATTGAGGGTTTGCATCTGTATCGGCAGTTTGGTTGGCTGGTCCGATACAAGCAGGGCGATGCCTTCCCCCCAGTCCCGCACGAAGTCGGCCAAATCCTGCTTCCAGTAAAATCGCCGGCTGTTCAGGTCAATCGTCCAGACGGAGTCCCGGTCTATTTGGTCAAGGATGAGGTAGTGGCGAAAGCCCGGCAGGTGAACAATGGCCGCACAGTCGGCCGGCAGTGTTTTGAGCGCGTTGATATCTGTTTGCACGGCCATGCAATAGAGTCCTGCTTCTTCGAGGTTTTGTTTGAGGTCATAAAGGGTGGTCAGTCCCGATTCCGATGACGCAAGAGCAGCGAGTTTGTCTTTCTGAATGACACGGGAAAAGCGTTTGACCAGGTGGCGAACCGCGGCGGTAGCGCAGTTTTGGGACAGGTCCTCAACAGAGCTTCCGATGGCCTTTTTTTCTTCGAGGAGATCCGAGACGTTTGTCAGATCGCTGGCGTGATAGAGAAATGATTTCCGGCCGCCGGGCTGGTGTGATTCGACAAGGGTTCCGTTTTTAAGACGGATTCGAAAACGAGAATCTTCCGGGATTTCCGTGCTGATCTGTATAAACTTCCAGTCTTCATACGAAATCAGTTCCGTTGTTCCGCTTGTTTTTATGAGCCGTTCGCTGCGGATCATTGTCGGTATCCAGCAGTCCCCGTGCAGGGTGTGGCCGCTGTAGGTATTTACCATCCGGGCGGCTTCATTTTCCATGGTGAACGACAGAACGGCATGGTTTTTTTGAGGATCGAGAATCAGGGTGTTCTCCAGGGCCGGTGTGACCTTCTTATTGAGGAATTGAATCCGGATACAGGGCTGTCCTTCGTGCAGGATTTCGGAGGCCTGGGCATTTTGGTCAAGCAGTTCAGTCCGTTCAAAGTCCCCGTTGCCCCAGGGTATGATGGCGGCTGACAACGGCCCGGGCTGTTCGAACGGGAGCGAATCGTTCTGGCCCGAGACGATGGCAAATCCGGCACCGGGATAATAGCGGGTATACTGCTGTCCGTCCCAGCAAAACAGGCGTCTTTGGTTGACGGCTTTATCCGGGATGCCGCGTGATTTCAGGTTGTCATTTATTGAGGTTGTGTCGCGGCCGACCTCTTCTTCGTCCATTATGATTTCCCACCGAAACCGGTTGCCGTCAAAGGAGACCGTTTCGGTGGACTGCGCGAAATAATCATCGGCGCTTCGATACTCGAGGTGGCGTGCGATCAGTGTTCCCGCGGGAATCCACTGCTCACGGGGTGTTTCAGTCAGATCCCGAAGCAGGGTCTCTGTCTGGGCCTTACTGAGCAGGGTCTCTGCAGACGCCGCAATAGCAAGGCAAATCCATCCCATTAACAAACCTGCAACTGCATAACGTTTCATAAGCAAACCTCCGTTAGACTAAAAAGTCATCCTTATCCGGTTATTGTTCAGATTCTTCAAAGCTTTTGAGAAAGGCGTCCCAGTCTTCACGGCTGATACTTTCTCGGAGTTCGGGTTCTTGTTCCCAGAGGGTCTCGAGAAACTCGACCGTATCTTCTGGGGTCAGCCCTGAGTCCGTTTCCATCGACTCGCTTTCCAATGCCGACGACATGCTCATCATTCGGAATCCAGTGTCCATGGACATGCTCTGCATCGGGGCGACCTGGTGGATCAGCATGGTCTGGCGCAGGCAGTGAATCTGGCCGTAGTCTTTTAGAGACAGGGTGACCTGTCCCGGCGCCGTGGCCGTGTACACAAAACTGGTCAATTGCCCATCCTGCATCGGCGCCATAAAGTTGAGGGCGGAGAACTGAATGCCTTCCGGCTGATAAATGCCGGGTCCCCAGTAGTCAAAATTGGTCAGCCGCGGGCTGGTCAGAATGCGAGCGGTTCCCGGTCCCGGCGGATCATTTGCGTCATACACCGTGTTGTCGATCCAGCCGAGTGAAGTGTCTGAGATAACAGCTTCAAGGTGGAAAAAGAATACATCTTTTTCAAATGTTGTTTTCTGCATGTATAAGGTTACGCTTTCACCGACAGCCAGATCAATTTCCTGAAGGCCTTGGGCGTCGGTGATGGCGTAGATGACATTTGGATCTGTCGGTGGGGGCGCGGGCTTCCAGCCGGCAGCGCCCCACAGCCAGTATTCCGAGAACATCAGCAGGTCTGTCAGGGCGACTAAGCCGTCGCGGTCCAAATCCGTCTGCGCGCACCAATCTGGATCGGCGCAGTCTTCATCCAGCCAGTAACGGGCCAGATGAGCGTAATCTTCGAGGTTGACCAGCCCATTACCCGTAAAGTCGCGTGAGGGGGTATTTTCGAGTTGAATTGTACTAAATGGCTGTATCCAGCAATTGGGGTCCGGTTGCGTATAGTCATAAAATTCAATGGTACAGAGCCCCGGTTCTATCGGCTGATAGTCCACCACAAACCAGTCCCCGGGAGCGGCAAGCAAGTCATCTGTATATAGGTCAAAGCCCTCAATTCGGGAATCTTCCCAATGCCATACCCGCCTGAAATCGCCCGCTTCCGGCAGGCAGTTTCCGGAGTGGTGTCTTCCATTTGGGTCACCGCGTCCTGTTAATTCACCCAGGTTTCTATCCAGATCCCGGATAAACAGGCCGCCTCTCCACGGCTCATTGGCGTCGGAATGAATAATCAGTGTTACCGGGCTGCCCACAACGATTTCGTAATTCGGAAGCGGCAGCAACGTGTTCGGATCAGCTACCCGAAGAGATACATCGCCCCGGCCCGTCTGGAGCAATGCTAAAAAGACAAGAACAATAGGTTTTTTGTACATGACGACTCCTGAGTAAATAGATACATTTTGGCTTTGAATAATCCTTGAATCGTGAATTAAAAAAGATGTGAATACCGATTACCCTCGCCCGGTATTCCGGCGGCTAACCTCCCTGGCCATGCTCGATTCACTTACAAGTCGTCAGAAACAGCCCTTTGGTTGATAGTCGAAATGAAAAAAACGTGAAAAAATATTTTTTTATTTTCTTATCAACTTTTGCTCCCTTCGTGACGGCATACAGAATGGCGGGCCAGTGTGTCCTATAAGGAATGTTGCAAACTGGCGGATAAAGGGTTGCTGCGAATCTTCGGATTTGCTACTTGTAAGGCGGCAGGAAACAGGAGCATCAGAAATTGACGGATTGGAGTCTGTATATCCGTCAATTTCTATTTACAAGGTCCGTATAATACAAAATAAATCATATCCACATTTTCTAATACAAAAGATAAATTGACTTTTTTTCCGCATATTGATATAAAAGATAATGCCTCGTTTTGGGGAGATACTCTCGATAAGGGATTGAAGGAGAATGGGTAAAGGAGAAACCGTAACAATACAGCAAGGGGGTTGATTGTTATTATAGCCATACGATATCTTGTTTTTTTTATCGCTCTGACAGCGGGAATGAGTCATATTCAGGCGAAAATGATCGCTTATTACCCGTTTGAGGGTGATTTCCGTGACGCTCTTGGCGATGTCCAGAAAGATTTTATTGCCCAGAACGAACCCAATTTTCTACCCGGCTACAGCGGTTTTGCGGCTTATTTTGATGGGATTGATGATACGGCCGTGACTCTCTCATTTGTTGAAAATGATTTCAGCATTGCTTTTTGGATCAATACTACAGATTCCTATACACATCTCTATGATAAATTCTGGGATGGCAAAGGACTGGTAAACGCCGGGGAAACCGAATGTGTCAACCAGGGAGACTGGGGTATTTGCCTTCAGGATGGCGACAAAGCGGCTTTCGGCATAGGAGCGGTCTGTGAGGATGAGACAGCCATACGATCCCAAACGCCTATCAATGACGGCCAGTGGCATTTTATCTGCTGCACAAGAGATGGAACTACAGGGGAATACAGGATTTACGTAGATGACGGCTGGGCCGAAGATGCAGATGTCTATACCCCTGCTGTTGCCAGAGAACCCCTTCCGATGTATCTGGCCTCAGTGCAGGGAAAAGAAGGATATTTTTTGAACGGACGACTGGACGAACTGGTGTTTTTTGATCATGTCCTAAGCCAGTTGGAAATCGATTACCTAAGGGAACACGGGGTATATTTACCCCAAAAAGCTGAATTGCTGGCACCGGCTGATGGGGCGGTCCATATTGCTTATCAGACGAATTTGCGCTGGAGCCATCCGGATATTATAGATCGATACCGGGTATATCTGGATACAAACCCGGAGATTGTAAACGAACCCAATTTGCCTAATCAGCCGATGCTTTTGGAGGGCATAGAAATTTTACCGGCTTCTGAGACGGACCCGAATGGAATGCTCCTGTTTAATCCGGTGGCTGTTGATACAGAGTATTTCTGGCGTGTGGACAGCCGAGTCATTGAGCCAAATTGGAGTTATA
This sequence comes from Phycisphaerae bacterium, assembly GCA_018433925.1. GTDB lineage: Bacteria > Planctomycetota > Phycisphaerae > Sedimentisphaerales > Anaerohalosphaeraceae > JAHDQI01. Next base: position 14,060 of record JAHDQI010000116.1, on the reverse strand, counting down.
TCAATCCTGATACCAATGAGCCGTATTGGAATTCCTATACCTGGGTGAAGGGTGATGTCTGGTCGTTTCAAGGGATTCCCGAAACAGTTTTGTTTACCGGGTCGGAAGATCGGTATATTTTGCCGGATCCGGTTACTCACGCCATGCCGATCAGCCCGTTCGTGGAATTTTCCGTTCAGGTTTTGGCCGGCCGGCCGATTGTGCAGTTTGAATGGATGAAAAATGGAGTGCCGATCTGGATTGATGAGATCAAATATTCAGCAGAAACGGAAGCCGGTTTAGTAGAGATTTCTTCAACATTGACGATCCATGATGCCGGAGAAGCGGAAGAGGGGGCCTATTCTTTTAGAATAGAACTGGATACGATGGAAGAATACATATTGTCTGCCGGCTCGCTGTATGTTTCCTCTGAGATCATTGTACATCGATACAGTTTCAGCGGCAGCGCAGAGGATTCCATCGGAGATGCGAATGGGATAATTGTGGACCCCAATGTCCCTAATATCATATTTGAAAATGATGCACTCGTTTTTGCCGGTTTCGATGGAGACAATACCAATAATATCTCCGGAGATCCGAATGCGCATTTTGTGGATTTGCCTAATGGGTTGATTTCCAGCCTTGGGAATAATATGACGCTGATGGTCTGGTTTGCTTCGGAGCATTTAGCCGGTCCGCCGGGGCAACGTGTATTTGATTTTGGGATCAATGGAGAAGGCCTGGAAGGGCAGTCTGCGTTGGGCGGTGGCAATTATTTGATGCTGACTCCTCGTCACGAATCCGGCCCAAGTGCAAAAATGCGTTTTGAAAGCAGGTTTTCCGGCGCTGTTCAATTTTTGCATACACAACCACCTCCTTTAAATCAGGAAGTGTGCGCGGCGGTGACCTGGAGCAGTGAAGAGAACCTGATGCGGATGTATGTCAACGGACAGATGGCTGATGAAAAGCCGCTGAATGGGAAATTATCCAACTTGGATGATCGGAATAACTGGCTTGGCCGGTCTCAATGGCTGTATGATCCGTTGTTTATCGGCCGGATCGATGAACTGAGGATTTATAATGTTCCGTTATCGGAAAGCTGGATTGAGGCCTTCTATCAGGATGGGCCGAATGGCGATCCGCTGAATGCCGATCCCTGTCTTTTTAAGAATCCGGCGGATTTGAACGGGGATTGTATTGTGGACCTGGCGGATTTCGCGGTTTTTGCCGAGAACTGGGTATGGTGCGGATTGCTCTCGTGTCAGGATTAAAAAAAGTGGTCGCGAGGGCACGCCCCTCGCGACCGGTATTGTCACGCACACGGGAAGTATTCTTTTCGGTATCGGTTATTGAGTTTTCAGGTCCTCAATTAAAGCCGATACTTTTTCATTTAATTCGGCCGTTGCGGGGCCGGTTGCCCAGTCGCCGGGTTTCCAGCGGCTGTCGGTTTTCATCTGAACAAGCTTCAGCATTTGAGCGGCTCCCTTGTATTGATCCCGACCGATCAGATATTGGGCTGTCCAGAGTGTGTGCCGCAGGGCCTGCAGGTTCCAGGCGGCAAAAGGACCTCTGCAGACGCCTTGGAGAGTTCCATTGTCAATGGATTCCTGAACGAATTCAAGAATTACGGCGATTTGCTCTGTGGGAGTCAGCCGAATGAAGCCCTCTCCGGCGAGGGCAATTTCCAGTCTTTCTTCATCAGGATCATCGCTGAGCAGTACCAGCGTGCCGGCCGTCTGCCCTTCAATTGCGGGAGCGAACAGCAAGCCGATTTCAGCCGTCTGGTTGGGATCCAGACTCAAGGGAAACTGAGCAAGGGCCGTGGTGTAAAACTGGAGCGCAGGTTCTTGTTCCAGCGCCAGGGAATAGATGGTCAAAGGCGCTGTGCCCGCGTTGGAGGCCGTCACAAGGATTTCCCGGAACGCATCCACCTCCACCTGCCCGAAGTTCACTTCAGGCAGCGAGACCCGGATATCAGGTTCAGGATCGGGTTCAGGGGGCCCCGCATCGACCCAGTTGAGCCGAAGCGTCAGAAAGAAGGCCGTTTCGTAATAGCAATCCACCCGGAATGCAAACTCTGAACCGTCTTCATAACGTCCGGAAAGGATCTGGTTTGTCAGAAACAGTTCGGCCGTCTCGGGGTCTACAGGGACTCCGTCAACGGCGAACTCAGTTCCATACACAGTGACCATCGCATCGGGTAATTCATTCATGGCGGTGGTGATAATCAACATACTGTCAATTTGTCCGCCGTGGATGTTCAGTACCGCGCCGGAGGCGGCAAAGACATCGCCCATGTAATAATCGTTTACGATGTGTGCACCGGGATACAGGTTGACCGTGGCTTCTTCGATCCAGAGATAACCGAGGATTTCATAGTCAATGTCAACGGTGACGCCGCCTGTGTACACCTCATCCGCCCGGCAGACTAAAGCGGATGAGAGCATTACGGCCAACAGAGCACCAGCAGGCCTATACGAATGGTTCGTTGTGTCTTCATGGTACATCCCCCATACAGAAAGCAGTTCCTGTTGCATTACATCAAGCTCTATAAAACATACATTAAAAAACGGATCAGGCAAGTGAGGGATAATCCATGCAAACGAGTCGTTTTATCGGACGGGACCGATAAAAAACGTCCGCAGGCAGTGTCTGGCGAGCTTTTGGGTGAAGTAAACAGTCAAAAAAATTTCCCAACGAAAACGGTTTTTTTGAAGGCACTGTAAGTCTCTTTATAATATAGAATTATAAAAAATATTATAGATTATCGGACGGTTGGCCGACCTATGTATCAGGGAAAAGGATGAAACAGCATGCGGATTTAATGCTTTCTTTAATAGAAGACTTGCCGTTTAGGGTCAAGTTTAGATGAAAGGATAGTTGATGGCACGTGTACCGGTTTATCGAGTGCCCAGGCCTGCGATACCTAAGGTTTCCGCGACGGCTGTGTGGAGGTGGCTACAATTAGCGATATTTTTGGTCTTTATTTTGTTAGGCGCCAAGACGGCGATTTACACGATTGATACGGACTCGGCGGGCGTGGTGAAGCGATTCGGCAAATATCACCGTACAACCGGGCCGGGAATCCATCTCCTGTTTCCCTTTTGGATTGAGACGGCCACGGAGGTTCCGGTAACACGCAATCAGAAAGAGGAATTTGGTTTTCGCACCATGCAGGCGGGGGTGGATTCGCGATATCTGGGTATTGAGGAACTGGATCGGGGCCAGGTGCCGCAGGACGACCTGAAGACACTGATTCGTGAGAGCGGGGAGGGGACATTTGGGCAAAGCAGCAGCAGTTTGCGCTCCCGGGTTCAGGACATTCTGCGCGGCGAATATATTATGCTGACCGGTGATTTAAATATTGTCGATGTGGAATGGATCGTACAGTACAAAATCAAGGAACCCCGGCAATATCTGTTTAACGTGCGGGATCCCCGCTATACAATTCGAGACGCCAGCCAGTCTGTGATGCGCCAACTGATCGGCAACGGGAGCGTGGATGAGGCCATTACCATTGGGCGAATTGAGTATGAAAACAACGGAAAGGATTTGCTGCAGGAACTGCTGGATGAGTACGAAACAGGCATTCATATCGTGACGGTTAAGATGCAGTCGTCGAATCCTCCGCTGCGTGTGCGCCCGGCTTTTAATGAAGTCAATAAGTCGCAGCAGCAAAAGGAACAGCGCATTAATGAGGCGATGAAGCTGTACAATGAAGTGATCCCAAAGACGATAGGTGAAGCCAAACGTGTGATCGAGACCGCCAAAGGTTACGCGGCAGAACGAGTCAACCAGGCCGAAGGCGATGTAGCCAAATTTGCCAAAGTTCTGGTGGAATACCAAAAGGCCCCGGAGATTACGCGCCGACGTCTGTACATAGAGACGATGAGCAAAGTGCTGCCGGAGATTCCTGAGAAATGGATTCTGGAGCAGGGCGGCGCCGAGGGCGGAATTTTGCTGAAACTGGATTTGGATAAAGAGATGTAAGGTGATCCAATGGAAGAGATGGACTATCAATATAACAAGCCCGGTCAATTCCGGCCTGGCCGCTTTTTCGTAGGACTAAGTGCAACCTTGGTGATTCTTATTCTGGTGTTTTCTGTTTACGTTGTTGACCAGACGCAGCAGGCCGTTGTGACCCAGTTCGGAAAACCAGTTAAGATTATCATCAATCCGATAGAGGGGCGGCGTGCTGAAGAGGTGCAGATACGGTTGAAAGAGAAGTATGAACGGGAAGGCATTGCCGTATCTATGGATGCCGGGCTGCGGTTTAAGATTCCGTTTATTCAGCAGGTCCGCCGATTTGAACGCCGTCTGCTTCGCTGGAACGGCTACCCGGAGCAGATACCGACCAAAGACAAGAAGTACATCTGGGTGGATTCCACGGCCCGCTGGTATATTGAAGATCCCCTGCAGTTTCTCCGTTCGGTCAATAGTGAAGAGCAGGCCCAGGCCCGACTGGATGATATCATCGACTCCTCGACTCGCAACGCGATTACCAAGCGAGACCTGATTGAGATCGTCCGTACCGACAACCGAAAAATGGAAGTGGCTGAACCGGAATTGCGGGAGACGACTGAAGTGGGCCATATCCTCGAAGGCCGGCTGGCGATTGTGCGGGAAATTACGGAAGTGGCCCTTCATGCGTGTGAAGAATACGGGATAGGAATTCACGAAAAAGGGGTGCTGATTAAAGGGCTGACGTATGTACAGGAAGTCAAGGATAAGGTCGAGGATCGGATGATTGAGGAGCGGCTTCGAATCGCCAAAAAATATACCTCCGAGGGAGAAGGCGAATATGAAAAAATCATGGGGGACAAGGAGCGCGAGGTTCGCACCATTCTGTCAGAAGCATACAGGACGGCACGGGAGATCGAAGGTGTCGCTGATGCGAAGGCCGCGCGGATTTATGCCGAGTCCTTTGGCCGGGACCCGGAATTTTACCGTTTCTGGAAGACGCTGGAACTGTATGAGACATCTCTGGGCGGCGGGGGAACGCGATTGCTGCTGGGCACCGAAAATCCGCTGATTGAATTCATGAAGGGGCAAATCGAGTTTGAGCCAAGCGGCACTCCCTAAACGGGGCATAGGCATACAACAACAATTACGGAATCAGCGGCAGGCCCGCTGCATTGCCCGCAGAAGAACCGGGCCCGGAGGTTTGATAATGTGAGCGTCGCATCCCAGTGTATAGCAGCGGCGGGCCTGTTCCTGGTCCTCGCTGGTGGTCAGCATAATCACGAAAATATTATCAAACGCGGAATTTTGCTTAATCTTTTCAAGCACTTCCATCCCGTCTGCTTTGGGCATTCGAATGTCCAGCAGCAGGATATACCTCTGTCCTTCCCTCTGAAAATGCTCGCTGTTTAAAAAATCGAGGATGGCCTGGCCGTCTTCAAACCAGAGAATCTTGTTGCGGATTCCGACCTCATGCAGGTAGTTTTTTGTCAGCAGATAGTGGCCGCGATCGTCCTCGGCGATCAGGATGGTCATGTGGTGTCCAAGCACGACCTGCGGGGCGGTTTCCTTCTCGATTTTTGATTCGATCATTGCGAAACCTCCTGAATTGACTTCCATGGCTGTCTTCGTTTTTCTCTGCCAGTCCGATGAAAGTCCGATTTTCCGTAAATCGATGCGATTGAAAATAGTATATGGACCTGTCCGCTGTCAAGAAAAAAGCGGTATATTATGAATTAGTATGGTTTTAAAGACCGTTTTCGATGCCGCGAAAGACGCGTTTTAATGAGCGCGATGGGCCTGGCGGTATTTATGGGGAAGCATGCCGGTGGCATCGAGAAAGGCCCTTCGCATGTTCGAGGAATAATGGAAGCCGGATCGCAGGGCGATGTCTTCGATGGACAGGTTGGTTTCGATCAGGAGGGTTTTGGCGACTTCGACATGGGCCTTGATGATTTCCTCATGGATGGATGTGCCGAGAGCTTTTTGAAACTTCATCTGAAGGGTGCGTTTGCTGATGCAGATTTGATCGGCGATATCCTCGACCTGAAGGGGCTGGCCGCTGTTTTTGCGTATATATTTCAGGGCCCGGATGATATCATCATCGTCGATTGCGTACATCTCGGTGGAGCCGCGTTCTTTTACGCCTGCGGTCTGGATGCGGATCCACTGTCCCTGCATGGCTTGACTGCCTGAGATAATCTTGTCGAGGAGATGGGCTGCGTCATAGCCGGCCTTTTTGAGATTGAAGGCGATGCTGGACAATGGCGGATCGCAGAGATTGCACAGGGCCTGGTCGTTATTGATGCCGAGGATGGCGATTTGATCGGGAATACTCAGGCCCGCTTCACCGGCCACGTTGCTCAAGTGGCAGGCGAGGATGTCATTGCTGACGAGAACGGCGATGGGTTTGGGCAGATTGCGAAGCCAGCTTAAAAGTTCCTGTTGTCCTTTATGCAAAATCATGTTGATCCATGCCTTAGCCAGGGGCATGGCCTCGTTTTTGATGGGAGTTTGACCGCCTTCATAGAGGTGGAGCGTGCCGCCGTCTTCCCGGACGCATTTTGAAAAATGTTCCATGCGCTCGATGGACCATCGGGCCTCGGTAAGGCCAAAAAAGCCGAAGTTTTCAAATTTTTTTCTTTTGAAGTAGTCGTAGGCTACCCGGGCCACCTGTTGCGGATCGGCACTGATATAAGGCAGATCCAGCATGTTTTGGAGGGTGTTAAAGGCGATAACCGGCATCCCGAGGCCCGTAAGTTGCTGGGCCTTGGTGGAGGTTTGGATATTGGCAAATGCCCCCTGGCAGCCGCGTTTTTTCAAAAAATCAAGAGATTCCAGAGAAGTGTCCGCCCAAATGATAAGCTGCCAGTCTCCTTTGTCGCGAATGTATTCGGTAATGCCGGCCATAATGCCCTGAGTATTATGGCTGATGATGTTATGAGCAAAGGCGACTTTGACTTTTTGTTTCATTCAACAAATCTTGGTCAAATGTTTATTTATGCGGGCCAGGCCTATACTGCGCCGCGCAGAGATAATCCTATCTATGTATCGGTTTTGCGTCAAGGACACCTTAGTGGTTATTTTGTATTCATAAATCCTGAAAAAGAGAACTGGCTTCAAGTGATGAGAATTTTGTGCATTATAGATATAGGTAACTTGATATCGGGAATGGATTTATATATTAAGGTGTTATGATGTCCGATTTCTTTGCAATTATTGATATCTCCTTTATATATAAAACTTTGCGCGAAATCGTTTTTTTTTAAGCGCGATATTGCCTTGTAAGGAACACGAAAAAACTCGAAAATAGAGAATAAATAATGATTCGGAAATGAATCTGTCCGAGTAGTTAATAGCTCCTATTGGGAAATGGGGGAAAATACTGAGAAAACCAGTTAAGTGAGGTGTTTCTATGAAACGGAAAGGTTTTACGCTGATCGAATTGCTGGTGGTCATCGCGATAATCGCACTTCTTCTTTCGATTCTCCTGCCGGGTTTGAAACTGGCAAAAGATATTGCAAAACGCACCCTTTGTGCGGCCCGATTGCGCCAGACGGGGATTGCTATGCGGACCTATTCACAAACATACGAATACCTGCCTGACGCGATAGATAAATATGGGAAAGAAAGCGATGATCACGGCTATGCGGTATACCGATCCGATGAGCGGTTCGATCTTGGTAATGGACAATATGTTCCGATGCGGTGGGCCAAATTGTATGAGGCGGATTTTATGGATATGCCGGAAATTTTTTATTGTCCGGGCAATAACATGGATCAGTACAAATATGAATCGTATATAAAGCCGGGCCCGTGGGGGACGCTTCCTCAGGATTCGAATGCAGACGCAGGCAGAAATCAGTGGGTACGGATTGGATATACTTATTATCCGCTGCCGAGAAATCCGATGATTGATACTTCAATCGGAGCGCCGGGCAATTCACCTAAAAAGTTTACTGATCTCCATCCCTCGCTGCCATACGCTACGGATGTTCTGCATGGCAGGCCCAATCTGAGTCACCAGCGAATGCAGGCCCGGGACCCCCTTACTGCGGATCCTGCTTTTCGTGAATCCAATCGGTATTCGGTCAATGCGCTATATGCCGATGCCCATGTGAGCAACTGTAACGATCAGGATGTCTTTCGTCACAATATCTGGGATCGATTCAGTGCGGATCAGGTGTGGTATCCGGAATACTACTTTACGGTATTCAAGCTGATCGGCGGACAATAGAAAGGAGTTTGCCGAAAGATTTGGGGGGAGCTTCCCTACAGATAATATTCGGTTTCAGGAGTATTTAGCCGAGTGAGAAATGAGTTTTGTGTGCAAACGGCCGAGTGATTGTGCGTCATCGCGGCCGTTTTTTTCTGGGGCCTGATTATTGTTACAATGCAATACGACAAAGCGTGTTTTTTTCAGTGATCTGATGGTTTAATTTCGGCAGGCCTAAAAACTCTTTTTTATGCAAAAGAAAAACTGAAATTGCGCAAATCCTTCCAATAAGAGTGGTTAGCTCTGGTTTTGAAAAGACCTTTCGGCTATACTTCAACATCGAATATGCGCAACATTTCCGGGGGACATAGAAGGTGAAAACGGCAAGGTTGGTGAAATGGGAGTTATGCGAAATATAGGAAAAGAGATTTCAAAACAGAGACGTACTCGGCAGAAGCCATTACAGGTTCTGTTGATATCTTTTTTTATTCTTTCGGTTGTCTTTCCTGTGTTCGGCGCTGAGCAGAAAGCCGGACTTTACACGGATATCGAATACGGAGCGGCAGGGGGACAGGCCCTGTTGCTGGATGCGTTTGTGCCGGAGGGGGCCGGGCCGTTCCCGGTGGCGATTTTTGTGCACGGGGGCGGCTGGAGCAGCGGGGATAAGAGTCAGAATCAAAGTGAGATTTTGGATCCGCTTTCGGAGGCAAAGTTTACCTGGTTTTCAATCGATTACCGGCTGGCGCCGAAGCATCACTGGCCTGCCTGCCTGGAAGATGTGCAAACGGCGATTCGGTGGGTCAAAAAATACGCGAAAAAGTACAAAGGCGATCCGGAACGGATTGCATTGATTGGGTATTCTGCGGGAGGGCACTTGGCGTGTTCAGCGGCAATCTGGGCAAAAGAGGATACGCAGGTGCAGGCGGTGGTGGGCTATGCGGCCCCAATTGACATGGAGGCCGACAATGAGCGGCGGGGGGGGGTGAGCCAGTCGATGCAGAATCTGACCGGCCTGTCGAAGGAATTGACGGAGCCAACGCGGGCGATTCTGCGACAGATTTCTCCGGTATGGGATGTGCGGCCGGGTCTGCCGCCGTTTTTGCTGGTTCACGGGACCGAAGACCAGAGTGTGCCGTATCAGCAATCGATTGATTTACAGGCGGCCCTGAAGAAAAACCATATCTCATGCGAACTGGTGACGATTGAAGGGGCCGGGCATCGAATCAGTGAATGGGAACAATATAACCCGGATTATAAGATGAAGATGCTTGCCTGGCTGCGAAAGATGCTGGCCAGGGAGATTGTTGTCAGTTCTGACGGATCCGGGGATTTTTCCTCCGTTCAGGCGGCGGTGGATTCGGTACCGTCAGGAAACACGGAACCCATCGTCATTTCCATTCGGCCGGGAACGTATAAAGAGCGAATTGTTGTGCCGCAATCAAAACGGTTTCTTCGATTCGAGGGCGAGGAGGCGGAACGGACGGTTTTGACGTTTGATTTGTATGCCCGCATAAAGGATGAAACCGGCCGTGAGATCGGTACGTTCCGCACGCCGTCGGTGACGATTGAGGCCGATGATTTTATCGCGGAAAATATCACCTTTGAGAACACGGCCGGAGATGTGGGGCAGGCCCTGGCGATTACGGTAGTGGGGGACCGCTGTGTCTTTCGCCAATGCCGTTTTCTGGGCTGGCAGGATACGATCTTGGACAATAAAGGTCGGCATTATTATGAAAACTGTTACATTGAAGGGCACTGCGATTTTATCTTCGGCGGCGGGATGGCGTTTTTTGAGCGATGTCACATCCATTGTCTGGACGGCAGCTATATAACCGCCGCCTCAACACCGGCCGAGCAGAACTATGGGTATGTGTTTTCCAATTGCCGGATTACAGGCGAGCCGCCCGGCAAGAAGACATTCCTGGGCAGGCCGTGGCGGGATCATGCAGCCGTGATTTTTTTGAATACCGAGATGGATGATGTGATCAAGCCGGCCGGCTGGCACAACTGGGGCAAGCCGCATCGCGAGCAGACGTCACGTTATGCCGAGTACAACAGCCGCGGGCCCGGAGCCAATCCGGAGGCGCGGGTTCCGTGGTCTCGACAATTAAGCAAAGAAGAAGCGGAGAAGATTACCTGTGCGGACGTGCTGGCAGGGGGAGATGAGTGGGATCCTTTAAAATTATGAAACATTTATTTATTCAGTTCGGATTTTTGGTTTTGCTGAGCGGATCGGCGGCGGCTGATGAACTGGTGTTATGGTATCAACAGCCCGCTTCGGAATGGACCGAGGCCTTGCCGATCGGCAACGGCCGGCTGGGGGCCATGGTCTTTGGCGGGATCATGCAGGAACGGCTGCAGTTTAACGAGGACACGATCTGGAACGGCGAGCCGCATGAATATCATCATGAAGGGGCGGTTGAGTATCTGCCCCAGATTCGCCAACTGCTGGAGGAGGGCAAGCAGAAGGAGGCCGAGGATCTTGCCATGCGGGAATTCATGAGCGTGCCGCTCCGGCAGAAGGCCTATCAGCCGTTCGGGGACCTGCATCTGGAATTTACCGGGCATGAAACGGTTTCGGATTACAAACGCACGCTGGACCTGGATAGGGCGGTTGCCGGGGTGACCTATCGGATTGGAGAGGTAACCTTTGAACGGACGTATTTCAGCAGCGCACCGGATCAGGCGATCATTGGGCATATTTCTGCCGACGAACCGGGGAAGATCAGTTTTACGGCCGGACTGAGCAGCCCGCATGACGCGATTCGAATCGGGTTGATAGACAACGATCAGATTGCCTTGACCGGCCGTGTTCATAAGGGAGAAATGACATTTGAAGCTCGTTTGAAAATTACAGCCAAGGGGGGGATGGTTACGGCAAGCGAGCATGGGATTTCAGTTACAAACGCGGATTCGACAACATTGATTTTTACGGGTGCAAGCAGTTTTGTGAATTTCAAAGATATCAGCGGCAACCCGAAGGTGCGGTGTGATAAAACGATGCAGGCGGTTGACGGAAAATCGTTTGAGGTCCTTCTGGGGCGGCATACCGGGGATTATCAAGAGCTGTTCGGCCGGGTGCGTCTGAATCTGGGCCGCAGCGAGGCGGCCGATCTGCCGACGGACCAGAGATTGAAACAAGCGGCCGACGCCCATGATCCGTCGCTGACGGCGCTGTATTTTCAGTTTGGCCGGTATCTTCTGATCGCCAGTTCACGGCCGGGCTGTCAGCCGGCCAATCTGCAGGGCCTTTGGAACGATTCTCTGAAGCCGCCGTGGGAGAGTAAATACACCGTCAATATCAATACGGAGATGAACTACTGGCCCGCGGAAGTATGCAACCTGTCGGAATGTCATCAACCGCTGTTTGATCTGATTGGAGACTGTGCCCTCACCGGGCAGAAGACGGCACAGGCACATTACGGGGCCCGCGGCTGGGTGCTGCATCATAATACGGACCTGTGGCGGGGAACGGCTCCGATCAACGCTTCGAATCACGGCATCTGGGTGACCGGCGGGGCGTGGCTTAGCCTGCATCTGTGGGAGCGCTATTTGTTTACAGGCGATACGCAGTTTCTTCGGCAGCGTGCTTATCCGATTCTGAAAGAGGCCTCTCTTTTCTTTGTGGATTTTCTGGTCGAAGATCCGAAGACGGGTTGGCTGATCAGTACGCCTTCCAACTCGCCGGAACACGGCGGGTTGGTGGCCGGGCCAACGATGGACCACCAAATCATCCGGAGCTTATTTGATTCTACCGCACGAGCGGCAGAGATTCTGGGGCTTGATGCCGATCTGTCTACACAGCTTCGTGACATGAAAGCCCGGATTGCTCCCAACCGGATTGGCCAATACGGGCAGCTTCAGGAATGGCTTGAAGACAAGGACAAGCAGCGTGATTCACATCGTCATCCCTCGCATTTGTGGGGGATTTACCCGGGGTGGGATATTACGCCGTCTGATCCGAAGTTGTTTGAGGCCGCCCGGCAATCGCTGATCGGCCGCGGCGACGGCGGTACCGGCTGGGCGAAGGCGTGGAAGATCAATTTATGGGCGCGTTTTTTCGACGGCAATCATGCCCATAAACTGCTGATTGATGCGCTGGCGGGCAATACCTATCCGAATCTGCTGGATGCGCATCCGCCGTTTCAGATTGACGGAAATTTTGGCGGGACATCGGGAATTGCCGAGATGCTCCTGCAGAGCCATCTGGGGTTTCTGCATTTGCTTCCGGCGCTGCCCGATGCCTGGCCAAACGGTCGCGCGGAAGGTCTGCGTGGACGCGGGGGATATGAAGTGGATATGAGCTGGCAGAAGGGACAGCTTCAAAAGGCGGTCATTCGTTCAACGCTTGCCGGGACATGCCGTATTCGCACCGATGGCCCGGTGGATGTGAAGACGAGCGGAAGAGATGTGAAAACAAAAACAACGGACGAGAACGTGGTTGAATTTGATACTGATAAGGGCATGGTGTTTACATTGACGGCAAAGGGAAACTGAATGTTCGGTCTTCACGCGGCAGATATTATTGTCATTCTTTTGTATTTCGCGGTGATGATCGGCATTGGCCTGTGGGCTTCTCGCCGGATCAGGAATCAGGAGGATTATTTCCTGGCCGGGCGGAGGTTTGGTAAACTGGTGCAGACCTTTGCTTCGTTCGGGCAGGCGACCTCGGCTGATAATGCGGTTGGTGTGACGACCACGACCTTCAATAACGGGATTGCCGGCATCTGGAGCTCGATGCTGTACCTGTTTGCCACACCGCTGTACTGGCTGGTGACTCACTGGCCCCGCCGGATGCGGGTGCTGACGCTGGGCGATTATTTCACGGAACGGTTTGACTCGGTCCGCATGGGCGCGGTTTATTCACTGATCGGCTCTATTGGGATGACGGCTTTTATTGCGCTGGGATTCAGCGCCATGACCAAGACGATATTGGCGATTACGCCGAAGACGGCTTTGTCCTACACCGAAAGGGACAAGGCCGATTATCAGGCGGCCTATGATTCCGAACAGATTGCCGGCCAGGCCCTGGGCAGAGAACCAATGGTACTCAGTTATGAACAACTCCTGGAACGTCAGCGAATATGGGAAATGCCCGCCGACGAGCGCAGCGCAGAACTGACGGCCCGACTTACAACCCTGGAAGACAAACGGCCGGCCGCCGTCATTTCGCACATTTCAAAGGACGTATTGATTTGGGGAGTTTGCGTGGTGGTGCTGCTCTATGCCGTCGTGGGAGGGCTGGAAGCAGCTTTTCTGACGGATATGCTGCAAGGGCTGTTTATTATTGTGCTTTCAGTAATCCTCATTCCGTTCGGATGGGCAAAAATAAACGCTCTTTATGGCGGATCCGGCTTCCTGGATGCGATTCGGACGATTCATCAGAAACTGCCGGAATCGTATTTTCAGATATTTGGTGCCCCGCAGACGCCGGATTTCACATGGTATTATGTAATCACGCTGTCTTTTATGGCGGCGATTACCGTGGTGGTTCAGCCGAATGGGGCGGTGCTGGCCGGGTCGGCCAAAGATGAGCTTTCCAATCGGGCCGGGGTGGTGATGGGTAATTTTCTGAAACGTTTCTGTACCGTTCTGTGGGCGGTATTTGCCCTGGCGGCTATCGTGCTTTACAGCGGCCGGGTACTGGATTCGGATCTGGTCTGGGGCTATGCGACGCTGGATCTGCTGGGCCCTTTTCAGATTGGCCTGGTGGGGCTGATGATTGCCTGTCTGATGGCGGCGCTGATGTCCACGGTGGACTGTTATATGCTGACCTGCGCCAGTCTGTTGACGCATAATTTTTACGCTCCGCTGGCGCCGGGACGCAGCCAGCGTCATTATGTGTGGGCCGGGCGGGTGTTCGGAACGCTGGTTGTGCTGGGGGGCGCCTGGGTGGCGCTGCAGT
>JAHDQI010000063.1 GCA_018433925.1 Phycisphaerae bacterium | reverse complement strand
TGAGGGGACTGGCCAGGCCGTCACCCACGCGGGCCAGGTGTTTCGAGCGGCATTCCTTCATGTGCCGGGTGACATCCGTTCCCTTGCCTTTCGCCTCGGTGAAAAATTCCGGCGTGCCCAGGTCCTGCTCCAGTGTGGTATGCACAAGCCGGATGTACTCGCTGACTCGATCATGAAGCTGGTTGATCTCCCGAACGCCTTCCCCGGTGATCGGCAACTGGCTGTCACGGAGTTTGAGGCGGAGTTTCATGATCGCGGCAATATAATCACTGATGGATTCATATTCATCGGCGATACGAATCTGCCGGCGGGTTTCCTGGACGACATCATGAGGAATATTTCCGGACAGGATGTTGCCGAGGAACTCCACAATTTCCATCTGCATCACATCGAGGTCATTTTCGCTCTGGAAGATTTCCTCGACCCGATGCGGATCCGGTTCTTCATTGGACAGCATGGTTTTGAGCTTAGCCAGCATGCCGATGACGGTTTGCCCCATAATGATGACTTCTTTGAACGACTGCTGGATCCCGATGGACGGCGCATCGAGCATCCGGACATTCAGGTAGGTCAGCCGCGGTTTTTCGAGCACCTTTTTCTCCGGAACCAGCCACGTCAGGAAGCGAGCCAGCAGACCGACCAGGGGGATAAAAAAGATTGTATTGGCGATGTTGAAACCGGAATGCGTAATGGCGATGGCCGGTTGGGTGTAATTGTACTGGACCTGCTGTTTATGATACTGCGGCAGGTCCGTCAGGGTATGATTCTCAACGGCTTGCGCAAAGTCCCTGGCCAGAACGTAGGGTTTTTCCAGATCGAGCAGACGGCCCTCGGAATTGACTTTTTGTCCCGCTGAATCCAGTCGATAGAGGGATTGATCCGAAATTCCGTATTGCTGAGCATAACGGCGGACCAAGGCTTCATTTTCATCCGTAATCACGATGGCAGAGATGTGCGATACCTGGGTTTTGGTGATGATCCAGGAGATCAGGTTGGAATACCAGGGGAAAATCAGTGTGATCCAGAAAACCCCGATTAGGTTAAACATCGTATGGGCGTAGGCGGCCCGCCGCGCGTTGGTTCCGGCTCCCAGCGAGGCCAGCAGCGCCGTAATCGTCGTGCCGACATTCTCCCCGAGAACCAGCGCGGCCGCGGTGGCATAGTCAATCGCGCCGGTAAACGCAAGCCCCATGGTAATGCCCAGCGTTGCCGAAGAGGACTGGACCAGTGCTGTCAATGCAGCGCCAACAAGAACACACTTCCACAGCCCCCAATAACTGTCCGGCTGAAATCGGTGGAACAAATCCTCAAACCCGGGCATGTTTTTGATCGGCGCAAAGCCGTCTTTCATCAGTTCCAGCCCGAAGAAGACCATGCCAAGACCCATAACAAACATGGCCAGGTAGCGGAGGGTGTCCCGTTTTGAAAACAGATAAAAAAAGGCAGAGATGCCGAGCATGGGCAAGCCGTATTTGCCGATCTTGATGACCAGGATCCAGCCGGTGATGGTGGTTCCGATATTGGCGCCGAGGATGACCCCGATGGCCTGCAAGAGTGTCATGATGCCTGCGTTGACCATGCCCACGACCATCACTGTGGTCACGGAACTGGACTGAATAATCATGGTGACCAGCGTGCCGACGCCGCAGGCCATCAAGCGGTTATTGGTGACGGCTCCGATCATTTTTCGCAGCCGTTCACCGGCCACGGCCTGCATGCCCTCAGACATGTTTTTCATTCCAAGCAGAAAGATGCCCAGTCCGCCGCAGACCTGATAGACAATCTCAAGGGCTTGATTCATGGCCAGTAAACCTCGTTTTTGTTAGCCGCTTGTTAATAGAAGATAGTTTGGGTATACTATGCACGAAGGTATATATCGCCCTGCCCCTGCCTGTCAAGAAGAAAAGCCCGGAAGACGCCTGATTTGTGCGAGAATATGGAAAAATTACTTCCGGGCCAGCTTACGAAGGATCTCAATCCCCTGCTCGATTTTTTCGTCTGCTGTCGCGTAGCTGATTCGGAAATGGGTATCCTTTTCGCTGAATACATTTCCGGGGATGATCAGCATATTGTTTTCAATCGCGATTTTGACAAATTCCGTGGCGTTTTGAGCCCATTCGGGTTTTTGGACAAACATATAGAAGGCCCCGCCGGGTTTGACAACCTGGTAGGAGTCTTTGAGTCCCTCCACCATGCGGTCGCGTTTTCGGCGGTACTGCTCGACATACTCGCTGATATCAAACTCCAGAGCGGTAATGGTCGCAACCTGAAATGGGGTCGGCGCGCAGACAAAGGTATACTGCTGGATCATGTTCATGGATTCCATGAGGGCCGCCAGGGCCGGACTGCATGCGGCATATCCGATTCGCCAGCCGGTCATGGCCGATCGCTTGCTGAAGCCCTTAAGCAGAAGGGTCTTTTCGTAAAAACGGCCAAAGCAGGGATTCAAGCCGTCGTAGCAGAAATCCTCGTAGATTTCATCACTGATGACGATCAAATCATGCTTTTTTGCCAGCTCGGCGACCGCACGGGCTTCCTGTTCAGTATAGACCGAGCCGGTCGGGTTGGCCGGTGAGTTCAGAATAATCAGTTTGGTTTTTTCCGTGATCGCCGCGGCCATTTTTTCTGCCGGGAGTTTGAAATCGGGGTAGCTGTCCACGAAGACACAGCGGCCTCCAAGCAGACTGACGAGGTGTTTGTACATCACGAAATAAGGATCGGTTACAAGAACCTCATCGCCTGGGTTAATCAGGGACATAAACGCCAGCAGCAGCCCCCCGCTGACTCCGCTGGTGGCCATGCAGAGGGGCGCTTCCCAGTTGGTGTCGGTCCGGACTTTTTCGCGGATTTTGTCCAGAAGGCGTTCGTTCCCGGCCGTCTGCGAATATTGATTTTGTCCCTCTACAATAGCTCGAACGGCGGCCTGTTTGATGGGTTCCGGGACGTCAAAATCCGGCTGCCCGATGGAAAAATTGACCGGATCCTTAAGGGATGCGGCCAGGGCAAAGACTTTCCGGATTCCGCTTGCATCGATACATCGGGTTCGCTGAGCCAGGTAGTCGGACATACAATCCCCCGTTTATGAAGAAGCGGCCTCGCCGGCGCCTTCTGCTTTTTTCTCATCCTGGGCGGCTTTTTTGCCTCCGCCGCTCTTACGGTGGGCGACTTTGGGCAACCCGGTAACCTG
Organism: Phycisphaerae bacterium; assembly: GCA_018433925.1. Taxonomy (GTDB): domain Bacteria; phylum Planctomycetota; class Phycisphaerae; order Sedimentisphaerales; family Anaerohalosphaeraceae; genus JAHDQI01. Next base: position 13,444 of record JAHDQI010000063.1, on the reverse strand, counting down.
ATTGCCTTCCTGCCAGCGGTCTTCAAGTTTGAGCACATCAATTCGCTCTCCGCGGGAAAGAACATTCCGGTGTCTCTTGAGAGCACCTTTGACTTTTAATGAACGATCAATTGACATACATCTGACTCCTGAAATTACTGATTTGTTTAGTTTTTAACTTTCATTCCATACGCATCCTGAAATGGAGTGCGTCCAAAATTTTCATAGCCGTCGGGGGCCTGGTACTGCCTGCCGAGCGTTTTGATCGTTTCAAGCATCCGCCGGCCGTCGGTACCGCTCTTCAGCGGCGAATCAAACCGGCCGCTGGTAACCAGCAGGTAATAACTGCCCCGCCGCAAAATTTCGGTTCGAACGCCGTTTTTATCAAAATATTCCTGCGCGGGCAGCAAGTGCTCCCGTTTTGTATAAGTCGCGATCACGATGACATGATCTTTTTCGGGACCGCTCGGCGCTGCGGTTTCTGCCCGATCGGCCGGGGCCGGACTTTGCGTTGACGGCGCCGGGGTCCGGGTTGCGGTTTCCCGCGTTGCCGGCCTTGCGGGGGCCGGAGCGGACGGCAGCGGACGGTCCGGCTGTGTTATGGCGGTCTCAACCGTCTCGGTCTGCGGTTCCGGCTGCGGCCCGGCGGTGTTTCCAACCCAATAGACCACCAGGATAAGCCCGATAATAACCGCTGCAAATACGAAATACCCGCGATTGATCCGCAACGGCTTCTTTCGCAGGGAGGGAATCGTGCCCAGACCCACGAAAGCCCGTTTTTTCTCCGGCTGCACCGGTTGCTCGGTCGGCCTCGTATCCGACTCCTTCGGTTCCATCATAGTCCGTTTCATCCGGGCCTGTCCCTGCTTAATGGCCTCGGCCAACGCCTGATGATTGTATCGCTTTGCCATGGCGTTTCGTATCCTACCGTATGGTCCTGTTTAGAGCTCCAGTTCCTTCCCTGCTCTACTGACAGACAGGTTAATTGTTTGAAGGTACCCAATCCGAACTAAAAAAGCAATCCGAAAAGTCAGATTTCCGGGGGAAAATTTCTTTGAAAATAGCAGATGACAGCTTGACAGAAAGAGGATTTTTGGTTATGAGGGGCGATTCTTAACAGAATTTCCTTTACGGAACTGATCTATTTTGTTAGATAGAGATGCATTAATTTCGGAAAATATCCGAAAGTCGTCCTCTGGAATCCGCCTCCATGCGAGTTTGCGGACATAGGGGATATGTTTTGTTTTGTAGAAATTAACGCGAAACAGGAGAACAGGAACTATGCTTCCGGTTAAAAAAACGAGTAAATCAAGAACTCGCACCCGACGGAGCCATCACCGTTTGCGGGCGGTTAATTATGCGCTTTGTCCGCATTGCGGCGCCGCGAAACTCCCCCATGCCGCCTGCGGCCAGTGCGGGTATGTCAATCCGAAAATCACCTTAGAACTCGGCCAGGAGGTCGAAGAGTAACGATGCGCATTGCCATTGACGCTATGGGTGGCGATCATGCTCCGGCGGAAATTATCGCGGGGGCGTTAGAGGCCAGGGAAGTCCTCAAAGATGAGAATGAAATCGTGCTGATTGGGGACGAGGGGGTGATCCGGGAGCATCTGGAGAGGCTGAAATCCACGCCGGATCTTTTTCGGATCTTCCATGCCCCGGAAGTCATCGGGATGGATGAGCCGCCCGTGGAGTCCTTGCGTCGAAAGAAGAGAAGTTCGATTGGCGTTATGGCTCGGGCCGCATCGCACCGCCAGGTTGATGCCGTTATTTCCGCGGGCAACACGGGGGCCTGCGTCGCGGGATGCCAACTCCGGATGCGAACGCTGGAGGGAGTTCATCGACCCGGGATTGCGACTGTGTTTCCAACCCGCAGCGGCCCTGTGACACTCTGTGATGTCGGGGCCAATATCGTCTGCAAGCCCATCCATCTGTATCAATATGCCGTCATGTCCTGCGTCTATGCCGAAGAAATGCTTGGAATCAGCAGTCCCCGTGTGGGCCTGATGAATATCGGTGAAGAGGACGCCAAAGGCAATGAACTGGTCAAGAAAACGCGGGCATTGCTGAAGGCCGACTCACGGATTAATTTTGTGGGCAACCTCGAAGGCCGCGATATTTTTGAAGGAGCTTACGATGTCGTGATTTGCGAGGGGTTTGTGGGCAATGTTGTGCTCAAAACCGCCGAGGGCCTTGTCGATATGATCTTTCGCGCTATCAAAGACGAATTGATGGATCACTGGATGCTGGCCCTGCAATTCAAAAAGGTGATGACGAATATTTACAAGAAATACGATTATAATGAGTACGGAGGCGCCCTGCTGCTGGGGGTCAACGGGACGGCGGTAATTTGCCACGGGTCGAGCAAGGCCCGGACAATTAAGAACGCTATTTTGGCCTCCGAAAAATTTTATATGCGAAAGATTAACGAAAAAATTATCGAACGATTATCTCAATCCGGGGTTGTGCCCAATGGTCAATAATCCTACCACCAAACAGGCCAGGCGTCTTCGGGCGCTGATCGCCGGAACCGGATCCTGTGTTCCCGACAAGATTCTTACCAACGAGGATTTTACGAAAATCGTGGAGACTTCGGATGAATGGATCACCACCCGGACCGGAATCAAAACCCGTCATATCGCCGGCGACGGGGAAACAACGGCGACCCTTTCGGCCGAAGCCGCTCGCCGGGCGCTGAAACAGGCCGGAATGGCCCCGGAAGAGCTTGAATTGATAATCGTCGGGACGGTTACGCCGGAAATGGTCTTTCCCTCGACGGCGTGTTTTGTGCAGGATATGATCGGCGCTTGCAATGCCTGGGCGTTCGATTTAAGTGCCGCCTGCAGCGGGTTTGTCTACGGGCTGTCTATCGCCCAGCAGTTTCTCAGCTCGGGGCGGTACCGCACGGCCCTGGTCATTGGAGCTGAAACGCTGAGTCGGATTACGAATTACAAAGACCGCGGGAGCTGCATTCTCTTCGGAGACGGGGCCGGTGCCGCTGTACTGAAAGCGTCCGACAGCGGGTCTATGGGAGTTATGTACAGTACGTCCTTCTCTGACGGGAGCCGGTGGGAGGCGCTGAAATGCCAGGCCTACGGGTCCCGCAACCCGGTCGGTGTTCCGCTGGAGAATCCGGATCTTGTTTATATGGACATCAACGGACGGGAAGTCTACCAGACCGCCGTTCGCCGAATTGTGGAATTGGCCAAGGAGTGCCTCGAAAAATGTGATTTGCAGGTAGAGGACATCGCGATGTTCATTCCACACCAGATGAACGCACGCATCATTGAGTCGGTAGGAAAACGGCTGAACTTCACGGATGACCGAATCTTTATCAATATCGATAAATACGGAAACACCTCCGCGGCCTCGATTCCGATTGCCCTCGATGAGTGCCTCCGGAGCGGGAAACTGAAAAGCGGGGATATTGTTCTGCTTATTGCTTTTGGCGGCGGTCTTACATGGGGCGCCAACGTAATCCAGTTATAATCTGTTTTGTGACGGAGCAAAAAAACAAGGATGAAAATCTCTTTTTTATTTCCGGGTCAGGGGGCGCAGGCCGCAGGCATGGGAGCCGATCTGTTCGGAATCTATCCATCGGCAGAGGCCCTGTTTGAGAAAGCCGGCGGGATTGTCGGTTACGATCTGAAAAAGCTGTGCCTCGAAGGCCCGGAGGACAAACTGAATTCCACGGTTTATTCCCAGCCGGCGATTTTTACGGTTTCGGCTGCCCTGCTGGAAATTTTCCGAGACCATCAGCCGGATTTGGTGCCGGATGTCACGGCCGGTTTGAGCATGGGAGAATATACAGCCCTGTATGCGGCCGGGGTGGTTTCTTTTGAAGATGCTTTGCGTCTTGTTCAGCGGCGTGGACAGGCCATGCAGGAAGCAGCGGATGCCTCTGACGGAGGCATGGTCAGCATTTTGGGCCTGGACGAGGAAAAAGTGCGTCACTTGTGCCTTGAGGCCGCCGAGGGGCAGGTACTGGAGCCGGTGAATTTCAATTGTCCCGGCCAGATCGTAATCAGCGGACAAAAAGAGGCCTGCAAACGAGCCGAAGAGATGGCTGAAAAATTCGGGGCGATGAAGGCCGTGCCGCTGGCGGTAGCCGGAGCTTTTCATACTTCCCTGATGAACCCGGCCGCCGAAAAACTTTCTCAGGCCCTGGATCGGTGTGGAATTCACAATCCGAAAACCACCGCGGTTATTGCCAATATCGACGCCCAGTATTATCCTTCTGCGGCCGCAATTCGACAGGGCCTGGTTCGTCAGCTTGTCCAGCCGATTCTCTGGCAGAAATGCATGGAACGGCTGATTGCAGAGGGCATCGAGCAGTTTTACGAAATCGGCCCCGGTCGGGTCTTAACCGGACTGATGAAGCGGATCCAGCGAAAGATAAAGGTGATCAATATCAGCTCAGCGGATGCCTTCAGTGCCCTGCAGAAATAGACAGGAATTTGAAATGTGCACAGTACGGAGACATAAAAGATGACAGTACAGCGATTAGCCGTGGTCACCGGGGCTGCCCGAGGAATCGGCCGTGCGATTGTGATGGAGTTGCTCAAACAGGGCCGCAAAGTGGCGGGCCTGGATTTGAACGGCGAGCAGCTTAAAGACCTCCAAAAAGCCGCCGAACAGACCGGGCACACAATTATCACTAAAGAGGTTGATATCACCAAGACCGACAAACTGACAGAAATTCTTGAGCAGTTGGCCAATGAGCACGGTGGGATCGGTATTTTGGTCAATAATGCCGGAATCACCCGAGATCGGCTGATGATTCAGATGGATGACGAAGATTTCGACAAGGTTATATCGGTTAATCTGAGGGCAGCTTTTACCGCGACCCGCGTTGCGGCCCGGTCAATGGTCCGTAACAAATTCGGGCGGATTGTCAATATCAGTTCGGTGGCGGGCGTAATGGGACAAGCGGGGTCGGCAAATTACGCGGCCAGCAAGGCGGGACTGATCGGGATGACCAAATCCCTTGCCCGTGAGGTGGGCAAGAAAAATGTGACAGTCAACTGCATTGCTCCCGGCTTTATTATGACGGATATGACCGAGGTACTGCCCGATGTGGTCAAACAGGGCGCTCTTGCCGTAATCCCCGTCAAACGCTTCGGCAAACCGGAAGAGGTCGCCCAGGCCGTGGCATTCCTGGCCTCAGACGAGGCCGGATATATTACCGGTCAGGTTTTGTGTGTGGACGGCGGGATGGCAATGTAAGAAATTTGCTAAAAAAGGATTGAAAACGACTTCCGAGGCCGGTATAGTACCGCCGACTTCACGGAAATCGGATAAAAACCGGAGTGATAAACAGAGAACAGAGAAATAACTACAGGTAAGGAGAAAGCCAGTGGGTGCGGATATGGATGTTCAGGCAATTGAAGCCAAAGTCATTGAAATCGTAAGCGAGCAAATGGGTGTGGATAAATCTGAAATCACCCGTGAAACTTCGTTTATTAACGATCTCAACGCGGATTCTCTGGATACGGTTGAGCTGGTCATGGAGTTCGAGGATGAGTTTGACATGAGCATTCCGGACGAGGAGGCGGAAAAAATCCAGACCGTAGGCGCCGCGATCGACTACATCATCGAGATCGTAAAGAAAAAGGAACAGGAATAGCGTTAGCCCTATGATGCCGGATCGACGTGTTGTCATAACAGGGCTGGGCTGTGTCACCGCGCTGGCGGAGTCGGCGGAGGGTCTTTTTGATGCGCTGTGCCGGGGACAAAGCGGAATCTCCACGATTGAATCCTTTGATACCTCCGAATTTCCCGTTCATTTCGGAGGTGAAATCAAAGACTTTAGCGTAGACAAGTATATTTCCGCCCGCGAGGGAAAGCGGATGGACCGTTTTACCCAGATGGCGCTGGCTTCAGCGATTCAGGCGGTGCAGGACAGCGGCCTGGATTTTGAGCGTGAGGACAAGGACCGGGCCGGGGTGATTGTCGGAACCGGGATCGGCGGAATTAAAGAGATTGAAGAACAGTATTTGCGTCTTCTTCAGAAAGGTCCCCGTAAGGTATCGGCCTTTTGTGTCCCGAAGTTGATGGGCAATGCCGCCAGCGGATGCGTCTCCATTCAATTCGGTCTTCGCGGTCCGAATCTTTGTGTGGTCACGGCCTGTGCCTCGGCCAGTCATGCCATCGGAGAGGCCTTCTGGAATATCCTGTGCGGACGCAGCGACATCATGGTCACGGGGGGATCGGAAGCCGCCCTGACCCCAATTGGGCTGGCGTCCTTTTGTGCATTGAAATCATTGAGCACCCGAAACGACGAACCTCAGCGGGCTTCGCGTCCATTTGATGTGGATCGGGACGGATTCGTGCTGGCGGAGGGAGCGGGCATCCTGGTGCTCGAAGAATATGAGCACGCCAAACAGCGCGGCGCCAAAATTTATGCCGAGCTGCTCGGCTACGGAGCCACCGGAGACGGGTATCATATCACCGCCCCGCTCGAAGATGGAGCCGGGGCCGCCAAGGCCATGAAACGGGCCCTCCAACAAGCCAAACTCAATCCTGAGCAGATTGATTATATTAACGCTCACGGGACCAGTACACAGTTGAATGACGCAGCCGAAACCCTGGCCATCAAAGACGTATTTAAGGACCATGCTTATAAGGTGGCGGTCAACTCGACGAAGAGTTGTCTGGGTCATTCTCTGGGAGCCAGCGGCGGGATCGAACTGGTGGTTTGTGCCAAAACCATTGAAAAAGGACAAATTCATCCGACCGTGAACCTCGAAAATGTGGCCCCTGAGTGCGATCCAAAAATCGATTTCGTGCCCGGTCAACCAAGGCAACAACAGGTTCGCTATGCCCTGAGCAATTCGCTTGGGTTTGGAGGCCACAATTGTTGTTTGATTATCGGAAAAATCTGATCAGTCTTTGCGGTCTTTTTGTTGTACATTTATTACCCCGGCGTCAATCCGGGGTTTCTTTTTTTAGGAAGGGTGAAACAGGGAGCGGTTCATAACAGTTGTTTAGGACATGAAGAGCTTGTTTGACATCCTGCTTCTTCCGATTGGCCTTGCGATCTTGATTAAAGGGGCCGACTGGCTTGTCGAAGGGGCTGTGATGCTGGCCCGTCGTCTGGGGCTAAGCCCCCTCGTCATCGGCCTGACCATCGTCGCAATGGGCACATCGGCTCCTGAGGTAGCCGCCAGCATTGCAGCGGCTCTGAGTGGTTCCGGGGATATCGCCGTCGGAAACGTCTATGGTTCCAACATCGCCAACCTGGCTCTTGTGGGGGGGCTGTGTGCGCTGATGCGTCCGATACAGGTCCAGCCGGCGTCCCGGCGAAGAGATCTGCCGCTTATGATCGGTTCGGCCCTGCTGCTGTGGCCTTTTTTACAAAGCGGCACACTGGCTCGTGGCGGGGCCCTGTTTCTGCTGCTGTTGTTTGTGGGAATTCTGATCTATATGATTCGCAGCGAGCGAAAACGGTTCGGGTCTGCGATTTTGTCAGAGGAGGAAAAGCAATACCTTCAGAAACCCTCAAGAGGCGTTGGAATCAGCACCCTTTTTATCTTTCTTGGCCTGCTGGCGCTGGGGTTAGGCGCCCGGCTGACGGTGTACAGCGCCTCGTCCATTGGTCGGATGATCGGGCTTTCGGAAGCCGTGATCGGGATGACAATTGTCGCCGTGGGCACCTCCCTGCCGGAGATGATTACCTGCCTGGTGGCTTCGTTTCGCAAGCATGACGATCTTTCCATTGGCAACCTGGTGGGCTCCAATATATTCAATACGCTTCTGGTTCTCGGAGCCGCCGGACTGGTCAAACCCTTTTCAATCAGCACGCGGCTGCTGGCTTCAGATTATGGAATTATGGTGGCCGTCAGCGTCATGTTCACGGTCTTTGCTTTGATCCGCGGAAGCATCAACCGAACGGCCGGAGGGTTTCTGACGGGGACTTATCTATCTTACCTTATGTATCTGTTTTTTTACTAAAAAAGAAGCGAATCACTGTATACCGCCGAAAAATGGGGTTCCCCGGCAATTTCCATGTATTCAATACGGCCGGCTAAATCCGTCGCGATCTGACGGCAATGACGGCTAATCAGGATCATTTGTGCCCCGATGCTGGCGGCATTGCCAATGAATTGAATTCGCTCCTGCGGTATCGCAGGCAACAGGCCGATCCGGATAGCGCTTTGTTTGCGAATATAATTCCCAAACGCTCCGGCCAGAAACAGGTGCCGGATGTGCTCCTTTTCAAGTTGCAGTTTTTTCAGCAGCAGCAGGATTCCGGTTTGAATCGCGGCCTTGGCCAACTGCATTTCTCGAATATCCCGCTGGGTCAGGTAGACGGCCGGTTCTTTTCCTGTTTCATCCCATGCCAGGACAAAAGCGGGCTGGTTTTCGATTTGGATCATCCGGTCCATGAGGGACCGGGACGCTCGGCTTGAAAGACTTTCTTTGTCGCGAAAAGCTCCGCTGGGCAATAGAATATCCAGATCCAGCATTACCGCAACAGCATCGATCAGCCCGCTTCCGCAAATCGACCGCGGCCGAACGAATCCGATGACATCCAGGTCAATTTCACCTTCCTCTGCATAGACCCGCTGAATCGCCCCTTCCACGGCCCGGCTGCCGCAGCGAATACGCGCCCCCTCAAGAGCGGGGCCTGCCGCGCAACTGGCTGAAACAAGGCGGTCTTTTGTACCCAGCACAAGTTCTCCGTTGGTGCCGATATCGACCAGCAAAGAGACTTCTTCGGCTGTGTTCATTTCGGCAGCCAGGGCCGCGGCCACCGTATCTGACCCGATAAATCCCGCGATGTTTTCGACGGTATAAAGCCGCCCGTGCGGATGGATCAGCAAGCCGATTTGCCGGGCATTCCGATCTTCAGCGGCCGCAGCGTAGGCCCTGTAGGGCGCCTGTCCAAGCTGAACAACAGGATATTTCAACAGCAAATGATGCATGGTGGTATTCCCGACAGCCGTTATTTCATAGACCTGTTCGGGTGAGAGTTGCTTATTCCTGCATAGAGCGACGATCATGTCATTCAGTTGGCGAATGATACATTGCTGAAGTTCAGCAAGTCCCGTCTCATTCTGCCCGTGATGAATACGGCCGATGACATCGTCGCCATATCGAATTTGCGGATTGGCCGATGAAACCGTTTCCAGGGCGCGGCCGGTATGAAGATCTGTAAGACGGGCCACGAGAGTTGTTGTCCCGACATCGACGGCGATTCCGTAAAGAACGTTTTCTGTGTTTCCCGGCTCAAGGCAAAGGATTCGATAGGTGCCCTCAGAAAAAGCCAAAACCGAAGTGATACCCTGCGGCAGAGTATACATCTCCGGATTGTCCGGCGCCTCAGGATGCGGTTCTACCGGAGCCGAGAGGGTTCGTGAAAGAGTTTTTTGGAGTATCTCCAAAGAAGAAGGGACCGGATTGAGAAATTTCTTGCAGAGTGCCGGGGTGCTTTGGATTTCGCGTTCGATGCCGTGAGTCAGGATCTGCTGCTGAAAAAACCGACTTTCCCGCGGGATTGTAACCTCCAAATCAGTCTGGATCTGAAATTGGCAGGCCAGGTGTTCCTGTTTGTCCGGTCCAACCCAGACCCGGCATTTGCCGCAGGTTCCCGCCCCGCCGCAGGGACTGTTGAGGATGATTCCGGCCTGCCCGGCCGCCTCCAGCAACGTGACGCCCTGATGCACAGAGACGGTTTTGCCCTCAGGAAAAAAAGTAATCGAACAATGCTTCATTGTCCCCTGACAAAAAAAGAAGGCGAAATGAACCGTTGTGTTGATTCGATTTCGCAACCTGATACCGCAAGATGTCTGTTTCCGGCCGAAAACCTCAAACGCGTTGGATTCCGTTAGCTGACCTTGTTGCGTACTTTCCAGCGGGCTCGACGTTTTTTGCTTCCGATTTTGCGTCTTCGTCTTGCTTTTCCCATTCAATACTCCTGAAAATGATTTGCTGAATTTCTTTTCAATCCCTTACTATATCAGATATAATACATCAATCAAGACAAGAAGTGTTTTTTTCTCTATTTTTGGAGACAGCATGATTCAATGTAAAGATTGCGAATTGTTTGAGTTGGATCCACAAGGCCGGCGGATTTTTCATTGTGATCCTTTTACGAACATTAAGGAGCCCGAGTGTCTACAAAAATGGCAGTTACTCCGGCTGGATCTTCTGGTTTCAATGTATCGGGGCATGACCAATTGGCAGGAAAAAATGGCCCCAATGCAGGATAAAATCTTCAAATATATGAAACGGGAACTGGAAGATCTGGATGAATCGGAAAGCTGGAAAATAGATCCGGAAGATCCAGATGAGCCAAATTATTAGACGTTCAAGGCATTTTTTTGAGGGTCTTTTTTGTGGACCTACTTTGCCTTTTTTAGAATATCCATCTCTATTTTCTCCATTTTTCATCTTTTTCGCAATAGAAGCAGGACTCCAAACGTCTGTTTCTATGCACTTTGACTGATTCATAATGAGTGATCAGCCGGAAATACACGATCTGCTCGAACGCTGCCGAGAGGGAGACTCGGCTTCCATGAGCCGATTAGTGGACTTGTACGGAAGGCGCTGTTACGGGTATTTTTACCGACTGACCGGCAATCGTGATACAAGTGAAGAGCTTCTAAGTGACCTGTATGTTCGGCTGGTAGAGAAAATCAGCTCATTTGACGGCGGCTCTTTTGAAAAATGGCTGTTTACGATCGCTTCCAACCTGTTCCGGGATCACCTGAGAAAAAAGTACCGGCAAAAACGGCTTCTGGAACAGAAGGCGCAGTTTCTGGAGACGGACAATCGCCCGGAGAAAGAAATTGACGGTGCGTTATCGGATCGGCTCCAGGAGGGTTTGAAGACCCTCGATGCGGATACGGCGGAACTGATTATGCTTCGTTTTTACGGCGATCTGAGTTTTAAGGAACTTGCGGACATGCGGTCGGAACCGATCGGCACCACCCTTTCGAAGGTGCACCGCGGTCTGAAAAAACTGAAAGAATGGATGGACGATGCCCATGAAAGAAAACAAGAAACAACTGAATGATCTGACTCGTACTTTTTACGACGAATCTGAAGCGGCGCAAATGAGCCGGGAAATCGAGGACGCTGACGCCCTGCTGGCTTCCTTTGACAGTCCCTGTTTGCGGGCAGGTTTGGCCGATCAGATCCAGGCAGACATGCGGCGGCGTTCCGCGGCAATCCATCGTAAAACCGTCCTGCTTCGCTCCTTATTGAGCGGTGCGGCGGCCTGTTTGCTGATTGGGGCGGGACTGTTTTGGATGCTGCGTCAGCAGGCCGCTCCTGTATTGACGGCAGGAGCCGATCTTAATGTGCAGGAAATTTTTTCGGATGAAACGGCCGCGTCGATCGCCTCCGACCTGGATGAAATCTCTGAACAGATTTACGCGGCCGATGTCGCCGGGTGGGACCGCCTCTGGGATACGGAATTGAGGACGATTCAAGAGATTGAAGAGATGGAACTCTTAACCGATAACGACTTCTGGAAAGGTTAAACCCTATGAACTTGTCTGTTTTCAAGCGGATGTTTCTTTCTACGGCATTTCTTGCGGTGCTGCTTGGCTGTCCGGCCTTTTCGGCAGAACCCAGAGAACCGGATATCTGGACGGAGGATACCGAGCAAATGCGGGAAGGTCCCTGGTCCGAGCGTCGCATCGAGGGGTTTTTAAGCCGCCTTGAACGAGACGATCCTGAGCGGGCCCGGACGCTTCGAAAGCTGCAGCAAGAGAATCCGGATGAATTTCAGCGGGTCTTCCGGGAAGAAGTGCAGAAATTTTTACGGCTGCCGGAACCGCCGGTGGGCCAGCGCGGCCCGAAGGGTCCCGGCGATCAGCCGCCCGGGCCTGATTCGGGCAGACCCCGGCGAGGGCCTGACGAGGGGCGCGGGGGGCGATGGCTGGACCACCTTCAAAAACGGCACGATGAATTTATCCAGTGGCTGGAGAAAAACAATCCCGCACTGGCCGGGGAACTGGAACGGCTTCGTGAGACCGACGAGGGGGCTTATTACGGCCGAGTCATGGAGGCCCGGCGACAATACGATCCGATTCTCCGTGCGGAGAAAGACAATCCGGAACTGGCGGAGGTTTTGAAGGAGGACCTGGTTTTGCAGCGGCAGCGGGAGGAACTGATCGAGGGGATCCGATCGGCCGAGGGACAGGCCAAAGAGCGACTGCTTAAACGCCTGGAAGTTCTTGTGTCGCGGCGGTTTGACTTGATTATCCGAAAAAAGACGCTGCAGTACCAAGAACTGGAAGAGCGGCTCAGGCGGCTCCAGAAGGAGATTGAAAAACGGCAGGCCGAAGTCAGTAAGCTGCAGACCAGCAAGGAGCAGGCGGTACGTGAGCGGATGCAGGAACTGACGGCCCAGGCGGAGAGGATTTACTGGGACTAAAAATTAATGGCGGTCTGCTGCAAGAGCGTCCTCTGCGGTTTTTTGTCAGTATCGGGACATCTGCTCCCGGCGGGTGGCCTCCTGAAGGATTTCCTTTTCTTTGCGGGTCAGACTGGCGATGCCCTCGCGGTTTACCTTTTGGAGGATGCGGTCGACTTCCATCTCAAAGTTCCGTTCCTGGTTCATTTTTTGCTGCCAGGTGCCTTTTTTTCGCTGGAGCCGAAACTTGGTAAACCAGGGTTTATAGAGCACATAGACGGCTCCGGCGGCCAGGCCGGTCAGGTGGGCGGCCTCCCCGCCTGCGTTGACGCCGCTGGTGAATTTGAGCAAGCTGAGGATAATCATGATCGCCACGAGCCATGAAATACGGACGGGAATGATGCCGTAGATCAGTACGATCATGCGTGGATACAGGATCGCGACGGCCATGAGTACGGCGTTGAGGGCTCCTGAGGCCCCTGCCATGGGACCGGCTTCGAGGACGCCGATGAGCACAAGCAGCGTATAGACCACGCCGCCGGCGGCGCCGCTGATGAGGTAGAACCGCAGGAAGGTGCGGCTGCCCCAGAGGCGTTCGAGGATGGGGGCAAAGAAAAACAGGACGATCATGTTGAAGATGAAATGCATGGCGTCCCAGTGGAGGAACTGATAGGTAATCAGACGCCAGAGCTGGATCATCCAGAGGTAATTTTCGGGAAAGACCACCCCCCAGGTAAAGATTTTGACCTGGAGCGTCTCCGAAAGGGTCAGCAGAAAGACGACAAAATTGATGATGAGAAGCCATTTGACGATGCTTAAATCGCGAAAGCCGCCGCTCATTCGCATCATGCCGCCGCCGCTGCCGCTGTTCCATGAATCCTTAACATAATCCCGATCGTAAATTCCCATATTTTTGAATCTTTCTGTCTTGTGTGTTGGTCTATGCCATACTATCCCGCAAAATGGGGGTTGTTTCAACAGGAAAATAGCCCCCCTGCCGCGGCTTGAGGCGGCCGGGGGTTATGAACGGATGTGTTTTGAAGCGGGGAAAAGTGAATTCAGTGTTTTTCTGCGTTTTTGGGCTGGAAACGCGGTTTT
>JAHDQI010000036.1 GCA_018433925.1 Phycisphaerae bacterium | reverse complement strand
GCGGCGATGCTTGGGATCCTGGCGATGGGGGACCTTCCGGCGTTTACGGCGGTGGCTCACAAAATGGCCACGGGCATCGATGAGTTTTCGCTGCTGGCGATTCCGTTTTTTATTTTGTCAGGCCTGCTGATGGGGCAGGGAGGCATTGCGCGGCGTCTGATTGATTTTGCCAATGTGCTGGTGGGTCGGTTTCGCGGGGGGCTGGCGTTTGTCAATATCCTGACGTGCATGTTTTTCGGGGCGATTTCGGGGTCGGCTTCGGCGGCTGTATCGAGCGTGGGGGGGTTCATGATTCCGCTGATGAACAAGCGGGGCTATGACCGCGACTTTAATGCCTCGGTGACGGTGACGGCGGCTACCACGGGGCTCTTGATTCCGCCGAGCAATGTGATGATTGTTTATTCGCTGGCGACGGGCGGGGCGGTGTCCATCGCGGCGATCTTTATGGCGGGTGTGATTCCGGGGATCCTGGTGGGGCTGGGGCTGATGCTGGTCAGTTGGATTATTTCGATTCGGAGACAGTACGGCAAGGGCGAATCGCTGCAGCAGGGGGAATCCGTGAAGCGGTTTTTCCAGGCGATTCCGGCGCTGCTGCTGATCGTAATTGTGCTGGGGGGCATCTTGAAGGGCATTTTTACGGCGACGGAGGCCTCGGCGGTGGCGGTGCTGTATTCGTTTATTCTGGCGGTGCTGTGCTATAAAGAGGTCAAGTGGAGGGAAATTCCTCATATTCTTTTGCAGGCGGGGGTGACGACGTCGGTGGTGTTTATGCTGATCGCGGCGAGTATGGCGATGAGCTGGGTGCTGGCGGCCGAGCGTGTGCCGCAGGATATCAGCGCGGCCCTGCTGGGGCTGACCAGCAATAAAGTGATGGTGCTGCTGATGATTAACCTGATTCTGCTGGCGGTGGGGACGTTTATGGATATGACGCCGGCGATTTTGATCTTTACGCCGATCTTTCTGCCGGTGGTGGAGGCGCTGGGGATTCATCCGCTTCATTTTGGGATTATCATGATTATGAACCTGTGCATCGGGCTGTGTACGCCGCCGGTGGGGACGTGCCTGTTCCTGGGGTGCGGGATCGCCAGTACGACGGTGACGAAGATCATGAAACAGATCTTGTTCTTTTACGCGGCGATGGTGGTGGTGCTGTTTGTCTGTTCGTATGTGCCGTCGCTTTCGATGTGGCTGCCGGACGCCCTGGGGCTGGTCAAATAAGATTTTCGGCTGCCTGCGAACGGCAACGGTCTGGCCTTAGAGGGCCTTTTGTTCGGTTCGTGAGATAATCTCGTTCTGGAGGTCCGGGCCCAGTTCGATGAAGTAATCGCTGTAACCGGCCACCCGCACGATCAGGTCGCGGTGCTGATGGGGATTTTTTTGGGCTTCGACCAACGTTTCCCGATTGACGACATTGAACTGGATGTGATGGCCGTCCAGCCGGAAATAGCCGCGGATCAGGTGGACCAGTTTATCAATCGCTTCGTCTTCGAGGATTTGGGGATTGAATTTCATGTTCAGCAGGGTGCCGCCGGTACGGGCGTGATCGATTTTGGAGGCGGACTTGATGACCGCGGTCGGTCCCTGCGTGTCGGTTCCCTGTGACGGGGAGATGCCGTCGGAAAGGGGCAGGCCGGCTCGGCGGCCGTTGGGGAGGGCTCCGGTGACCTGGCCGAAATAGATATGCACGGTGGTGGGCAGCAGGTTGACGCGGTATCGGCCGCCCTTGGTGTTGGGTCTGCCGTTGAGGGCGTCGTAATACATGTTGAATACATCGACGGCGACGGCGTCGGCGTAGTCCTCATCATTGCCGTATCGGGGGCTTTTGGAAAGCTGTTTTTCGAGCGGCTGATGGCCGTCAAAGTCGGCCTCCAGGGCCTCCAGCAGGATTTGCATGGATACGGTTTTCCGGTCGAAAACATGATCTTTCACGGCGGTCATCGCATCGGTCAGGGTGCCGATGCCCACGCCCTGGATGTAGGTGGGATTGTAGCGGGGGCCTCCGTTGTGATAATCTTTTCCGCGGGCGATGCAGTCATCGACGAGGACAGACATAAACGGGGCCGGCAGAAAATCCGCGTAGAGGCGTTCGATGATGTTGTTGCCTCGGATTTTCACGTCGATAAAGTGTTTCAATTGGCTTTGATAGGCCTCCCGAAGCTGCCGGAACGACGTAAACTCAGCGGCGTTTCCGGTTTCCGGCCCGACCCGGACGGCGGTTCTCGGGTCGATGCCGTTATGGAGGGCCAGTTCGAATAGTTTGGGCCAGTTGCAGTAGCCGGTCAGGGTGCAGCTTTCCTTGCCGAAGGCGCTGATTGTGACGCATCCGCTGGGTCCGCCGCTGCGGGCGTCGAACATGGTTTTGCCGTCGTGGAGCATCTCTTTCAATATCACATCGGTATTGAAGACGGACGGCTGGCCGAGGCCGGTTCGAATGACGCGGCAGGCGCGCCTGACGAATTGGTCGGAATTTTTGGCGCTGATCTGGACGCAGCAGCTTGGCTGGACCAACTGCATTTCTTCAACCACTTCGAGGATCAGGTAGGAGATGTCATTGACCGCGTCGCGGCCGGTGTGGGGATCGAGCCCGCCGACGTTGATGAGGGCAAAATCGGTATAGGTTCCGCTCTGTTCTTCGGTGATGCCGACTTTGGGCGGTGCGGGCTGGTTGTTGAATTTGATCCAGAAGCACTGGAGGAGTTCACGGACCTGCTCGACGGTCAGGGTGCCGGCTTCGATTTCCCGTGTGTAGAAGGGATACAAATGCTGATCGAGGCGGCCGGGGTTATAGGAATCCCATACGTTCAGTTCGGTGATCACGCCTAAATGGACGAACCAGTACATCTGGAGGGCTTCGCGGAAGGTGCGCGGCGGGTGTGCCGGTACGTGCCGGCAGACGGCGGCGATCTCTTCGAGTTCCGCTTTTCGCGTTGGATTTTTTTCTCTTGCGGCCAGTTGGCGGGCCTGCTCGCTGTATCGGCGGGCCAGCGTCAGCACCGCTTCGATGGCCAGGCCCATGGCTTTGAGCTGCTGCTGTTTGGCATAGGCCTCGGGGTCGGCCAGATAATCCAGCCGCTGCAGGGAGTCGGCGATTTCGGCCTGCATGTCGAGCAGTCCTTTGCGGTAAATCTTGTCGTCGAGGATGGCATGACCGGGGGCTCGCTGCTCCATGAATTCGGTGAATATGCCCGCCTCGAATGCCCTGTGCCAGTCTTTGTCCATGGCGGCAAAGACCTTTTCCCGCATGGTTTTGCCTTTCCAGAACGGGATTATTTTTTGGGCGTAAATTTTTTTGACTTCCGAGCTGACCTGAAACGATGTGCGGCTTCGCCGGGTCATGATCTCGAAGTCTTCGAGGGAATGGCAGCACAGTTCGGGATAGGTATAGGTTGCTTTGGGGGCGGGGCCTCGCTCGCCGACAATCAACTCGCCGTCGTTTATGCAGATTTTCTTATGGCTCATGATGTGGGCGAGGCACATGGCTCGAACGACCGGGGTTGGGAATTGCAGGGGCGCGTCACCCCGGTAGAAATCCGTTACGAGCTCCGCCCGCTCGGAGGTAATATACGGTTTTATACTAATGCTCTGCTCTCGCAGCTTAGATACTCTCTGGTTCATCTTTATCCGCCTGTCTTTGTCTGAAACCCCATAGATTTGAGCCGTTCAGAAAGAATCCTGATCTGCTCATCGGAGGGCCGCCGGGTTGTAAGCACATCCTGCTGCCTGCCGAGACGTTCGGCCTTTGATACGCCTCCGCTATTATACGGTAAAAGGTCGATTTGTTTTACGATTTTCAGAGATTTTACGAATTTGCCTATGGTTTCGATTTCCTCCGGCCGGTCGTTAAATCCGGGAACGAGGGGAATTCGGATAATGATTTCACGGGCCTGTTCAGAAATTCTACAAATATTATCCAGAATTAAACCATTGTCTACTCCAGTGAAATCCCGGTGTTTGTCCGGGTCCATATGCTTAATATCAATCAAAAACAGATCGACATAATTTATAATTTTTTGAATGTTTTCCGGTTTTGCATAGCCGCAGGTATCTACGGCCGTGTGAAACTCGCGGTTTTTACATAAATGCAGGAGCGCCGTTAGGAAGTCCGGCTGCATGAGGGGTTCGCCGCCGGAGAAGGTCGCGCCGCCCCCGGATTGGTCATAAAATACCGAATCCTTTTCAATTTCGCGTAAAATTTGAGCGGCCGTGACGGTTTTTCCGACGATTTGGCGGGCGTCGGCCGGGCAGGCCTCGATACATGTGCCGCAAACTTTGCATTGATCCGGATCTCTTATAAGATGTCCGTTTTTCAGGGTATTTGAATGGGTAGGGCAGATTTTGACACATTGACCGCATCGGATGCAGCGTACCGGCCGAACCATTAATTCCGGGTTTGGATTCCAGCTTTCGGGATTGTGGCACCAGGAGCAGCGAAGCGGGCATCCTTTCATAAAAATCGTGGTCCGAATACCGGGGCCATCGTGGATGGCGTATTTTTTTATGTCAAAAATAACGCCTTCCGTATCAGAGATTTGAGCATTATTCATGGTTCTGATTTTTATATCAAAAGCGAGTTATAAATATATATTCAATCTTCGGCGACTTCTTTATTGGGTTCATTGAAATAGGGTAGACCGGCCAAAGAACCCCAAATTTCAATTATACAAATATTTTCGGTTGATTTATACGAGTTTTTTATATATAATCACACTCGATTGTGCCGTAGGTTTACATCCTACTTTTTAAGGTACCGAAATAATAGAGATTATACCCTTATTTCGTTGAGATAACAGCGTTGAATCAGTTGTTTTTTGGCAGGAGTTTGTATGGGTTCGGATTCAGAAAAGAACAAGAAAGATTCGAAACAAACGAATCATTTTGATCATTTTATCACCCTCAAAGGTGACAAATTAATGGAAGGGGATCGCGAATATCGGTTTATGTCGTTTAATATACCCGATTTGCACAATAAAGAAGATGTGATGTTTTTTGACCAGGCGTGTCCCTGGCGGTGGTCGGATGAATATGAAATTGCCGATGCGCTGGAATCGATTCGTCAATTTGGCGGCCGGATGACCCGTTTATATACCTTGTCTGTGCGCCGACCGGGCGAAACCCATCCGGTTCATGTGGAGGGTCCCGGGCAGTTCAACGAGGAGGGCTTTCGTGTTATCGACAAGGTTCTGCAGATTGCGGAGGAAAAGGGGATCCGGATTATTTTTCCGTTCCTGGACAGCACGAAATGGTGGGGCGGTGTCGAGGACTATGCCGCTTTTCGGGGCAAGGAAAGTGTGGAGATTCGGGAGCGTCCAGACAGCGCCCGATCCAAATTCTGGACTGATCCGGAATTGATCGAAGACTTTAAGCAAACGATTATTTATACGCTGAACCGCACTAATGTGTATACGGGTCAGAAGTATAAGGACTGCAAAGCGATCTTACTGTGGGAGACGGGAAATGAGTTGTGCTGTCCGCCTTCCTGGACGCATGAGATTGCCGAGACCGTGAAGCGTCACGACCGCAATCATCTTTTGATGGACGGTTATTTCACCACCAAGGTTCGTCCGGAATCGATCGAGGAGCCACTGATCGACGTGGTGACGACGCATCATTATCCGAGCTTGAACACGGATTTTATCGGGGATGTTCGGGCCTCGTGGGAAATGGCTCGCGGAAAAAAACCATATATTGTGGGTGAATTTGGATTTGAAACCAACGCCAAAACGAAAGAAATGCTCGACTATGTGATCGAAAGCGGCATCAGCGGGGCGATGGTCTGGTCCCTGCGAAGCCACAAACGGGAGGGGGGTTTTTACTGGCATTCGGAGCCGGATTCAATCGGTCAGTTTCGTTCGTATCACTGGCCGGGTTTTCGCAGCGGAGATTTGTATTATGAGACGTCTCTGATCACGCTTCTTCGGGAGAGGGCGTATGCGATACAGGGTTTGCCTGAGCCGCCCGCGGAAAAACCGGCGCCGCCGACAATGCTTCCGGTAACGGATGTATCCGCGATCCGTTGGCAGGGCTCGGCCGGGGCGGCCGGTTATGATCTCGAGCGCAGCGAGAGTCCGAATGGGCCGTGGGAGGTTGTCGGCCGTGACCTTTCGGATGCCGAGGTGGAATACGGACCTCTTTTTAACGATACGACGGTTCAGATCGGCCGACGGTATTGGTACCGTATCATCGCGAAGAATTCGGCCGGTTGCTCCGCACCCTCCCATGCCGTTGAGTCCTCTGAGGTCAGTCATCTGGCCCTTGTTGATGAATTACGGGACTGGTCGTATGTCTACAGCTTCAGCGGTCCGGTAGACCTGGAATCGTCCGAAGCCCGGCGGATGAAGGAAGACGGCAGCCGGGTACGGGGGACTGTGGGCTGTGAATTGCTATACCGCACGGATGGTCCGATTTCGCATTGTGTGCTTGAAACTTTTTTTGAGAGGAAAGTGGTTGATTTTGCGCTGTTCTTCAGCGTGGACGGCACCCAATTTGTGAAGGCCAAGTGCAGGCGAACCCAGTATGATGCGGGTGATCCGGTTTATGGGTATTTTATCCCTGTACAATACGAAGCCACCCATACCCTGCCCGGCGCCCGCTGGCTGCGGATTGTCTTCCGGGAAGAGGCCCAGATCGGCCGAATTCGGATTTATTACGGCGTGGAATAAAAGCGGTGGGATTCGGCCGGCAGTTTAAAGGGCATCTAATCAGGTATTTTTTGGGGTTGTCCTATTCTGCCGGCAGGCCAGTGTCTGCAAGCGGGTATGGACCTGTTTTTGAGGAATCCCCTGAGATTCCTAACAAACGCGGTTTGCCAATTTTGAATAAGCGAGAAAAAAGCTGATTTTTTACTTGCGTTCCGAGTGACTTTTTTCGTAAAATAAGGTCTGGAAACATATAGCGAGTAATTTGGGCTGAGAAAAAATGAGAGCCGCACATTTGCCGCAGAGACGGGGAATGTGCGGTTTTTTTGTCGGACCACAGAGGGACGGATTTTTACATAAGAATGGGATTGGCATGGGTTTATCGAAACTGACCAGGTTTTTTGCTCCGGCGCCTCATCTTGAACGGCTTCCAGAAGAGGAAGTCCAAAAAAGGTATCCCCGCTGTCGCTGGGCGGTTCTCGAGTCGACTTTTCTCGGATACAGTTTTTTTTACCTGGTCCGCAACAACCTTTGCATTGTCTCACAGGATATCGAGCAGGCCCTGCATTATGATAAATTTATGATCGGTATGATTACCGGCATTACGGCCATCACATACGGCCTGGGCAAGTTCCTGATGGGGGCGGTTTCGGACCGGAGCAACCCACGAAAATTCATGGCCTTTGGGCTTCTTCTGACGGCCGTGTGCAACTTTCTTTTCGGCAGCGCCAGTTTGTATTCCGTTCATCTGGCGCTCTGGGCGATGAACGGCTTCTTCCAGGGGATGGGCTGGCCTCCGTGCGGCCGGTCGATTGGGCACTGGTTCAGTGTACGCGAGAGGGGGGTTATGTTCAGTGTGTGGAATACTTCACACAATGTCGGGGCCGGCATTGCGGGGGTTCTGGCGGCACAGGCCGCGATGGTTTTCGGATGGCGGAATGCCTTTTACGTTCCCGCGCTGCTGGCGATTATCGGGGCGATTTATCTCTTTTTTCGACTGAAGGATACCCCTCAATCCGTGGGTCTGCCTTCGATCGAGGAATATAAGGACGACTTTACCGAGGAGGAAAGACTCCACGGTACTCATGAGAAGGAATTGTCGGCCAAAGAATTATTTTTGGACTATACCCTTAAAAACAAGTTTATCTGGCTTCTGGCATTCGCGAATTTATTCGCCTACATTGTTCGATACAGCATGTGGGACTGGGGTCCGCTGTATTTACGAGAGGTGAAAGGGGCCTCGCTTTCAGACGGCGGGTTTGCCGTCATGGCGCTGAATTTCGGCGGGATTCCGTCAACCATTCTGCTGGGCTGGCTGTCGGACAAGGTTGGCGGCCGGCGGGGGATGGTGACGGTTTTATGCCTGCTGCCGATTACGCTGGCCTTTGTTGGGATCATTCTTAACCCGGCCGGCTATCTCTGGGTCGATATGGCCATGCTGGCGATGATCGGCTTTCTGATTTACCCGGTGATCAACCTGATTACCATTATGGCGCTGGATTTGACTTCCAAGAAGGCGATCGGCACGGCGGCCGGCTTTATCGGCCTCTTCGGCTATCTGGGCCGGGTTCTTCAGGCCGTAGTCTTCGGCGGAATGGCGGACCATCTGAGCGCCCGTTATGACAGCCAGACGGCCTGGAACGCGATTTTGTGGACCATTGTCGGTTGCGGAATTCTGGCGGCCGTCCTGCTTGGATTTACGTGGAAACTTAAGCCCAAGGCCTAAACGCGGGATGATATGGAAAAGGATACCCCCATCGAAACGGTACGATACGAAAACACGATTATTGCGGCCATCGGCGATCTGGCGAATCTGGAGGCGGCGATTCAGTCCCGGTGCAGGACAATTTTTCTGCTGACAGGCAATATTTTTACCCTGCAGGACTCGATTGATACGATTCATCGAGCGAGCAAAAAAGTTTATGTCGATATTGATTTGATGGAGGGATTCGGGAAAGACGCTGTTTTTGTGGATTATCTGCACGAGGTGCTCAATCCCGATGGAATCGTCACAACCCGCGGAAACTTAATCAAAAAGGCGAAAAGTCTGAATCTGTTCGCGATTCAGCGGATTTTTGTGTTTGATTCACGGTCGCTGAATTCCGGAATCGACCTGGTTTTGAAGATCCGGCCGGATGCGGTGGAAATTCTGCCGGGGATTATGCCCAAGGTGATCCGAAAGACCCGGGACGAGACCAAACTGCCGGTTATCTGCGGGGGCCTGATCCTCGACAAGGAGGACGTGGACGGTGCGATTGGAGCCGGTGCGATTGCGATTACGACCAGCAACAGCTCGCTTTGGAATTTGACATAAACAGAATGGAAGCCAATCAGAAAATGACTGTGACATAACGGGTTTATTGAAAACAGATCAGGCCGCAAGCGACTGACGCGTTTGCGGGAGATAACACTCAGGTTGAGATCATGAGAGCCGCATGGTGTTATCCGCAGAGATTAACTGCGGATGGACCGGATGCGGCTTTTTTATTGGCGGATGAAACCGATGTATGATATTGCGATAATCGGCGGCGGGATTACCGGCTGTTTTCTGGCACGGCAGCTATGCCGGTATGCCCTGAAGACGGTGCTGATTGAAAAGAATACCGACGTGGCCGACGAAACCACCAAGGCCAACAGCGGAATCATTCATTCCGGCTATGATGCCTGTCCGGGAACGCTGAAGGCCAAACTGAACCGCCTGGGCAATCCGATGTTCGATGCGATCTGCCGCGACCTGGGCGTACCGTTTCAGCGCATCGGATCGCTGACCCTGGCTTTGTCTGAGGAGGAAATCCCGGTTTTACAGCAGCTCTATGAGCGTGGACAAGCCAATGAAATTGGGGGCTTGTCATTGCTTTCGGCCGAGGCGGTTCGGAAAACTGAGCCGCGTATCCATTCCCGGGTCAAAGCGGCGCTGCTGGCGAAGACGGCCGGCATTGTCGATCCCTTTGGCCTGGCGATTGCGCTGGCGGAAAACGCGGCCGACAACGGCACGGACATTCGATTGAACAGCCGGGTGGTCGGCATCCGCCGGGAGAACGATGGATATGTTTTGACGACCCCAAGCGGATGGATCAAAGCTCGATACGTGGTCAATTGCGGAGGGGTGTTTGCCGGCGAAATCAATGAACTCCTGTCGCCGGCGCGTTTTCGAATTCGTCCGGTAAAGGGCGAGTATATTGTTTTTGATAAACAGGTCGGCGACCTGGTCAGGCATGTGGTTTTTCAGTGCCCTTCGGAGAAAGGCAAGGGGGTCCTGGTGACGCCGACGGTGCACGGCAATCTGATGGTCGGGCCGAATTCGCAGGATGTGGAGGACAAAGAAGATGTCTCGACAACCCGCTCAGGGCTGGATGAAATTCTTGCCACCGCGGGCAACAGCGTAGAAACCATTCCCCTGCCTCTGGCCATCACGGGGTTTTCCGGTCTGCGTGCGAGCGCGGATACGGGTGATTTTGTGATCGAGGAACTTTCCGGGTACCGGGGATTTATCAACGCGGCGGGGATTGACTCGCCGGGGCTGACCGCTTCGCCTGCGATTGCGGAACTTGTGATCGATCTGCTGAAATCCGGCGGTTTAAAACTAACGCCGA
The DNA here is from genome assembly GCA_018433925.1 of Phycisphaerae bacterium. GTDB lineage: Bacteria > Planctomycetota > Phycisphaerae > Sedimentisphaerales > Anaerohalosphaeraceae > JAHDQI01. The sequence continues at coordinate 1,966 of JAHDQI010000036.1, read as the reverse complement.
ATCCTGCGTTTGATCCGATACGCAAGCCGATCGTAAATGTTGTCAATCTCAGTGAAGAGGAAAAAAGCGAACTGATTCGAAAAGATCCGAGGTACGGAAGGATCATCTGCCGATGTGAGAGCATTACGGAAGGCGAGATTGTCGAGGCCATTCGTCGCCGGGTGGGCGCCCGTTCCGTTGACGGGGTCAAACGAAGAGTTCGCGCGGGAATGGGCCGATGCCAGGGCGGGTTCTGCGGTCCCCGGGTGCTTGAAATATTGGCCCGGGAACTGCATGTGAGCCGTTGTCAGGTTGTCAAAGACCGCGGAGCGTCTTATCTCCTTTCGGAACAATGAACCACAGCGGAGAGCACGATGAATAAACAACGAATGGCGGATCTGGTGGTAATCGGCGGCGGCCCGGCCGGCCTGGCGGCGGCGATTGAAGCCCGCCGGCACGGCGTCCGCGATATTCTGCTGCTCGAACGAGACCGGGAACTGGGGGGGATTCTTCCGCAGTGCATTCATAACGGCTTTGGGCTGCACCTGTTTAAAAAGGAATTGACGGGGCCGGAGTATGCCGAGTGCTTCATTGATGAACTGAAAGATCTGAATATTGAATACAAACTGGACACAATGGTTCTTCGGATCCACAAAAACAGGATCATCGAGGCCGTCAGCCCGAACGAAGGATATTTCCGGGTACAGGCCCGTGCGGTGATTCTTGCGATGGGGTGCCGGGAGCGAACCCGGGGCGCGTTGCTGATTCCCGGCAGCCGTCCGGCCGGGATTTTTACGGCGGGTACGGCCCAGCGGCTGGTGAACATTGAAGGGTCCCCGGTCGGCAAAAAAGCGGTGATTCTGGGCTCCGGCGATATCGGCCTGATTATGGCCCGGCGGCTGACGCTGGAAGGAGCGAACGTGGAAGCGGTTGTCGAGATGATGCCGTATCCCGGCGGGCTGAACCGGAATATTGTGCAGTGCCTGCATGATTTTGAGATTCCGCTGCTGCTGAGCCATACGGTGGTCAATGTTTACGGACGCGATCGGCTAACGGGGGTGGAAATTGCCCGGGTTGATCAGAATCAGAAGGTTATCCCGGGGACCCGGCAATCGATCGAGTGTGATACGATGCTTTTATCCGTAGGACTGATTCCGGAAAACGAGCTGTCTGTTCAGTGCGGCATTGAGCTCGACCCGACCACCCAGGGGCCGGTTGTCGATGAGCATATGCAAACCAGCATAGACGGCATCTTCGCCTGCGGGAACGTGGTTCATGTTCATGATCTGGTCGATTATGTGACCGAAGAAAGCCGAAAGGCCGGGCGCAGCGCCGCGGCGTATATTGAGCATAAGACAAAAACATGCGAACTGAGAATTAAGACCGTTCCGGGCAAAAGCATTCGATATATTGTGCCACACTATGTCAACTGGGATCAATCGGATCAGGATCTTGAGTTTTTTTTCAGAAGCCGGGATGTTCATGACCGGGCCTCGCTGGTCGTGAATCTGGACGGCAAACTGATCAAGACGATTCGCAGACGGCACCTGGTGCCCGGTGAGATGCAGCATATTAAATTGAAAAGAAAAATGCTGCCGATTTGTTCGAAACAATCCACATTGTCCATCTCTATTTTGTAGCGGAAAGAGGAGAGCCAATGATTGAAATGATTTGTATTGTCTGCCCGATCGGCTGTCATTTGAGGGTGACCACAAAGGGCCAAGATTCCCTGGTCGAGGGTAATCAATGCGAGCGGGGCAGGGAGTATGCCGTTCAGGAGGTCGTGAATCCGACCCGTACAGTCACCTCAACAGTTTCGGTAAAAAACTTGCCGCATGTCCGGATTCCGGTTAAAACGGCGCAGCCCTTTCCGAAAGGAAAGATGCTTGATCTGATGGGCGTATTGAAGAAAATCACAACCGAGCCGCCGATCCGGAGAGGGCAGGTGATTGTAAAAAATGCGTTGGATACAGGCATTGACGTGGTG
>JAHDQI010000232.1 GCA_018433925.1 Phycisphaerae bacterium | reverse complement strand
GTTTTATCTACCGGAAATTTTTTTTTTACGCCCTGTGTCCCTCCGCCTGCCAGGGAAGCCAGCTGGTCAAGGCCGAGAAAATGCTCTCGCAAGGTGAGACGAAGCAAAGCCGCCTCAAGCAGGGTTCGGCCGCTCTCACTGTTGCGGATGGACCAGCGGAGCTTTTCGAGGGCCGTAACGGCGTAAATCAATCCGGCCAGATCAAAGCCCTCCGACAGGGTTACAAGAGACTGGCGCTCCTGATCGGTCAAAATCAGGATGCGGCTGTCGGGTCCGGAGGCCTTCAGCACCATCAGATCCCGAATAATATCGAGGAGGCAATCGCAGATCATGCCGGCCGGCTGTCCGCCGCGGGTCAGTTTTTCCACGCTTTCGAGCACAGCGGCTCCATCCTGGGCGGCAATCTTGTCGATAAGAGCATACATTTTTTCCCGATCCGGCTGGCCCAGGAACTCCGTCAGCAGCGGCACGCTAAGGGGCTGACGGCCTGTACTGATAAGCTGATCGAGCAAACTCAGGGCATCCCGCATGGAACCGTTGGCCAGACGGGAGAGGTGAACGATCAAATCTTCTTCATATTTGATCTTCTCCTCTTTCAGAATTTTCTGAAGCTGGGCGGCAATGGTTTCATGGCTGATATTGGAAAAGTCAAACCGCTGGCAGCGTGACTGAATAGTCGGCAGAACTTTGTTGGGTTCGGTTGTAGCAAAAATAAATTTTACGTGATCAGGCGGCTCTTCAAGAATTTTCAGCAGTGCATTGAAGGCGCTGGCGCTGAGCATGTGCACTTCATCAATGATGTAAATCTTGAATCGCGCGCGGGCCGGGCGATAAATCGCGTTTTGCCGGAGATCCCGGATATCATCCACGCTGTTATTGCTGGCCCCGTCAATTTCGATCACATCAATATCTTCACCCGTGTTGATCGAGACGCAACTGTCGCATTTCAGGCAGGCCTTCACGGTCGGGCCTTTGGCCTTCAGACAGTTCAGGGATTTGGCCAGAATCCGGGCCATCGTGGTCTTGCCGACGCCTCGCGTGCCGGTAAAAAGGTAAGCATGGGCCACTCGGTCGCTTTCGATGGCATTTTTCAGCGTCTGCGCAATGGCATCCTGCCCGACCACGTCCTCGAACGTCTGGGAACGATACCGCCTTGCCAGCACTGTATAAGCCATACTCATTTCCTATTTTTGAATCGGTAATTTAAACAAAAAAGGTGGCCGGGTTTGCCACACACAGCACCACTGCCGCTTAGGGCTGCTCGGTTCCCCGCCTGACCCGGTTCACGCGCGGCGCTTGCATGGGACCCGACCACAAAACACCGATTTTTATCTTTTTAGCCGGTTTTTACGGCCTGTTTACTGCCACAGCGAAAAGTATACTGCCTGCGTTTTCGAATTTCTATAAAAAACAGTTCAATCCTTTATTTTAAAGGATATAATGAGGGAATAAGGGATCGCGGATAAGAAATCAAGAAGAAACGGAATGTCCGGCTAAATTGGAGGAAATTCGGCATGAAAGTAAGAATTGAAGACAATTGTACGGCTTGCGGGCTATGCGTGGATACCTGTCCGGATGTGTTTTCCATGGGCAGTGATATTGCAGAAGTCATCGTCGATACAGTTCCCCCGGAATTTGAGGATGCCGTTCAGCAGGCGGCCGATGAGTGCCCCGTTGAGGCCATTGTCGTCCTGTAATGACACTGCATTACTGAGCACGTGATAATTCCTGTCCCCGGTTAAATGCGGCTCTCAATGCCTTTTTGACCAGCCTGTCAAAGTCTTCCTCGGCAAAGACATTCAGGGCGGCTTCAGTGGTGCCGCCGGGACTGGTGACTTTTTTTCGTAAAAGCGCCGGGCTTTCCCCTTTCTGGTCTGCCTGTTCGGCCAGGAGAGCTGCCCCCCTGGCTGTCTGAAGGACCAGGGTTTTGGCTGTCTCCTCGGTCAGTCCAAGCGCGACACCCGCCCGGATCATGGCCTCCATGACCAGGAAAAAGTAGGCCGGTCCCGATCCGCTGACCGCGGTGACCGCATCGATCAGGTTTTCCTCTTCCACGACAATCGCCCGGCCGACAGAAGAAAATATTTCCAAAGCCGCCTGCATTGCCTCCCCGGAAGCGTCGGCACAAAATAATCCGCTGGCCCCGGCACCGATCAGGGCGGGGGTATTCGGCATGACGCGCACAATCTGCACCTTGCCAAGGATGGATCGAATCGATTCGGTTGTGATTCCGGCGGCAATTGAGATGACGATCGCATCCTGCTTCAGCGTGCCGGCAATGCCTTTGAGCATGTCCTTCATCACCTGGGGTTTGACGCTCAAAATGAGAATATCCGCGAGAGCGGCCGGTTTTCGATTATCCCCGGACACTTGGACGCCGTATTGCTCGCGGAGACGGTTCAGTGGATCGCTGCGAGTATCCGAGACCCATATTTCCTGCGGGCGATAAAGCCCGGCTTCAAGAATCCCTCTCAGCAGGGCTTCGGCCATATTCCCGCCGCCGATAAATCCGATGGTTTTCATTTCCTGTTCCTGTTCTTGCGTTGTAGTTAACGGACTGACTCGTTTATACCGCAGGCCTTCTTATCTTGTCAACAAGTCAAATTGTTCCGGGCTGAGCATGTGGCGAAGTTTCTGAAGGGCCTGCAATTCAATTTGCCGGACCCGTTCCTTGCTGACTGCCAGATGCAGGCCGATTTCCTTGAGCGTCTTCGGTTTTGGAGGAATGACCCCCTCGCCCAGCGGATAGCGATTCATCACCACATAACGCTCCCGTTCATCCAGTTCCTGCTCGATAATCTGCCTGAGATTTCGCTGGGCCTGTTCCACGGCCGCCAGATCCGGAAAGCCGCCGCCGGGCAGGGTTCGTGTCATTTGGGAGAAATCCGATCCCCCGGCACGGTCCGGACGAGCGGCCTCGGCGGGGATTTGCCGTGCAAAATCCTTGGCAATCGCCAGCGTCGCGTAGGTACTGAAACGATATCCTTTGGTGTAGTCAAACTTTTCTACCGCCCGCATCAGGGAGATGTTTCCCTCGCTGACGAGATCGCCGAGCGGCGACCCGGACTGCAAATGTCGGCCTGCGATACGAATGACCAGCGGCAGATTGACTTCCAGAAGAAAATTTTTCGTTTCCTCCGCCTGCCGGAGATACTGCTGGATCCGATTCAGCCGCCGGCTGGATGGATGGCTTTTTCGGATCGCAGCCCGCTCCTGAAAGGCCAGATATTTAAGAAAATTATATCGCCGGAAAACCATGGTTTCCTGCATCCGGTTCAGCACAGGCGGGGGATCAGAAATCAAGTTACGGAGAAGAGTCTCCGAAGAATCAAGGATTTCTTTCTGTTTTTGAACATCGCGGAACTCGGCACTGTCAATATACTCAATCTTTTGGGCGGTCAATTCTCTGGCCCGATGCTGATTGAGTATCCGGTGGACCGAACTTTGACTTAATCCAAAACGTTCCATGAGATTCCGGTAGCCGGTTCCCTGCCGATACAGCTTATAGAGGGTGGCTCGTTCACGGGCATTAAGACGGCCGAAGGGACGAGAAAAAACCGCCTGATCGGGGTGTCGGCGGTCATGCTCCTGCAGAATCGTGCGAATCGTTTCTCGGCCCCGTCCAAGCTGTGCGGCGACCGCCTGCAGCACCGGTTCCCGGCTTTGGGTTTTCATCCGTTCCTTGAACTTGATCGCCCACGCAATGACGGCCTCTTTTTCCTCGGTTTTCAATTGGGAAAAACGACCCGCCTGTTCAACCAGTTCCGGATGATGGGCCAGGAAGTTCTCGACTGAGGAAGCGGAAAAACCGAGGCGTTTTCGACCGTCCGGAAATCGATAAGGCATCCCCGCCAGGCCTCGCTTGCGCCAGCGGCGAATGGTTTTTTGCGAAACCGAAAAACGCTCCGCCAATTCCCGGACCGTGTACACAGGTTCACTCTGTTCGGCGGCCGTCATCTCCAGGCGGCTGCTGATCTGTGCGGTAAACACCCGCAAATCCCGCAGCAGGGCCTCTCCGGAAATCATCAGATCCTGCAGCCGCCCCCGAACCCGACGGCCGGCAATCCGATAGACAATAAAATCAAAAGGGATCTGTTTTTGCGGATCCAGAAGCATCTGAAGTTTTTCAGCATTGTCCAGATATTTCCGTTGTTCCTGTCGGGATGCCCCCTCAAGGGATTCAAAGAACTCACGGAGAACCGGATGACTAACCTGTATTTGCATGCCGGCGATTATCCATTTTAACGCATTTTAATGCAAGCAGTTTTCAGCATCACCGGCAAAAACAGAATGATGCTTGTCCAAAATCAGAGGAACCAGTCCCTCAACACAATCCGGATTTTTTATTGACCTTTTCCTGAATCTTCTTTATATCTCAGGGTCTCATTTGGATTCAAACTTGGTTAGGGATTTATGAGCGATTATATCATACTGGTCAAGCAGGTGCCGGATGTATCCCAGATTACGGACAATGCCTTTGATCCGAACACGGGAAATCTCATCCGCACCCGCCTGCCGAGCGTCATCAACGAACTGGATGCCCAGGCCCTCGCGTTTGCTGACCACATGAAAACTCTCTCCGGCGATCGACAGGCCCGAATGATCGCCCTGACTATGGGGCCTCCGATGGCCGCCGAGGTCCTTCGATATGGGCTCAGCCGCTGTGTGGATACCGCTGTCCTGCTGACCGATCGGGCCCTCGGCGGGGCCGACACCTGGGCGACGGCCAATCCCCTGGCCCATGCCATTCGAAAAATCGCTGCCGATCTGCTGAACGGATCGGACGACTACTATATCGTCGCCGGGATGCAGTCCGTGGATGGGGATACGGCCCAGGTTCCCGCCCAGCTCGCCGAAGAAATGAATATCCCCTGTATCGCCTATGTCACCGGGGCCGAAAAACAAGACGATTCCTTCCGCTTTTCCCGGATTATCTCCGGCGGAAGTCAGATCGTCAAACTTCGCAGCAAACCGGCCGTGCTGACCGTCTCCAAGTACGAATACCCCCTGTTCGCTTCCTTTGAACGAACCCGCCGGGCCGGCCGGATGGAGCTGATCCAGTGGGGAGCCGATGTCATTGAGGCCAAAGCCGTCGGGGTTGCCGGATCCAAAACCCGCGTCATCCGTGTCTTTCCGCCGGGAAAAACCACCCGCAAATGCCGGCCCGTTGCCTCTGCCGAACAACTGGCCGATATCATCATCAAAAAATTCAGCGAGTGTGCGGAAACAACCCATGCCGACGCTGAAAAAACAGAGTCCTATCAGCTTCCGGCCCGGAGAAACAGCCCCCTGGACCGCCGATTCGAAGGCGCCGCCAGGGAAGCCGCCGACTTTCAAATCCTCGCCGAAATCCTGCGCGAACTGAACCTCTCAGACCCCTCAGAAATTACCCGGGAAATACAGCAGAAAATCCTTGAAGACAAACGTGTGGATTTTCACAAGAAGGCCCTCGAAGACATGCTCGAAGGCCTCAAGCATACTCAACCCAGCTACAGCGGCGATGTCTGGGTTGTGGCCGAACACGATGAACAGGGGATTCATCCGGCCGTCTTTGAACTGATCGGCAAAGCCCGCCAATTGGCAGAAGGTCTTGAGGTGCAGGTTGGAGTGGTGCTGGCCGGCCATGCCGTCCGGTCCATGGCTCCGTCATTAATTGCCGCCGGCGCAGATACGGTCTACCTAATCGAGCACCCGATCCTCGAACGGTTTGACCCGTTTCCTTACCGCAAAGTCATTGCGGATGTTTTTGAAAAATACCGGCCCCAGATTGTATTGTTTGCCGCCACTCCGCAGGGCCGTGTGCTGGCTCCGATGGTTTCCTATCGAGTCGGCTGCGGGTTGACCGCGGATTGTACCGGCCTGGACATCGCCGACAGCAGCCGGAAAAAACAAATCGGCATCTTATTCCAGACCCGCCCGGCCCTTGGCGGTAATGTCATGGCCACCATCTGCACCAAGGATTCTCCCTGCCAGATGGCTACGGCCCGGCCCGGCGTCATGAAACGCCTGCCCGAAGATCCCGCTCGCAGGGGACAGATTATTACCCATCCGGCAGCCCTGGATCAGTCCGACCTGTCCCTGGAAATCCTGAGTACGGAAAAAGGCAGCGGCACCGTGAAATTCGACAGCGACTGTATCATCAGCGGCGGCAAAGGCATGCAGAACAAGGACAGTTACATGCGGCTCCTGAACACCCTCACTGATACGATGCGAGATACGCTGCATATCACGGTAGAACAGGGCGCCTCCCGCGCCGCCATCGAACAGGGCTATACGGATCGGATTCACCAGGTCGGCCAGACCGGCACCGCTGTCAGTCCCAAACTGTATGTTGCGGTCGGCATCTCCGGAGCGATCCAGCACATGATCGGCATCGCCAACACCGAGATGATTGTCGCGATCAACACGGACCCGAACGCACCGATCTTCAGGCAATGCGACTACTACATCATCGGCAGCGCAGAAACCGTGATCCCTCAACTCGTGGAATCCCTGAAAGCCAAACAATCATGACAGCCGAAAAGACCAATCATGTTTCCGTCCTGATCGTGGGGGCCGGCCCCGCGGGCCTCTCGGCCGCCATTTCTCTCAAGCACATACAGCCGGATTTAGACGTGGTCGTAATCGACAAGGCCTCCGGGCCCGGTCATCACAACCTGTCCGGAGCGGTTCTCGAACCGCAGGCCCTGGCCCACTTGCTCGATCCGGTCGATCCGAACTGGAAAGAATCCGAGCAGGCCAAAAAGGTTCTTCTGTCTGCCGTCAACCGGGATGATCTGCTCTTCCTGCTCGGCGACAAACAGTCTTTCAAAATCCTGCCCGCCGTCCTGATCGCCAAAAAATTCGGCCTCGGCTTCGGCCAGCTCACCCACAAAGGCGACTACATCGGCTCCCTCAGTCAACTGACCGCCTGGTTCTGTGAAATTGCCGGCAACCTGGGCGTCGAAGTCATGCACGGTTTTGCCGCCGCCGAAATCCTCTGGAACCCGGCGGATCACAAAGCCGAAGGCGTCAAACTGGTCGATCAGGGTCTTGACAAGGAAGGAAAAAAACAACCCAACTACCTGCCCGGTGAAACGATCACCGCCGATGCAATCCTTATCGCGGAAGGATGCGACGGCCTGGTGGCTGAAAAGTTTATTACAACAGCCGGCCTGGCTCGCCAGGGAAATCAGCTCTACTCCCTCGGCGTCAAAGAACTGTTCCGGGTTTCGGACCAACAATACGAACATTTCGGTCCCGGCCGGGTCGTTCATGCCATGGGTTGGCCGCTCTGGACTCCCCTGATCGGTCCGGCCATGTTCGGCGGCGGCATCATGTACCCGATGGGAGACAACCACATCGCCGTAGGCATGATCGTGGGGCTGGACTACAAATATTTCGATTTTAACCCGCAGGATGCACTCACACAGTTCAAGCGGCATCGGTGGGTTCGGCAGTTCATCGAAGGCGGCACCATCGTCGAAGCCGGGGCCAAAATGATTCCCGAAGGCGGCTTTTATGCCCTGCCCCGCTGCCCCGAAACCGGCTCAATCGGCCGCAGCAATGTGTGCCTGCTTGGAGACAGCGCCGGGTTCGTCAACATGCTGAAGATCAAGGGCATTCATAACGCCATCGAATCCGGCCTTGCCGCCGCCCGCGCCGTAGCCGACAATCTCGACGCGCCCAAAGGCATCGCCCGTGTCTATACCCGGCTGCTGGAGGCCGGGGGCGTCCTCCAAGAACTGGCCTCCGCCAAAAACTTCCGTCAAACGGTTGCCCGATTGGGTCCGCTTCAGGGCATGCCTCTTTCCGTTCTCGGAGGCCTGCTGCCCCGCTATCACATAGAGCCGGATTACAAAGAAATGACCCGGTCCGCCTATCGACTGAAGCCCCCGATTAAATTCGACAAGGATACCTTTACCGCCCTGGCGCGCACGGAGCACCGGGAAGAGCAGCCCAGTCACCTGGCAATCCTCGATCCGGCCGTCTGCCGCGAAAAGTGCGTCCCTCTATTCGCCGCCCCCTGTATCACCTTCTGCCCGGCCGGGGTCTATGAATCCATTCAGCAAGTCGTCAAACCCGCCAATCCGTCCAACTGCCTTCACTGCAAAACCTGCCAGCGCAAATGCCCCTTTGACAACATCCGCTGGACCTGCCCCGAGCCGGCCGGCGGCCCGAAATACATACACATGTAAACGCTTTACAAACACAGCAGAAGAAGAGAAAAGACGGGGGTTCAGGGAAGAAACAATGAGACAAAGCATTCATAAGCATCATAGAATAGAGGGCTGGGTTCTTTATTTTTGCTTAACGCTGCCCTTCGCCTCCCTGCAGGCGACGGAATCGATGGTCGATTTAAACGGGGTGTATGAATACGCGATTGATTTCCAGGTCCGCGGACACATGACCGTACATAACGAGAATCTGCGTTTCACTATAGAGTATCGAAAAGAAGGCGACGCTGCGTTCGCAAACAAAATTCTGGAGGATTCCGTAGCCGTTGACTGGGAGCGATCGGGGGCGTATCCTGAATTTTCAATATCGCTTACGGCCTCGGATGACGGTCTTGTCCTGCGATCCATCCGGTTGCATGCGGTTTCATCCATCTCACAAAGTGATTATCGATATATGGATTTTATTTTTGAAGGCATTCCGTATGTTCACTATGAAGGCGACACGCTCCTCTACGAAGTCCGCGGTGTAAAAACCCAAAGTCACATTCAGGAGGCCCGTTATTTCGAAGATTTCGAGCCCGCCTACAAAGACTTCAACTCCTTCAATCGGAGAACGGCCACCCGGTTTTCCAGCGACGATGACAGCTATTTGCGCATCGAATTGAAGACCCGGCCTCCGGGACCGGTTTGCAGGATTAAAAACGAAAAGACCGCATTCTTCACGCTGAAAAAGAAGGGAGCGGCCCTCTCACTCAATGACCCGACCCTGTCTTTTGAGTTGGAGCGGATTGACTGGGCCCAATTAAACATCAACCCCAATGAATTCTGCAGGCCGGAATCCCTCGTACTTCGCTATGCGGTCACGCTGACCGGGCAGAACAACCTGACGCAATATACGGTTACACAGACTGTCGGCTCACGGCCTTTTGCCCTTCCGGGCTATCAATGGAAAGAGGGGGGCCTCTATTTTTCCGAATCGCTGCATGACATCATAGAACGCTTTGGACCCGATCCGTATGCCTGGCTGGCAAGACGTCACTTCAATGCCGATACCATGCGCCAAATCCCGGGGCCGACTACGCTCAATGTAAGCATCAAACCAATCGAACTGCAAAGTTATACAGGACTCCGCCAGAAAAAGGAAACCCTCTATCTGCAAGACAGTCCCCCCACTCATACTTCTTTCGTGTGCGGCACGGAAGTGGACATGGAAACGGCATCCGAACTCGTAATCGGCGACGGCAATCCGCTTCGCTGGCATGACTGCTTTGATATCGGCTTTTGCCTGCTGAAGATGGTGACCGGCGTCGAAGGGATCATGGATGTACTGGACTCCGGCATTCAGGTCGTCGCCGGAAAGGAAGAATGGCTCGACGCGCTGATTACCGTAGCGGCGCCGGCGCCCATTGAAATTCTTTTTACGCTTCCGGAGATCGGAAACCTGGCCGATCAGTACTCGCAGGCGGCCGAAGCCATTCGAGCCACGCAGACTGATCTGAAAAAAATCGGATATGCTCCCCTGGCTGCAGACCTCCACAAAATTCCCCTGTGGGTACATCCGGGAGAGGGCAAACTGGCCCTGATCGATCCATCCGGCATCGTGCATCCGGTCAAACGGGCGCCGCACTTTCATCTGGTCTGGCCGACTTGCGAAATTCGGCGATTAACGCCGCCCGGTCACTCGATACGATTAACATGGACAGAAACACCCGGCAGGGAACGATGGGTTCAGGTCCCGACCTTCGGTGAAATCCACACAAAAACCGTTTTGCAGCCGCCGCCGGGCGCTTACAAACCCATTCGCCTTGAACTTTTTTATGAATCCGGAATGGGAGGGCTGGGCCAACCCCGGCCGCCGCAGAAACAGGCCGAGCTGATCTTGCTCACCCACAAGGGAGGCATCCTGAATTTGACTCGAGGGGTGCATAAGCATGCGATTATCGAACTCGGCTGGCAGGACAGGGATCCCGAGCTGTTTTATCGACAGCCGTATATCGCCCTTCTCGAAGGAACGCTGAAAATCGAAGACGATTCGGGTCCCGTCGGGATCGCCTTTGTGACCAAAGAAGGAAGCAGCGTGCAGCCCGCCGTCTGGCTGCAGCCGGAGGGCACAAAGTATACGGTTTCTGTCGATCCCGAAAAAAAACAATTTTCCGCCGAGGTTTCGGAAGGAACCGTGCACATTCTCTCGGCCGATCGACAACCCGTCGAATCCATCACGGCCGGACAATCCGGAATCTTTTTCATTGAGGATTCAGCAAATAGTCCGGATGCCACACCTCGAATCAGAAGACAGGAGCAAAACCGGCAGGAAAAACCGGATACGGAATTAATGCAGAGCGAACCGCCCGTCCAAGAAACAACAACCCCCTCTCCGGAGAACACCGTTCTTCTTTACGATTCGTTTGATCAGGAAAACAAGGGAAAAGGCAATCTTCATTTTCGCGGGTTTCAGAACTGGTATATTCCGCAAGGGGAAATGGACTTGGTTGGCAATGGCTTTCGACATTCAATCCCCCAGCGCGGACTATTCATCAACCTGCACGGCACCCCGTTTGGCAATGAAGGCAGGAAAGCCGGGTCCATTCTCTCCAAAAAGAACTTCTTACTGCAGCCGGGCCGCTATCAGGTTACTTTCCTGGCGGCCGGTCTTCGCTGCGGCAAGGCGGCCTCCCTTTCCGTGGATCTGGCCGGTCAGGAAAAAACAATCACAATTCCGTTATCCGGCAGGGAGATCGAATTTATACCGGCAACACTGATGTTCGAGTTTGAGCAACCCGCAACGGGCCCCCTCCGGATCCGCTCCTTATCCTCCCCGCAGGCCGATGTACTGATGGATGAGATTATCCTGACGGCCTTTCCTTAATCAAAATCCACCGGCAACGTCGGATCCCGATACTGCTCAAAAAACCGCTGGACCTGCCACGGCAGCGTCCGCCCTTCCGACAGCGGCGGAATTTCATCTTCTCCGAAAAATGCCACCTCCGATGTTTCATTGCTGGGCCTGGCCTGCCCGCCCGTGATTTCGCACAGAAAAAACAATTTGTAAATGCTGAACAGGTACGATGGGCTGTGACCCTGCCGATCCCGGTCATAAATGGCCAATGGCCGTATCACCCTCGCTTCATAACCCGACTCCTCCCGAATCTCCCGAACACAATTCTCGCTGGCTGTCAGTCCGGTATCACACCACCCTCCCGGCAGCGTCCAGCCGCCGTCGGCGATCTCCCGAACCAGCAGGATCTTGTTATCCCGAAAGCAGGCCCCCCGACAATCTACCTTGGGCGTCGGGTATCCGCTATCCTCTTGCAACTGATAGACAATTCTCTCCGGTTCAGCCCCCGTATGAGCGGCCAGAATCTCAGCGCAAATCTGCTCAATCTCCTCATGTCGATTCAGCTCGTATTCATTTTTCGCGAAAAAACGCCCTGCCTGAGAAATCGCTTTCAGCCGCCGCGTAATATCAAACCAGTCTACTGCCAATCGTACCTCGCTTTTTGCGTTAAGTTATCGGGCCTTGGCAAAGAATTTCCTGTTCCCTGTTGCCCGAAATGAAAATAATTGAATATCTGTTTTCCCCCCAATACTAATCAAATTCCTATGGGGAATAAAGGATTATTTCATCGCCTCTTAAAAGCTTCTTTGCCAATGTCCCATAAGAAAAAGAAAAAAAACAGGATTTGCTTTGTTTTTACAGGATTATTTTTAAGAAATATTCTGGGGTGAAAAATTATATTTATCCTCAATCAGGAAAACTACGGAAACTTACTTTCTGGATTGCTCGTGTCGCTTTGTCTCAGAATCCCGTTATTAACTCCTCCTGAACATTGTCCGAATAGTCATCGGAAAACCATCTGATGACCATACAGCATGAGACGGACGAGGTCCGATATACAAAACCCGTATCTATGCAAAGGAGAAACGTATGGCGGATACAGCAATACATGAATCCGGTTCGAAAAAGAACAGTGCACAGGAGGGCAAATACCTGACTTTTGCCCTCGGAAATGAAGAGTATGGTCTTGAGATTCTTAAAGTACGCGAGATCATCGGCTATATGAATATCACGGCCGTTCCGCAGACCCCTGATTTTGTCAAAGGGATTATCAACCTGCGCGGCCAGGTGATCCCGGTAATTGATTTGCGGCTCCGATTCGGGATGAAACAAGCTGAAATCACGGATCAGACCTGCATTATTGTCGCTGAGGTGAATCAGAGCGACAAGACCTTTAACGCCGGCCTGATCGTCGATCGGGTTCAGGAGGTTCTGGATATCGATAATGAGAATATTGAAGAACCTTCCAATCTCGGCTCGGCCGTACAGACAGATTTCATCCTCGGTATCGGAAAGGTGGAAAACACGATCAATATCCTTCTCGATATCGACCAGGTCCTCAGCGGTGTTCATCTGAATGAAACCGCAGCCGATACAGCACCCGTTAGTTAAGTCCATTAACAACAATCTACTCCAACCATAAGGATATCCAAAATGCTGAAGAACATGAAACTGAAAACCAAATTACTGACGTTCGGAATCGGCCTTACAATGATTCCCCTGCTGGTCGCCCTGATTCTTGTGGCTGTACAAAACAAGCAAATGGTGCAGGCCGCAGAAGAAGAAAGCACAAAAATGGCCTATGCAGATCTCGATCACATGGCAAGTCTGGTCTATGATATGCTGCATGCCGAACAGACTTCCGTCCAGGAAGCGGTCAATCAGTCCCTGAATGTGGCTCGGGATATTCTAACCCAGGAGGGAAAAGTGTATTTCGATGAGCAGACCGTTACCTGGCAGGCCGCGGATCAATATTCAAAAAATGTTCATTCGCTGGAACTGCCGAAAATGATGGTCGGCCAGAACTGGCTGGGCCAGAACAGCAGTCGGCAAACCCCTTCTCCCGTTGTCGATAAGGTAAAAAAACTGGTGGGCGGAACCTGTACAATCTTCCAGCGGATGAACAGCCAGGGAGATATGCTTCGAGTCTGTACCAACGTGGAAAAGACCGACGGCAGCCGAGCTATCGGCACCTATATCCCCAGGACCAATCCGGACGGCACTTCGAACCCGGTGATTGATGCCCTTCTCAAAGGGCAAACGTATCAGGGCCGGGCGTATGTGGTCAATCAGTGGTACATTACCGCCTACGAACCCATTCTGGACGAGAACAGAAACCTGGTCGGAGCCCTCTATGTCGGCATCGCCCAGGAACGATGTGACAATATCCGCCAGGCCATCATGAAAACGCAGGTCGGTCAAACCGGTTACATTTTCGTCCTCGACTCACAGGGCAACTATGTCATCTCAGCCGGCGGAAAACGAGACGGGGAAAGCATTTGGAATGCCAAAGACGCAAACGGGAATTTTTTCATCCAGGAAATCTGTAAAAAAGCACTGGCCTCCAAGCCAGGAGAAATTACCGAGCAGCGATACCCCTGGCAGAATCAGGGAGATCTGACGGCGCGTGAAAAAATTGCCCGCGTTGTCTATTTCGAACCCTGGGATTGGGTCATCGGTGTCAGTTCCTACCTGGATGAATTTTATGAATCGACAAACCGTCTGGGCAGCATCGGACGCGCTTCGTTCATGCAGTTTCTCTTAATCATCGGCACCGCAGCAATCCTGTCGGCCGGTGTCTGGTTTGTGATTTCCCGTAAACTGGCCGGGACCCTCACGGCAGTGGTCGAGCAGGCCTTTTATGGCGCCGAACAGGTCGCGGATGCTTCCGGACAGGTCTCCTCGGCCTCCCAGTCTCTGGCGGAGGGCTCCACGGAACAGGCGGCGGGTCTGGAAGAGACCTCTTCCAGTCTGGAGGAAATGGCCTCCATGACCAAACAAAACGCCGACAACGCCTCACAGGCCAGCACCCTGGCCTCCGAAGCCCGAAAAGCGGCCGACCTCGGAGCCGAATCTATTCAAAAGATGGGAATCGCCATCGATGACATCCAGAAAAGCTCTGATGAAACAGCCAAAATCATCAAGGTGATCGATGAAATCGCCTTCCAGACAAATCTGCTGGCGCTGAATGCGGCCGTGGAAGCCGCCCGTGCCGGAGAAGCCGGCAAGGGGTTTGCCGTCGTTGCCGAAGAGGTGAGAAATCTGGCGATTCGCTCGGCAGAAGCGGCCGACAAAACCACCGAGCTGATCGAACAGTCCGTTAAGAATGCCAAGAACGGCGTGGTCATCTCAAACGATGTCAAGTCCGCGCTGGACCAGATTGTTCAGGGCATCGGAAAAACCTCTGACCTCGTCGATGAAATCGCCGCCGCCAGCTCAGAACAGGCCCAGGGAATCGAGCAGATCAACACCGCGGTTTCCCAGATGGACAAGATAACCCAGCAAAACGCCGCCAGCGCGGAAGAATCGGCCAGTGCGGCCGAAGAAATGGCCTCCCAGGCCCAGTCCATGAAGGAGATTGTCAGCGGCCTCCAGCAGATCATCGGCGGTCAGCAAAGCCGGCAGGAATCCCGCGACACAAACAAAAAACAAGCCGGTCTGAAAAAAGCCCAGCCGGGATTGTCGGATTCGATTTTCCATTCCATTGCCTCAAAAAAATCGAATTCAAAATCAAAACCGGAAACCGGCGCTGACCCCTCGCGTGTCATTCCTTTGGATGACAGTGATTTTAAACCGTTTACAGAGTAACCGCCTGGGAACAGGCATGGAACAGAAATATATGAAACCAGGAACTGCGAACTGCCAAGGACAAGGAGTTAAGCAATGTCAAAAACTCTTATGATTGTAGATGACTCCGCAACCATGCGGAAGATTATTATGCGAACCATTCGGATGTCCGGACTGGAATTTGACCGAACGGAAGAAGCCGGCAATGGCCTGGAGGCCCTTGAAAAACTGAAGGCCGACCCGATTGACATTGTTTTGTGCGATATCAACATGCCGGAAATGTCCGGGTCCGACATGGTCAAAGAGGCCCGCCAACTGGATACCTGCAAAGACACAAAAATCATTATGGTCTCAACCGAAAGTTCGCAGGACCTGATCAGCAGTGTCATGGCCGACGGAGCCAACGGGTATATTACCAAACCCTTTACCCCGGAAAAGTTTCAGGAACAGCTTTCTCCCTTCATGAGCTAAGCACCTATGCAAGTACAGGAAAGGAAACAAGATGATTAAACAGG